>NZ_JCAJZV010000009.1:0-246117 GCF_059510435.1 Streptomyces sp. NTD107 | reverse complement strand
TAGGTCCTCTCTTCGGATCCTGATCCGCGAAGATCCAAAAGAGCCGGCCCAGACACCCCGTCACCGGAAGTCGTAGCCGCTGTCCTCACCCTCGCCCGCCCACTCCGGCAACGGCGGGGGCGTCCATGACGACAGCGGCTCGGACTCCGGATCCGGGCGCACCGCCCCCAGCGGCGGATTCGCCGCCAGCGGCGAAACCTTGACCGTCGCCCCCGGCCGCGGCGCGTGGATCACCATGCCGTCCCCCGCGTACAGGCCCACATGGGTGGCGTCCTCGAAGTACACCACCAGATCCCCCGGGCGCAGCGCGTCCAGCGGCACCCGCGCCAACCGCTCCCACTGCTGCTGCGAGGTGCGCGGAATCTCCCGCCCCGCCCCCACCGACCAGGCCCGCATCGTCAGCCCCGAACAGTCGAAGCTGTCCGGGCCCTCCGCGCCCCACTCGTACGGCTTGCCCAACTGCGCGATCGCATGGCCCAGCGCCCGCTCCCCCTCGGCCGACGGCGCCCGGCCCAGATCCGTGCCCAGCGTCCCGTCCGCAAGCAGCCGCTCCTGCGCCCGTACCGTCTCACTGCGCTCCAGCGCCGACAACTGCGCCAGCTCATCGCCCGAGAGCCCCACCAGCAGCGCCTCCACCTCATCGAGCCGCTCCGTCACCGCGTCCCGCTGCCGCTCCCGCTCCCGGATCAGCGCCTGCTGGGCGTCCAGCGCCGCCCGCGCCTCACCCGCCAGCTCGCCCTCGTGCCGCTCCCCGCTCTCCAGCCGCTCCAGCACCGCCGCCGCCTGATCCGCCGCCCGCGCCAGCGCCGCCGCCCCGGCCAGCTCGCGCTCCGGGTCGGCACCCAGCAGCAGCCGCAGCGGTGCCGGGAGAATCAGCCCGCCGCCCCGGTACTGCTCGCGGGCCAGCGCCCCGATGGCCTCATGGGTGGCGGCCAGCTCGGTACGGGTGTCGGCCAGCCCGTGGGACAGCTCCGAGACCCGGTCTCGCTGTTCGAGCAGCCGCTGCTCGGTCTCGTTGTACGCCTCGGTGGCGGCGCCGGCCCGCTCGTACAGGGTGCGCAGCTCCGCCAGCAGCGAACCGACGCTCGGCGGACCCGCGTCCACCGGCTCGGCGCGCGCGACCGGCGCGGCCAGCGTGAGGACCGCGAGCACCAGGGACGACAACGGCCGGGGCCTGAGAATCATGGCTCGATCATCGGGCGCCTGGCCCGGCCCGGCCCGCCGGACGGGTGCGGGAGAGTGACGGGACGGTGACGGTGGGTCAGTCCGCCGTGCCGCGCCGCCGCCAGGGCCAGCGCGGACCGCCGGCCGGCCGGCCCGCCGGGTCGTACACATACCGCCAGCCGCGCGGCACCCGCAGCCGCTTGGTGTACCCGGCGGCCTCCAGCCGGTACACATGCGTCACCGTCGGGCCGCCGTCCGGGTCCGGCACCGGCACCTCGTACGTCTTCGGCGGCTTGCCGGTGGGCCCCAGCAGCACGGGCAGGGTGCGGCCGTCCAGGGGCCCACCGACGAACGCGGTCTCCTCGCTCTTCACACCGGCCAGTCTCCCAGCCGGCCGGCCCCCGGTCAGAACCGCAGATAGCGGGTGGGCTCGGAGAGCGGGATGGTACGGACGTTCAGCCGGTTCGGCTGCTGGTTGTTGAAGGGGCCGCGCCAGTTGTACTCGTGCACCTCGACCGTGCCGTCCCCGTGCACCGCCGTCACATAGGCGACATGCCCCAGGGCCCCCGCCCCGGCATGATGCGCCGACCACTGCGCCACATCGCCCACCCGGGGGGCATCGGTGGTACGCGGCGCGGTCCAGGCCCGGGCATCGCCCAGGAAGTCCGGCGAGGCGCGGTGCGAACGCCCGTCCGAACGTATCGCCCAGGCCGCGAACGAGGCGCACGAGGCCCGGTAGTAGCCGTGCCCGTCCGCGTCACGGGGATCATGACCGCGCCACGGATAGCGGAACGAGTCGACGGCGGGGCCGGCGCTCGCCGGAGCGGACGCCGCGGCGGAGGCGGCCATCGCGGTGGTGGCGGGGAGCGCGGAGACGCCGCCGGTGGCGAGCGCCGTGACCGCGAGAAGGGCCAACGCTGTGCGGCGCGGGCGCCGAGGGAGCTTGTGGGACGTGTGCATGGAGGGTGACCAGCTCCTTTCCCGGGCGGGTGATGACCGTCACCACCCCTTCCCCTGAGCGGGCGCCGAAGCCTACCCTCGTTCATATGTCCGCACCCGCCCGCAAACTGCGCCTTGCGCTGTTCGCGACCTCGGCCTGGTGCGTTGACGACGGCCTCTGTCGCCACTGACGCGCCCCCACCCCCCGGTGCGCCCTCCCACCGCTCCCTTCACACCCCCCGCTCCCCTTGCGTGCGCCCCGTACCGCGCACAGAGCACGTACGACCCGGAGAACCACTGTGACCACCGCCCCGGCCGCGCCCCAATCCGGACCACGGACCCGCCCCCGCCTCCCCACCGCCACCTGGCTGACCCCCGGCCCCACCTCCCTGCCCACACCGCCCGCGCCCCCGGCCCCACCGGTGCGCCGCGCCCCGCTCGCCGCCTTCGGCGTCATCGGCGCCGCGCTCACCGCGTACGTCTGGTCCGAACACGGCGCCAAGCAGGGCGTCCTGCTGCTGCTCGGCCTGGGCCTCGGCTTCGCGCTGTTCCACTCCCGGTTCGGCTTCACCTCCGCCTGGCGCCAGCTGGTCGCCGTCGGCAACGGCGCCGGGCTGCGCGCCCACGCCCTGCTGCTGGGCACCACCGCCACCCTGTTCGCGGTGATCATCGGCACCGGCACCGGACTCTTCGGCACCACCCCCGCACCGTCCGCCGGAAAGATCGGCCTCGGGCTGCTGATCGGCTCCTTCGTCTTCGCCATCGGCATGCAGCTCGGCGGCGCCTGCGCCTCCGGCACCCTGTTCGCCGTCGGCTCGGGCCAGTCCTCGATCCTGCTCACCCTCGGAGGCTTCATCGCCGGCTCCACCCTCGCCGCCTGGCAGTTCGACCTGTGGAGCGACCTGCCCGCGTACGACGCGGTGCTGCTCTCCGACCACGTCGGCTGGCTCGGCTCGTGGGCCATCACCATCGCCGCGCTCGGCGGCATCGTGGCGCTCACCCGGTACGTCCAGGCCCGCCGCAACCCGCCGCCGGCCGGCGTGGTGCCCACCGCCAAGGGCGCCGCGCGGGCGCTGCGCGGCTCGTGGCCGCTGGTGGCCGGCGCCCTGGTGCTGGCCGTACTGGGCGCCGGGGTGCTGCTGGTCTCCGGCGGTGCCTGGGGCATCACCAGCGCCTTCGCCCTGTGGGGCTCCAAGATCGTCGGCGCGCTGGGCGGCTCCCCGGAGAACTGGAGCTTCTGGCAGCAGACGAACAACCAGGCGATGTTCGAGGGGGCGGTGCTCGCCGACAAGAACAGCCTCACCGACATCGGCATCATGATCGGCGCCGGCCTCGCGGCGGCGCTCGGCGGCACCTGGGCGCTGCACCGCGGCATCGCCGGCCGCACGGCGCTGGCGGCGGTGCTCGGCGGCATCCTGATGGGCATCGGCGCCCGGCTGGCCGGCGGCTGCAACATCGGCGCGTACCTGGCGGGCATCGCCTCCGGCAGCCTGCACGGCTGGATCTGGGGCGCGGTCGCGCTGCTGGGCACCTGGGCCGGGCTGCGGCTGCGCCCGCTGTTCGGGCTCGCCAACCCCAGGCCGAAGGACAGCGTCTGCTGACCCGGACCCGGACCCGGACCCGGACGGTGGCGGCGGCCGGACGGGCCGCCGCCACCGGTCGTCCGCCCGCGGCTACGACGCGCTGGGCGTCAGCACCCCGAACGTCCGCTCGATGAGCCCGTCGATCTGGCCACCCGGCGGCTCAAGCGACGCGGCCCCGCGCAGAATCCCCGCCGTCTGCTCGTCCCGCCCCGCCGTCACCACCAGCTGCGCCACGAACTGATCCATCAGCCAGTCCCGCAACTCGCCCAGCTCCGGCGCCTTCTCCTCATCCAGCCAGATCAGCGAGGCCGCCTCCACCGTCGTGATCCAGGTGCGCACCACCAGCAGCAGCCGCGGCCCCGGCTCGCTCACCCGCATATGCGCGAGCAACTGCCGGGCGGCGGCGCGCCGTACCCGGTCCACGATGGCGGTGGTGTTGGTGGTCTGCACCACGCTGCCGCCCTTGAGCAGCGCCACAAACCCCTCGTCGTGCTGGTCGACGAACGCGAGATAGCGGTCGAGCCCGCGCCCGAGCCGCTGGCTGAGCGGCCCTTCCTGGGGGACCGCGAAGCAGCCCTCCAGCTGGTCGGCGGCGCTGCGCAGGGCGGCCTCGTACAACTGCTGTTTGCCGCCGGGGAAGTAGCGGTACACCAGCGGCCGGGACACCCCGGCCTCGCGGGCGACGTCGTCCAGCGAGACCTCCTCGGGGACGGCACGGGCGAACAGCCGCTGGGCGCTGGCGATCAGCTGTGCATGACGCTCCTCGACGCTGAGTCTGCGATAGGCCGGTCCGGTGAGGGCGGGGCGGCTGTTCATGAACTGAAGGGTAGTCCGCTGAGCGGCGGTTACGGGCCCGGTCGGGATCTTCCGTACGGGGCCGCCGGCTCTTTCCCTTGACAGGCGGGGGGAGCGGTGGCCTGATGAGGCATCAGCTTGGAAGCGCTCCCATGGCTGACCGTACGACCTTCTCTCCACCCCACTGGGAGTCCTACGGGACGGTACTCCGCAGGAGAATCACATGCGCGACACCATCCGCGACACCATCCGCACCGGCATCCGCACCAGAACGGGCCCGCGCGCCCGGATCACCGCCCTGCTCGCCGCCGCCCTCACCGCGGCGCTCGCCCTGACCCTCACCCCGGCCGGCCCGGCCGCCGCCGGCCAGGACCCCGCGCCCGCGACCGCCGCCGCCACCGGACTGCGGGTCAGCAACGGCCGGCTGGTCGAGGCGAACGGCAGCGACTTCGTGATGCGCGGCGTGAACCACGCCCACACCTGGTACCCCGGCCAGACCCAATCCCTCGCCCACATCAAGGCGCTGGGCGCCAACACCGTGCGCGTCGTGCTCTCCAGCGGCGACCGCTGGAGCCGCAACGACGCCTCCGACGTGGCGAACATCGTCGGCCAGTGCAAGGCCAACCGGCTCATCTGCGTACTGGAGGTGCACGACACCACCGGCTACGGGGAACAGGGCGGCGCCATCACCCTGGACCGGGCCGCCGACTACTGGATCAGCATCCGCTCCGCGCTCACCGGCCAGGAGAACCACATCGTCGTCAACATCGGCAACGAGCCGTACGGCAACAACAACTACACCGCGTGGACCAACGACACCCGCGCCGCCATCCAGAAGCTGCGCAACGCCGGATTCGAGCACGCCCTCATGGTCGACGCGCCCAACTGGGGCCAGGACTGGGCGAATGTGATGCGCACCAACGCACAGTCCGTCTTCGACGCCGACCCGCGGCGCAACACCGTCTTCTCCATCCACATGTACGGCGTCTACCCGAACGACGCCACCGTGCGCGGCTACCTCACCCACTTCGTCAACGCCCGGCTGCCCATCGTGGTCGGAGAGTTCGGCCACGACCACTCGGACGGCAACCCCGACGAGGACGCCATCATGTCCATCGCCCAGCAGTACGGCATCGGCTACCTGGGCTGGTCCTGGAGCGGCAACAGCGGGGGAGTGGAATACCTGGACATGGTCAGCAACTTCAACCCCAACGCGCTCACCAGCTGGGGCCGCCGGATCTTCCAGGGCGCCAACGGCATAGCGCAGACCTCACGAGCGGCGACGATCTACAACTGAGCAAGCCTGGCAGCCCGGTCACTGCCCCTCCCCGGGCCCCTGCCCCCACCCCCCGGGCGACGGATGCTGCTGCTGCGACGTGAGCATGCGCACCATGCGGCTCACATCGGACGGCGACAGAATCCCCACCAGCACCCCGTCGTCGATCACCAGGATCCGCCGCCCGGGGCCGCTCTCCAGCCGGGGCAGCACATCGGAAATCGGGCTGTCCGGCGCCTCCACCCGCGACTCCGCGAGCGGCTGCATGATGTCCCCCATCGTGGTGGAGTCCCGGCCGTCCCGGGGCACCTGCCCCGCCTGATCGAGCGTGACCAGGCCCACCGGCCGCCCGGGGCCGCCCTCCGGCACCACCTCCACCACCGGAAACGCCGAGTGGTGCGAGCGCAGCAGCACGTCCGACAGAAACTCCCCCACGCTCATCCCGGCCGGTACGGTCACCGGCTCGCGCGACATGGTCTGCCGTACCGACACCCCCGCCAGCACCTCCCGCAGCCGCGCCTGCCGGCCCTCGGCCGACGCCGCCATCACCAGGAACCAGCCGATCAGCATCAGCCACAGCCCGCCGAACGCCACCCGCCACAGGAAGGTGACCAGACCCGCGGCGACCAGCAGCCAGCCGAAGATCTGCCCGGCGCGGGCGGCGCCCTCCGTGGCCTTGAGCCGGTCACCGCCGCGCCACCACAGAAAGGCCCGCAGCAGCCGCCCGCCGTCCAGCGGGGCGGCCGGCACGGCGTTGAAGACGGCCAGCAGGATGTTGATCGCCGCCAGCCACACCACGCCCTCCACCACGGGCCCGGACGCGGACACGGCGTGCAGCAGCCAGGCCAGCAGGCTGAACACCCCGCCCAGAATCAGGCTCACCAGCGGCCCGACCCCGGCGATCCGCAACTCGGCGCTGGGATCGGGCGCCTCCGTACGGATCCGGGTGGCCCCGCCCAGCAGCCACAGCACGATGTCGTCGACGGCGACCCCGTTCCGCCGGGCCACCACCGCGTGCGCCAGCTCGTGCGCGAGCAGCGAGGCGAAGAAGATCACGGCGGTGATCAGGCCGATCGCGGTGTACAGCGCCCACGAATGGCCCGGGTGGGTCTGCGGCAGCCGGCCGGCCGCCAGCCCGAACGCGATCAGGGCGAAGATCAGCACCACACTCCAGTGCACCCCGACCCTGATCCCGAAGATTCGCCCCAGGGGGAAAGTCGCCCGCACGGTCTGCCTCCTTCCGGCCCTGCCGCGGCCTTGGCAAAGAGTCCGCCGGGTACCCGCCCTGCGGAATCCCATTCCTCTCCCTAAACTGGAGCGGTGGCCCGGCCCAATGAGGAGGTCGAGGCGCTGCTGAACGAGTACGCCGACCTCCTCGCCATCACCGGCGGAGACGCGTTCAAGGCACGCGCCTACGAAAAGGCGGCACGCGCCGTCGGGGGCTACCACACCGACATCTCCCGGCTGGACGAGAAGGGCCTGCGAGAGATCCCGAACGTCGGAAAATCGATCGCGGAAAAGGTGTCGGAATATCTCCGCACCGGCCACATGAAAACGGTCGACGAACGCCGCGCCACCATCCCCGGCGGCGTGCGCGAGCTGATCACCATCCCCACGCTGGGGCCGAAGAAGGCGATGCTGCTGTACGAGGAGCTGGGCATCTCCTCGATCGACGCGCTGGTCAAGGCCATCGAGCAGGACCGGCTGCGGGACCTCAAGGGCTTCGGCAAGAAGACCGGGGAGAACATCCTGCACGGCGTGGAACTCATGCAGCAGGCCGGGGACCGCATCCTGCTCAGCGCGGCGACGGACATCGCGGAGGAGACGGTGACGGCCCTGCGCGAGGCCACCGGCTGCGACCCGGAACGGTGCGTGTACGCGGGCTCGCTGCGCCGGATGCGGGAAACCATCGGCGACATCGACATCCTGGTCGCCTCCGACGCACCCGCCTCGGTGATGCAGGCGTTCATCGACCTGCCGCACACCGCCGAAGTGATCGCACACGGCGAAAAGAAGACCTCGGTCCGTACGAACAAGGGCCTGCAACTCGACCTGCGGGTCCTGCCCCCCGACTCCTGGGGCGCGGGACTGCAATACTTCACCGGCTCGCAGGCCCACAACATCAGAACCCGGGAAATCGCGGTCCGCAAGGGCCTGAAACTCTCGGAGTACGGCCTGTTCCACGCGAAAACCGGAAAGCGCCAGGTATCACGCACCGAAGAGGAAATCTACGCCCGGCTGGACCTCCCCTGGATACCGCCCACCCTGCGCGAGGACCGGGGCGAGGTGGCGGCCGGGCTGCGCGGCGAACTCCCCGACCTGGTCACCGAGGCGGACCTGCGCGGCGATCTGCACACCCACACCGATCTGACGGACGGGCTGTCCTCGCTGACGGACATGGTCGCCACGGCGGCGGCGCGCGGGTACACGTACTACGCGGTGACGGACCACGCGCCGAAGCTGTACATGCAGCGGATGACGGACGAGAAGATCCTCAAGCAGCGCGAGGAGCTGCGGGCGCTGTCCGCGCGCCACCGGAAGCTCCGGCTGCTGCACGGCACCGAACTCAACATCGGGCCGGACGGCGAAGTGGACTGGCCGGGCGCGTTCCTGGCGGGCTTCGATCTGTGTGTGGCCTCGATCCACTCGCACTTCACCCTGGACCGCGACGCGCAGACCCGCCGGCTGATCCGGGCCTGCGAGAACCCGTACGTCAACATCATCGGCCACCCCACGACCCGCCAGATCGGCCGCCGCCCACCCATCGACGCCGACCTGGACGCGGTCTTCGCGGCCTGCGCCCGCACCGGCACGGCCCTGGAGGTGAACTCGCACCCCCACCGCCTGGACCTGAACGACGAACACATCCTGCGGGCCAAGCACTACGGAGCCCGCTTCGCCATCGACAGCGACGCCCACTCCACCACCCACCTCTCCCACACCCGCTACGGGGTGGGCACGGCCCAGCGCGGCTGGCTGACCGCCGAGGACGTGATCAACACCTGGCCGTGGCAACGGCTGAAGCACTTCCTGGAGAGGGGGCGGGGATGAGGCCGGGGGTTACTGCGGCGGGGGTCAGTTGGTTGGGGGCGGGCGTGGCGCGCGGCAGCCCTGGCCGCACACCGGATGTGATTCCGCGTGTTTCGCGGGGGAAACCGCCTTTCACGGCGGAAGTCTCGCTGCTCCGGTGGTGGCCGGGAGTCCCGGTCCCGACCTGACGCGGGCCGCTTGCACTTGCGCTGCCGCCGCCCAGGACCCCCGCCGACGTCAGTCGGGACGGCGGCAGGCGGCGGAAGGAGTACGTTCGGGCATTCAGGCGGCCTCCGCCGCCCCGCCTGCCCCGTCCGCCCCGTCCGCCGTCCGGCCGGCCGCTCCGTCGGGGAGATGGGTCAGGAACCAGTCCCTGGCGAGTTCGGCGACTTCTGACAGGGCGCCCGGTTCTTCGAAGAGGTGGGTGGCGCCCGGGACCACCGTCAGCCGGGTTTCGCCGTGCAACTGTTCCTGTGCCCGGCGGTTGAGTTCGATGACCGTCTCGTCCCGTCCGCCGACGATCAGCAGGGTGGGCGCGGTGACCTCCGCCAGCCGGGGGCCGGCCAGGTCCGGTCTGCCGCCCCGGGACACCACCGCCGCCACGGGCCCCTCGCCCTCGCCCGCGGCGCTCTGGCCGAGTTCAGCCGCCGCCCACAGGGCCGCCGCCGCACCCGTACTCGCCCCGAAGTAGCCGATGGGCAGCTCCGGGTGCCGCTCCCGCAGCCAGCGGGTGGCCTCCCGCAGCCGACCGGCGAGGAGCCGGGTGTCGAAGACGTTCGCCCGGTCGGACTCCTCATCGCCCGTCAGCAGATCGAACAACAGGGTGCCGAGCCCGGCCTGCCGCATGGCCTCGGCGACAAAACGGTTGCGCGGGCTGAGCCGGCTGCTGCCGCTGCCGTGGACGAACATCACCACCCCGCCGGCACCCACCGGCACCAGCAGTTGACCCTTCAACGTGCGCTGTTCGCCGTCGCGGTCCACCACCGGGATGCCGGCGGGCTCCGGCCGGGCGTGCTGCAAGCACGCGATGACCTCCTGGTCAGCCGTGGGAGCGAAGTCCTGGTAGAACTGCCCGACCGAAGCGAACTCCAGCGGGGTCTGCGGGCAGATCAGCTCGTCGGCGTCCCGGCCCACCCGGCTCGCCCAGTCGGCCGGTGCCACCGGCACCGCGAGCACCACCCGTGCCGCCCCGCGCTCCCGCGCCGAGCGGCAGGCGGCCCGGGCGGTGGCCCCGGTGGCCATGCCGTCGTCCACGACCACGGCGGTCCGCCCGCGCAGCGATACCCGTGGCTGTCCGCCCCGGTAGCTGTGGGCCCGCCGCTCCAGCTCGGTGCGCTCCGTACGTTCCACATCCGCCAGCTCGCGATCGGTGATGTGCGCGCCCCGGATGACCTCGTCGTTGATGACCCGGGCCCCGTCCTCGCCGATGGCACCCATGGCGAGCTCCGGCTGGAACGGCACGCCCAGCTTGCGGACCACCCCGACGTCCAGCGGAGCCCACAGCTCCTTGGCGACCTCGGCGGCGACCGGGACTCCGCCCCGGGACAGGCCGAGGACGACCACATCCTGCTCCCGCAAATGCGCCACGGCGGCGGCGAGCCGCCGCCCGGCGTCCAGCCGGTCCACGAACGTCATGGCTCTGTCCTCCTCACACCCTCCCCTTCCATGGCACCACCCCCGTCCCCACTCCGCACACCCCACGCCGGCGCACGAGCCCGCCCCGCACCCCCGGCAGGCGGACGGCGGTCCTCCGCGCTCGCCTGACGGGTGCGGCCGTCGGTTCCGGGGTCCGGCCGTCATGCGCTGCCGGCCGGCAGAAGCCGGTCCGATGGGTTGCCCACTGTTCGGCCGTCGTGCGCCGCGTGATCGGGTCCCGACACGGCTGCGTCCGCCCGGCACGAGTGGGGGGCCTCCGTCCGCGCGCCCACGCAGGGTCGCCCCGGACCGCCACCCCCACCCCCACCCCCACCCCGCCCGGATGGGTCAGTTGCGGCGGCGGGGTGGGGGCGGGGCGTTGAGACTGGGCGGGGGGTTTGTCACAGAAGGAGTGGGCATGGGCCTTTCGCGGCGGCAAGATGCCGGGCTGCTGGTGCTGCGGCTCGGGGCCGGTGGGGTGCTCTTCGCGCACGGGGCCCAGATCCTGTTCGGGTGGTTCGGCGGCCCCGGTCTTGCCGCCAGTTCGGTCGGAATGGAGCGGATGGGGTTCCGCCCCGGCCGCCCCAGCGCGCTCGCTGCCGGCGGCGGCCAGGTGGCGGCCGGCGCGCTGCTCGCGGCCGGTCTCGCCACCCCCGTCGCCGGGGCCGTGGCCGCCGGAGCCATGGCCGGGGCGGTGGCCGTGCACGCGCCGGCCGGGTTCTTCGCGCTCTCCGGCGGCTACGAGTTCCCCGCCTTCCTCGGCTGGGCCGGCGCCGCGCTCGGCATCGCGGGCCCCGGCCGGTACTCCGCCGACCGGCTCACCGGCCACCGCCTCAACCGGCCCGCGCTGGCCCGCCTCGCCTTCCTCGGCACCGCCGTCGCCACCTGCGCCGTGCTCCGGCGCCGCGCCGCCGACCTTCACCGCGATCACGAGCACGAGGAGCAGACCCCATGACGACCGCACCCGCCGCCGTCCCGATCCGGGAGGCCGACGCCGAGGCACACATCGGCGGTGCCTGCTTCATCACCGGCCCGCCCGGCCGGGTCGGCGTCGAACTGGAGTGGCTGGTCCACGACCGTACCGACCCGCGCCGGGTGGTCCCCGCCCGCCGGGTCGATGCCGCGCTCGCCGCGCTGGAGGCGCCCGGCGCGCCCGGGCTGCCCGGTGGCAGCCGGCTCACCCGCGAGCCCGGCGGCCAGGTCGAGCTGAGCACCCCGCCCGCCCCCTCCCTCGCCGAGGCGGTACGCGCCACCGCCACCGATCTGAGCGTGCTGCGCGCCGCCCTGGCCGGCGAGGGCCTGATCACCGGCGGTCTTGGCCTGGAGCCGTTTCGCGACCCGGCGCGCGTCCTGCACGAGCCCCGCTACGGCGCGATGGAGTCCTACTTCGACCGGGTGGGCCCGTGGGGCCGGCTGATGATGCGGGCCACCGCCTCCGTACAGATCAATCTCGACGCGGGCGACGACTCCGCCGGCCCCACCGGCTACCGCTACCGCTGGCGGCTCGCGCACCGGCTCGGCCCGGTGCTGCTCGCCGCGTTCGCCAACTCCCCGGTGTGGCGCGGGCGCCGCACCGGCTGGGTGTCCACCCGGCAGGCGGTGTGGGCCCGGATGGACCCGACCCGCACCCGTCCGCCGGACGCCGACCACCTCGACCCGGACGCCGACCCCCGTGCCGCCTGGTCGCGGTACGCCCTGGACGCGCAGCTGATGTGCGTACGCCGTACTCCGCCCGCCGGCTGGGACGCGCCGCGCGGGGTGACCTTCCGGTCCTGGCTGCGCGGCGCCCTCGGCGAGCACCGGCCGCAGCTGTCCGACCTCGACTACCACCTCAGTACCCTCTTCCCGCCGATCCGGCCGCGCGGCTGGCTCGAACTGCGCATGGTGGATGCCCAGAGCGGCGACCGCTGGGCGGTGCCGCTCGCCCTGGCCGCCGTGCTGATGGACGACCCGGTGGCCGCCGAGGCCGCGTACGCCGCCACCGAGCCGCTGACCGGTGGCCGCCCGCATCCGCCGGCCGCCGTGTGGCTGCGCGCCGCGCAGCGCGGCCCCGCCGATCCCGAGCTGGGCCGGGCGGTACGTGCCTGTTTCGCCGCCGCCGACAGCGCGCTGGCCCGCGATCCGCAGGCCGCCGGAGTTCGCCGGGTGGTGGCCGACTTCGCCGACCGCTACCCCGAGCGCGGGCGCTGTCCCGCCGACGACCAGTCGCACCCCGACCGGCCGGCCGGCGCCCACCCGCCCGGCGCGCACCCCCATCGCCCGCTCCCGCACCGCCCGCACCCGCACGTCCACCGGCACCACACCACCCACCAGGCCGACCGGCCGGCGGACCCGCCCATCGAGGGGAAGTTCCGGCCGTGAGCGAGTACACCCTGCCCCGCGACCGCTCGCAGCTCGCCGATGTCCTCGCCCCGCAGGCCGTCCTCGACGCCGCCCGGCGCCGTACCCTCGCGCTCACCGACTGCCTCGGCGACGACGAACTGATGGCCCAGCACTCCCCGCTGATGTCCCCGCTGGGCTGGGATCTGGCGCACATCGGCAACCAGGAGGAGATCTGGCTGGTCCGCCGGGCCGGCGGCCGGCCGGCGCTGCGGCCCGAGCTGGATGACCTGTACGACGCCTTCCGGCATCCGCGCGCCGACCGCCCCGCGCTGCCGCTGCTCCGCCCCGACCGGGCCCGCCGCTATCTGGCCGAGGTCCGCGAGGCGGCCCTGGAAGTACTGGACGCCACCCCCCGGCACGGCGCGGACCTGGATCCGCTCCTCCAGTGCGGCTTCGTCTTCGGCATGATCGCCCAGCACGAGCAGCAGCACGACGAGACCATGCTCGCCACCCACCAGCTGCGCTCCGGCCCGCCCGTCCTGGACGCTCCCCCGCCGCCGCCCGCCCCGGCGGACGCCGCCACGCTGCCGGCCGAGGTCCTGGTGCCGGGCGGCCCGTTCACCATGGGCACCAGCACCGACCCGTGGGCCCTGGACAACGAACGCCCCGCCCACACCGTGGAAGTCCCGCCGTTCTGGCTCGACACCGTGCCCGTGACCAACGCCGCCTATCAGCACTTCATCGAGGACGGCGGCTACCGCGAACCCCGCTGGTGGCACCCGGCCGGCTGGGAACACCGGCAGCGCGAGGACCTGACGGCGCCCCGGTTCTGGCGGCGGGACGGGGACACCGGCCCCTGGTACCGGCGCCGGTTCGGCCGCATCGAGCCGGTGCCGCCCGAGCAGCCGGTGCTGCATGTGTGCTGGTACGAGGCCGACGCGTACGCCCGCTGGGCCGGCCGCCGGCTGCCCACCGAGGCGGAGTGGGAGAAGGCCGCCCGGCACGATCCGGACACCGGGCGCGCCACCCGCTACCCGTGGGGTGACGACGGCCCCGAGCCCGAACAGGCCGGGCTCGGCCAGCGCCATCTCCAGCCCGCCCCGGCCGGCTCCTACCCGGCCGGAGCCGCCCCCAGCGGCGCCCGCCAGCTGCTGGGCGACGTATGGGAGTGGACCGCCTCCGACTTCACCCCCTACCCGGGCTTCACCGCCTTCCCCTACCGCGAGTACAGCGAGGTCTTCTTCCCCGCCCCCGGCGCCGGGAGCGCGTACAAGGTGCTGCGCGGCGGCTCCTTCGCCACCGACCCGGTGGCCTGCCGCGGCACCTTCCGCAACTGGGACCACCCCATCCGGCGGCAGATCTTCGCCGGCTTCCGCACCTGCCGCGACGCCGACGCCGCCGCCGACGAGGGGAGACCCTGATGTGCCGTCATCTCGCCTACCTGGGGAATGCCCCGATCTCGCTGGCCGAACTGCTCACGGCCCCGCCCGGCAGCCTGTACGAGCAGTCCTGGGCGCCGCGCAAGCAGCTGCACGGCACGGTCAACGCCGACGGCTTCGGCATCGGCTGGTACCCGGGGGACCCGTACGAGGGCGCCGAGCCGGCCCGCTACCGGCGCGCCCTGCCGATCTGGAACGACCGCAACCTCCCCGAACTCACAGCCGCCATCGCCTCCACCGCCGTGCTGGCCGCCGTACGTTCCGCCACCCCGGGCAGCAGCCCCGACGAGGCGGTCACCGCCCCGTACCGCGCGGGCCGCTGGCTGTTCTCCCACAACGGCGCGATCGACGCCTGGGAGCGCCTGCCCGACGATCTCGGCGCCGCCGCCGGCGCGATCGGCACCGCCGATCTGCTGGCCGGCGCCGGGCGCTGCGACTCGGCGCT
The DNA here is from genome assembly GCF_059510435.1 of Streptomyces sp. NTD107. Taxonomy (NCBI): domain Bacteria; kingdom Bacillati; phylum Actinomycetota; class Actinomycetes; order Kitasatosporales; family Streptomycetaceae; genus Streptomyces; species Streptomyces sp. NTD107. The sequence continues at coordinate 231,489 of NZ_JCAJZV010000009.1, read as the reverse complement.
GCTGTGGACGCTGCTGGGGCGCCGGCTGACCGCCGGCCGGCCTCCGGTGGAGGCGGTGGCCCAGCTGGTGAGCGCCGTCGCCGCGGTTCGCCCCACCGCCCGGCTGAACCTGCTGCTCACCGACGGGGACACCGTCATCGCCACCCGGCACGGCGATTCCCTGTGGTACGCGCAGACCCCGGGCCGGGTGCTGGTCGCCTCCGAACCCACCCCCGGCCTGACCAGCGGGGGAGCGGCCGACTGGCGGGAGATCCCGGAGGGCTCGCTGGTGCTGGCCACCCGCTCGGGGGTACGCAGCGCCCCGCTGCCGCCCCGGCCCGCCCGGGGCCGGGCGGGGGCCGCCGCCCGGCCGTACCGCGCCCCGGGACCAGAACCGATCCTCACTGTGGAAGGGACCAAGCCGTGATGGACACCCCCCGCTTCACCCTGGAGAACCTGCTGCCCGCCGACCACTGGGCCACCTCGCTGGCCGACGATGTACGGGGCGGGCTGTCCGGCACCCCCAAGATGCTGCCGCCGAAGTGGTTCTACGACGAACGCGGCAGCAAACTCTTCGACCGCATCACCCGGCTGCCCGAGTACTACCTCACCCGGGCCGAGCGGCAGATCCTGCGCGCGCATGCCGCCGAGATCGCGGAACTCACCGCGGCCCGCGTCCTGGTCGAACTGGGCTCGGGGTCCTCGCGCAAGACCCGGATGCTGGTCGACGCGCTCAGCGGGGTGGCCGCCGCCGGGCCCGCGGGCCCGCACCTGGGCACCGCCATGGATGTGGCCATGGGCCTGCCCAGGGCCATGGGTGGCAGGGGCGGCAAGAAACGCAAGAAGGCGATGGCCGCCGCGGAGGACGGCCGGGGCGCGGAGCCCGCCACCGGGGCCGGCACCGACACCATGACCGCCGACGCCCCGGCCGACGCCCCGGCGGACACGTCCGCCGACCCCGAACGGGCCGCCGCCGCGCAGGCGGGCCCGGCCACCACCCTCACCGAGACGGTGCCCGCCGGCACCCTGGAGCTCTACGCCCCCATCGACGTGAGCGAATCCGCCCTGGCCGAGGCGGGCGAGGCCCTGTGCCGGGACTACCCGGAGCTGCGGGTGCACGCCACCGTCGCCGACTTCGACACCGGCCTGGTGCTGCCCGACCTGCCGGGACCCCGGCTGATCGCCTTCCTCGGCAGCACCCTGGGCAACTTCGACCCGCGCCGCCGCGCCGCCTTCTACGCCGAACTGCGCGGGCTGCTGCGCCCGGACGACGCTCTGCTGCTCGGCGTGGACCTGGTCAAGGACCCGGCCATGATGCGCCGCGCCTACAACGACGAACAGGGCGTCACCGTGGAGTTCAACAAGAACGTGCTCCGCGTGCTCAACCGGGAGCTGGGGGCGGACTTCGACCTCAATGACTTCGACCACCGCGCCGTGTGGAACGAGGAGGAGGAGCGGATGGAGATGCGGCTGTGGTCCCGCTTCTCCCAGACGGTCAAGATCCCGGCGCTGGATCTGACCGTGGACTTCGGCCGGGGCGAGGAGACGCTGACGGAGATCTCCACCAAGTTCCGGCGGGTCACCCTCACCGAGGAACTGGTGGCGGCGGGCCTTGCGGTGGACCACTGGTGGACCGATCCGCAGGACCGCTTCGCCCTGCTGCTGGTCAGTTCTCCGGGTTCGGCCAGGGATTCGGCAGACAGCTGACGCCGGTGCCGGGGGTGGTCAGCGTCTTGGTCTGCTGCATCATGACCGGAGCCGGTGCCCCTTCGGTGGTGCAGTTGTGGTGGCCGTAGCCGAGCCGGTGCCCGACCTCGTGGTTGATCACCATCCGGCGGTAGCCACTGATGTCATCACCGAAGGTCTGCGAGCCCTGGGCGAACCGCCAGGCGTTGATCATCACCCGCTCGGTGAAGGCCACATCGCAGGACACGTTCTCCTGCCAGGTGTCCAGCCCCACCTTGGCGCACCACTGGGCGGTGGTCCCCGGGCTGGCCAGGGTGACCACGAAGTCCGGCGAGCCGGAGGAGACCCGGGCGAAGCCGCGCTGCCCGCCGTTGCCCCAGCTGCGCGGGTCGTTGAGGGTGCGGTGCACGACCTCGGCGAAGAACTCGGGATCGATGGGCAGACCCTCCTCCACATCCACCCGGTAGCGGTAGAACCGGTCCGCGTCCGGGTCGGCCGCCGGGTCGCTGCCCGGCACCGGGACCAGCTCACCCGACCCGGTCAGCTCCGGATCGAGCTCGATGACCGTCTCCAGCAGCTCCGCGTAGCCGGCCGGATCCCGGTCCGCTCCGTCGTCGATGTCCTGCTCCGCCTCCTCGACGTCCTCGGAGCCGTCCTGGGAGCCGGCCTCCTCGGGGCCGGTCGGCGCCGGCTCCGGCCCGGACCCGGATTCCCGCTCCGCCCGCGGCCCGCCGGCCCCCTGGGGACCGGGCCCGGCGGCCGACAGTTCGACGGCGGGGTCCCCGGTGCCGTTCTTCGCGGCGGGCTGCTCGGCCGGCAGCAGCCCCACGGACGGCCCGGTGAGCGCGAGGAGTATCACCACCGAGGCCGCCGAGGCGCCCAGGAACCAGCCGATGCGCAGTCTGCGCTGAGGGGATTTCATGGAGTATCCACCGTCATCATTCAACGATCCGTCACGGACTACTCTTCTTTGTCGACTGCCCGCTGGTAGCGCTATGCGATGAGAAGGCGGGCGATGTCATCCATTTGGACGGCGTTCACGGGCATCGGGACGTCGATATGTCCGACTGTCGTCACGGTCACTCTCCGGTAGTCATTGGCTCTTCGCTCGACGGTCCAGGTTTCGCCCGCCCCGGTCAGCAGTCCCGCCGTCCCTTCGGCGGCCCGGACCGGGCCGTCCTGCGTGCCGCCTTCCGGGACCGGGTCGGCCGCCCTGTCCGGCGGGTCGGCGAGTTCGGGGCCGCCTTCCGGGACGACGGGCCAGGACGGCGAACCCATCAGCTCACAGGTGTCGCCCCGCACCGGCGGCTCCGGGCACAGGAGCGGTTCCAGCGGCTCCTCGGCCGCGCTGTCGAACCACACCTCCAGCGTGAACTCCTCCCTGCCGTCGATGGTGACCGGCACCAGGAACCGCCAGGAGTACAGGCCCTTCTCCGGGTCCCGGTAGGCGCTGTGATCCGCGACGGCGCCGGGCACGAAGTCCCACCGGCCCTCCTCCAGCACCGACTCCAGCCGCTCGCGCAGATACCCGCCGGCCGCCGCGAACTCCCGCGAGTCGTACTCGACCGGACCCTCCTGCGACCAGGGGACGGGCACCGGCACCGAGCGGCTGGGCCCGGGGGTGGCCGAGTCCGGGACGGAGGCCGGCGGCGCCGGCGCGGGCAGTGGCGGGGACGGCGACAGCAGCGCCGGCAGCAGCGTGCCCGCCACCGCGATCACCGCGGTGGCCGCCACCGTGCCGATCAGGGTGCGCCGCCGCCGCTGCTCGCGGCGGGCCTGGCCCACCAGGGCATCCATGTCCAGCCGCAGCGGCGGCTCGTCACCCGTGGCGTCCGCCAGCATCCAGCGGATCTCCTCCTGATGTCGGTCCGTCATGACACCCGTCCAGGACGCAGGCCCGATATCGCCGGGGTGGCCGAGCCCAGCCCCAGGTGCCGGCGCAGCGAAGACAGCCCGCGCGCCGTCTGGCTCTTCACATTGCCCTCCGAACACCGGAGCACGGCGGCGGTGTCGGCGATCGACAGATCGTCGAAGAACCGCAGCACCAGCGTGGCCCGCTGCTTCGGCGGCAGCTGAAGCAGCGCCTGGCGCACCAGGGCCCGGGTGTGCATCCGGTCCGCGACCTCATCGGGACCGGACGCCGTGTCGATGACCTCCGGCACCATGCCGAAGCTCTGCTCCGAGCGGCGCCAGGGCTTGCGTTTCTCATCCAGCCAGGTGCGCAGCAGCACCCGCCGCACAAAACCCTGCAATTCGTCATGCCGCTCCAGCCGTGGCCAGGACCGGTACACCTTGATCAGCACGTTCTGCATCAGATCCTCCGCCAGATGCCAGTCCCCGCACAGCAGGTAGGCGATACGGCGCAGTGGGCCGGCCTCCTGTGCTGCGAATTCCCGGAAGTGTTGATCTTCGTGGCGGCGCATTCTGACCCCCCTTTCACCCCTCTCCACGGAGCGGCCCCCGAAAAGGTTGCATCGTTGGGCACGGTGAGTGAAGAAAGAGGGAGAAACGTAGCGGAGAGTGCGGGGTGGAGAGGGCGGGGCGGAGCGTTCGGGGTCCCGGCGCGGCGGCGGCGTCCGTCAGTCCTCGGTGCCGCCCAGCGCGGCCAGGACCGCCGCTTCCTTCTCCGGGGCGATGCCGTGCTGCGCCCGCCGCGGGTGTGCCACCGGGTGGCCGCCGGCGGTCAGCCAGGCCCAGGTGTCCATCACCGTCTCCGCCAGTGGCCGGCAGAGCAGCCCGGCCGCCTGCGCCGCGTCCGAGCGCACCTGCCAGCCACCCTCGATCGCCCGCCACAGCGGCAGTTCCGTCCACGGCCGCACCCCGTGCGCCAGCAGCGCCTCGCTCGGCACCCAGCGCAGCCGCGCCCGCCGCCCGGTGACGGTCACACAGTCGTGCAGCAGCCCGCCCATCGTCTCCCGCCCGATGGGGGCCACCACGTTGTACGCCCCGCCCACCGCGCCCCCGCCGGTACCACCGCCGGAGCCGGCACCGGCACCCGCGAGCCGCAGCGCGAAGGCGGCGACATCCCGTACGTCCACCGGCTGGATGGTCCGTCCCGGGTCGCCGGGTGCCAGCATCGGTCCGCCCCGCCGTGCCCGGTCCAGCCACCACGGCAGCCGGCCCACGTACTCGCCGGGCCCCAGGATCACCCCGGGCCGCAGCAGCACCGTGCGGTCCGCCCCGAAACACCCGCCCACCGCCCGCTCGGCAGCCGCCTTCCCCGGCCCGTAGCCGGTCTCCCCCGGCCCGTACAGCTCGGCCGACTCCGTGAGCGGTTCCGCCGGCCAGCCCCGGTAGGCGTTCACCGTCGAGACGAAGACATACCGTCCCGCCACCGGCTCCAGCGCCCGCGCGCCCGCCCGCACCACCTCCGGGTCGAGCTCGGCGGCCGAGGTGTCGATCACCGCGTCCCACGGCCCCTCGCTCGCCAGCCGCCGCAGATCGGCGACCAGCCCCCGGTCCCCGCGCACCGGCCGCACCCCCGGGGCATCCGCGCCGGACCGGCCGCGGTTGAAGGTGGTGACCTCCCACCCCCGCCGCAGCCCCTCGTCGACGATCGCCCGCCCGAGGAACCACGTCCCGCCCAGCACCAGTATCCGCATCCGCATGCGAGGCATCCTGCCGCAGCCGACGCGCCCCCCGTACGCCCGGGGTACGCCCCACCCCACCTGCGGCGATCCGCGGCCACCGGAAGCACCGGCGGCCGGCCCGCGCCCGGCCCGGAATACCCGGCACGGAATTCCGTGTGCGGCCACCCGCGCCGTATCCCGCTATCACACCTGAACTGCTGTTCCCGCCCGATTCGTTGGCGGAATTGCGCGGCCCCTCGGCATACTCCCGGAAGCACACACGGCGCGGAATCCGTACCGCGACCGCGATCGTCCGCCAGGGGCGCACCCCCCGAGGAGGCTGCATGGTCCGCACCATCGAGTCCGCGTCACCCGCCCTGTGCCGGCTGCACCTGAGCACCGAACTGCGCCGGCTGCGCGAGGAGTCCCGCCTGACCGCGGGCGAGGTCGCCCGCCGCTTCCACTGGGCGGCCTCCAAGATGACCCGGCTGGAAACCGGCAGCGACGGCGTCGTCAAGCCCACCGACGTCATGCTGCTGTGCCGCCTCTACGAGGCCGACACCGAGACCGCCGCCCGCCTGGAGAGCTACGCCGTCGTCACCAAGACCAAGCGCGACTGGTGGCAGTCCCCCGAATACCGCTCGGTGATCTCCCCCGGCTTCCAGGCGTACCTCGCCCTGGAGGCCAGCGCCGCCCAGCTGCACAGCTACCAGTCCGAGTACGTGCCCGGGCTGCTCCAGACCGAGGCGTACAGCCGCGCCGTCCACCAGCTGGGCCCGGCCGACCTCTCCGCCGACCACGTGGAACGCCTCACCGCCGTGCGCATGACCCGCAGCAAGGTACTGCGCGGCGAGGGCGCCCCCAAGCTCACCGCGATCGTCAACGAGGCCGTGCTGCGCCGCCCCGTCGGCGGCCCCGAGGTGATGCGCGGCCAGCTCGCCCACATCGCCGAGCTGGCCGCCGGCCAGCCGCACATCCGGGTCCTGGTGGTCCCCTTCAGCTCCGGCGCGCACGCCGGGATGAGCGGCCCGTTCGTGGTGATCCGCTTCCGCCAGCAGGGCATGCGTCCCATCGTCTATCTGGAGAACCTCGCCGGCTCCGGCATCACCCGCCGCCCCGACGACGTGGAGAAGTACGGGGACGCCTTCAACGATCTGCTCTCCAGCGCCCTCGACCAGCAGCAGTCGCTCCAGATGATCAAAGAGGCCGGCAACAGCCTCTGACCGGCGGTTTTCCGCCCCGCCGCCCCGGGTACCCGCGGCGGATGACCAGGCACAGCGACCCGTACGCAGCCGCCGGTCCGGAGGCGGACGGCCCGTATCTGCGGGTGACCCTCGCCTCCGGAACCACCGTCCGCATCGAGTGCACCGTGCCGCTCGACGGAGTGCTGCGGCTGCGGCTCGCCGACCGCCCCGCCCCGCGCCCGGACTCCCCGGTGCTGCTGGACGCCCCGCACCGCCCGGCCCGCCTGCACGCCACCGACCGCGGCGTGGAGATCACCGGTCCCGGGGTGGCCGCGTACTGGGAGCGGGGTGGCCGGCAGGGCTTCCACTTCGGCGCCTACCACCGCTTCAGCGAGCCGGAGGCGGCCATCGCGCCGTTCCGCTCCGGGTACCGGCCCGCCAGCCGGCACCGCCGCACCGCCTCCTGGGTGGAGACCATCCACCTCAACCCGGGCGCCGCCGTCTACGGCGGCGGCGAGAGCTACCAGGGCATCGACCTGCGCGGCCGGCGCCGCACACTGCGCAACACCGAGGAGAACCGGGCCGCCGGACGCGACACCGCCTACCTCAATGTGCCGCTGCTGTGGTCCGACGCCGGCTGGGGCCTGTTCGCGCACACCGGCGGGCCGGTCGACGCCGACATCGGCGCCACCCACTCCGAGGCGGCCCGGATCGAGATCGAGGGCGACGACCTCGACCTCTTCCTCATCAGCGGCGACGCCCCCACCATCCTGGACCGCTACCTCACCCTCACCGGCCGCCCGCACCCGCTGCCCGACTGGGCGTTCGGGGTGTGGATGAGCCGTTCCTCCTACTTCACCGCCGACGAGATGGTCCGCACCGTGGACGAACTCCAGGCCGCCGGCTGCCCGGTGGACGTGATCCACGTCGACGAGTGGCTGGCCGGCAATGTGCTGGAGGCCGCCGCCTGGACGTACGGGCCCGACCGCCGCCGCTTCCCGAAGGACTGGGCCCGGCCACTGGCCCAGCGCGGGGTACGCACCAGCCTGTGGATCAACCCGTACGTCACCCGGGGCACCCCGCTCGCCGACGAGCTGACCCGGCGCGGCTATCTCGTCCTCGACCCGAACGGCGCCCCGGCGTCCACCGCCGACAACCAGGACTCCCTGGTCGTCGACTTCACCCACCCGCAGGCCCGCGAATGGTGGTGCGAACGCCTGGCCGCCACCCTGCGCGAGGAACACAACAGCGCCGTGCTCGCCGACTTCGGCGAGGAGATCCCCTTCGACGCGGTCTTCGCCGACGGCAGCCGGGGCGCGCAGCGCCGCAACTCCTTCGCGCTGATCTACCAGGAGGTGGTGCGCGAGGCCGGGCTGCGCGCCCGGGCCGGGGACTTCACCGCCATCGCCCGCTCCGGCACCGCCGGATCGCAGCGCAACCCGGCGCACTGGGCCGGGGACATGCCCTCCAGCTGGAGCGGCCTGGCGGCCACATTGCGCGCCGTGCTGTCGATGGCGCTCAGCGGCTGCTCCGTGGTGACCTATGACGCCGGCGGCTACTACACCCCCGAGTCCTACGAGCTGGCCTCCGTGGTGCGCGAGAAGATGACGCCCGACGCCGTACCGGCCGATGTGGAGCCCGAGTTGTACGGGCGGTGGGCGCAGTGGGCGGCGTTCTCGCCGATCATGCGGTTCCACGGGATGGGCCGCCGGGAGCCGACCGCCTACCCGGAGCCCGCCCGGTCCGCCGCCATCGCGGCGTGCCGGCTGCGGAGCCGGCTGGCCCCGTACGTCGCGGCCTGCGCCGCCACCGCCACCACCGAGGGCGGCCCGCCGCTGATCCGGCCGATGCCGCTCGCCTTCCCCGAGGACCGCTGCGCGCGCGACGCCCAGTTGCAGTATCTGCTGGGGCCCGATGTGCTGGTGGCGCCGCTGCTGGAGCCGGGCGGGCGCCGCGACCTGTATGTGCCGCCGGGGGAGTGGCGGCAACTGCTCGGCGGGGGCACCGTCACCGGGCCCGGCTGGCGGGAGGTGCGGTGCGCGCCCGAGGAGTTCCCGGGGTACGTGCGCGCCGGGCGTGAAATCGGACAGTGAAGCCCCGGCGCACGTAACACAATGTACTCGCGCGCTCGCTCTTTGGAGTGATCTTGATCGTCCGGGACCCCGGCGGCGGGGCCCCGGGCCGCATGCTGAAGAAGGCGTGTGCCGCCCCGGCGCCCGGCCGGCCCCGTCGTCCCACGGACCCCGGCCCCCTCCAGCTCCCCCTCCGCCACCGCGCCGGCGGCACGCGCCGCACCATGTCCCAGCCACGAAAGGCGACAGCACCCCCATGCCCGGACAGCAGCATCAGCAGGATCTGCTCACCTTCCCCTTCAAATCCACGGGCCTTGACTTCCCTCCCGTCTACCACGAGCTGTACGAGCGCCAGCTCACCAAGGTCCGGCTGCCGTACGGCGACGACGCCTATCTCGCCATCCGGTACGCCGATGTGAAGACCGTGCTGTCCGACCCCCGGTTCTCGATCGTCGCCTCCCTCGGCCAGGACCAGCCGCGCACCCGGGCCGGCGCCCGCGTCGGCAACGGCCTGTTCTCCATGGACCCGCCCCAGCACTCCCGGCTGCGCTCCGTGCTGGGCCGGGACTTCACCCCGCGCCGGGTGGAGAAGCTGCGCGCCCGGGTGCGGGAGCTGACCGACCAGGGCCTGGACCGGCTGGCCGCCGCCGGATCGCCCGCCGACCTCGTCACCCACCTCGCGGTCCCCATGCCCACCAGCGTGGTCTGCGAAATGATGGGCGTGCCCGCACAGGACCACCACCTGTTCTGGGGCTGGGCCGAGACCATCCTGTCCAACGAGACCCGACCCGCCGATCTCATCAAGCGGTTCGAGGACTTCACCGCTTACATGGGCGCCATCGTCGCCGAGCGGCGCCGCCATCCCACCGACGACATGCTGGGCATGCTGGTGCGGGCCTGCGACGAGGAGGACCGCATCAGCGAGGCGGAGGTGCACGCGCTCGCCGCCGACCTGCTGAGCGCCGGGTTCGTCTCCACCGCCCACCAGATCGCCAACTTCACCGCCACCCTGCTGATCCACCCCGAAGGGCTCCGGCCACTGGCCGACAAGCCCGAGCTGATCCCCGACGCGGTCGAGGAACTCATGCGGCTGGTGCCCATCCTCTCCGGCTTCTCCTTCCCCCGCTACGCCACCGAGGACGTGGAGCTGAGCGGCGTCACCGTCCGGCGGGGCGAGGCCGTCATCCCGGTGATCGCCGCCGCCAACCGCGACCCCGACGTCTACCCGGACGCCGGGCGCCTGGACATCGAGCGGGGCGGCGCCGCGCAGCTGGGTTTCGGACACGGCCCGCACTTCTGCATCGGCGCCCATCTCGCCCGGATCGAACTCCAGGTGGTGCTGGAGGCGCTCTCCCAGCGCTTCCCCGACCTGCGACTCGCCGTCCGTGAGGACGAGTTCAAGTGGAAGGAAGGCCACTTCATGAACGGGCTGCACGAACTGCCCGTCGCCTGGTGAGCGACCACCCAGCCCTACGCCGGCGGCCCCCGCCCCCCTGCACCCGGGGAGCGGGGGCCGCCGTACGCGCCGGGACCGCCGCTACAACTCCACCAGCACCTTCCCCCGGTTGCCCTCCTGCCCCGAGTACAGCGAGCGGTACGCCCCCGGCAGCGCGTCGAAGCCCCGGTGGATCGTCTGGTGGTAGCTCAGCTCACCCTTGCGGATCAGCCCGCCCACCTCCGCGTGCAGCGCGTCGAGCATCTCCTCCGTGTACCACTCTTCGGCGAAGATCCCCCGGATCGTGGTGCGCGGGAACATGATGTACGGCAGCAGCCGCGGCCCCGTCCAGTCGCCGTTGACCGTGGTGGACCACTGCCAGCACACCGCCACCTGGGAGTGCGTGTTGAGCATCGTGAACACCGCGTCCGTCACGGTGCCGCCCAGATTGTCGAAGTACTTGTCCACCCCGTCCGGCGCCGCCACCGCCAGCGCCCCGCGCACCGCGTCCAGGTCGTCGCCCTGCCGGTAGTGCACCACGGCGTCGAAGCCCAGCTCCGTCAGATAGGCCGCCTTCCCCGGCGAGGAGGTGGTGCCCACCACCCGGGCCCCGGCCCGCTTCGCCAGCTGCCCCACCAGGGTGCCCACCGTCCCGGACGCCCCGCTGATCACCACCGTGTCACCGGGCCGCACCGTCAGAAACGTCTTGAGCGCGCCGAACGCCGTGATCCCCGGCGTCCCCATCACACCCAGGGCCGTGGACAGCGGCAGCTCCGCGTCGTACCGCCGCGGATCGAGCTTCCGGAACGGCGGCAGCTCCACCGGGAACTCGCCGTCCTCGTCGTCCCATCCGCTCGGGCCGCCGGTGGACACCAGATGGCTGCACCAGCCGCCGTACCCCTGGAGCAGATCGCCGACCCGGAAGCGGGCGCGCGGCCCGGCCTCGATCACCTCCATGATGGTGTCCCCGCGCACCGTGTCCCCGATCGGGGTCTGGAGCGAGAGCCCCACCAGATACGGGTCCACCGACACATAGCGGGTCCGCAGCAGCATCTGATCCTCCGCCAGCGCGGCGGTATCCAGCTCCTCGGTCACCTTCCGGTAGATCCGGTCGGTGTCCGGAACCCCCGGGACATGCTCGGCGATCACCCATTTGTGTACCTGCACTACACACTCCTCGATGATGTGACGGTGTTGGTGGCACCGGCGGCGGGAACGGCCTGGGCGGGAAACCCGGCCGACAGATCCGGCGCGCCCGGCTGCTTGCCCACCGGGATGTGGACCTGGGTGGGCAACGGCGCGCTCTCGTCGATGCCCGCCGTGAACTCCCGCCCGTCGTCCCGGCAGATGACCTGGGTGACCTGCCGCCCCGAGGCCACCGCCCGGATCAGCCCGCCGACCGTGACCCACACCCCGGCCAGATAGAAGTTGTCCAGCCCCGGCAGCACCGGGCCGTTCTTGTTGATCTCCTGCTCCACGGTCTCGCCGCCGTCCACGAACGGCTGCCAGCCGGGGAACCCCCCGTTGTAGGTGCCCGTGTACCGCACCTGGGTCAGCGGCGTGGAGACATCACGCACCTTGACGGCGTCCTTGATGCCGGGGAACCGCTCCTCCAGGAAGTTCTCGATGGTGATCCGGGCCCGCCGCTTGGCCTGGGTGTACTCCTTGCCGTGCCGCACCGGCAGGGTGTGCAGCACCTGCCCGCGCCGCACCCGGTCGGCCTGCTCCGGCGCCCCGTTGCGCAGCTCCCGCCAGGGCGCCGCCTCCGAGAAGTACGTCGCGAAGACGACCGTGGTCTCCTCGGGCGACAGCTCCGGGTAGTGGCAGCTGCGGAACTGCACATTCATGCTGGGATGCCGCATGCCGGTGAGCTTCGCCGCCATGCCCTCCTCCAGCAGATACGTGGTGCACGGCTCGCCCTCCGGGAACGGCCGGCGCAGCCCGAGGAACAGCGACACATAGCCGGGGGAGAGGGTGCCCACCTCGTCGATCGTCTCGGTGAGCAGCTTGCGCCAGGTGTCGTTCAGATACCGGCCGCCGAGCATGTCCATCGCGGTGGTGTGCACATCGGCCGCCGACACCACGATGTCCGCGCGGAACTCCCGGCCGTCGCTCAGCCGCACCCCCACCGCCTTGTCGTGCTCGACGAGGATCTTCACCACCTTGGCGTTGTAGGTGATCTCCCCGCCCAGCTCCCGGTAGCGCCGCTCCACCGAGCGCGCCAGACCCAGCGAGCCGCCCTCCGGCACCCCCGCCGAACCGTTGGCGTGCGAGGCCAGCTGGAACCAGAACGGCAGCACCGGGAAGTCGGCGTGCTTCTCGTACAGCACGTAGTTGAACGCCTCGCGCAGCACCGGATGCCGGAACTTGGCGGCATAGTCCGTCATCAGCTCGGTGATGGACTTGCGGATGGCGTTGAAGTACGGCAGGAACGACGCCAGCATCCGCCACCGCTCCCACCGCCCCATCAGCCCCACCGGCTTGAGGAACGGATAGACCGCGAGGGCCTTCTGAAAGGTGCGCACCCCGTCGCAGAAGTTCTTGATGCGGCGGGCGTCGGCCGGCGAGATCTCCAGCAGATGCGCCTGGAGCCGGTCCGGGTCGGAGTAGAAGTACACCGGCTGGCCGCCGCGCACCCGCACGATGTTGAAGACGTCGAACTGCCGCATCTCCTTGCCCTGCAACGCCCCCAGCTCCAGCCAGATCTGGTGCATCTCGTTGCCGGGCCCGCTGCCCAGCAGCCAGCTGACGCACCAGTCGAAGGTGAAGTCCCCGCGCTCCCAGGCGGTGCAGGAACCGCCCGGGATCTCGTGCATCTCGAAGATCCGCGACGCGTAGCCGTTCATCTGCGCGTAGCAGCCGGTGGACAGGCCGCCGAGGCCGCCGCCGATGACGATCATCGACTGCCTGCCCGGCCGGCCCGCAAGGGAATGTGGGGTGGGGTTGGGGGTGGGGGATGACATGGCGCTGTTCTCCTTGGTGTCGACCGCCGGTTGAGCGACAGGCGTCATGCCTCGCCACCGCCGCCGGTGAGAATGCCGCGCGCCAGGCGCGCGTTGTGCTCGACCGTCCCCGGATCGAGCATGTCGGCGTGCCGGCCCACCCCGCGCAGCACGTCGGTACGGGTACGGGACGCGCCGTGCCAGCTGCCCTCGGCGCCGCCGGCGTAGGCGTCCGCGTTGGCCTCGTCGCTGATCACCGCGATCCGGGCGCCGGTGGAGCCGGGGTTGGCGGTGCGGCCGGTGAACTCCAGATAGTCCCTGGCCTGCTCCCTGGTCTTCTCCGCCACCAGCGCCGAGCCGGTGTGCTTGCGCAGATGCTCGGCCAGCTCCCGCTCGAAGACCGCCAGATGCTCGGGCCCCAGCTCGTAGGAGTCCACGACCCGCAGCGAGTCGATGATGACGACGTGGCGTACGGTGCGCCCGCGCCGCTCCAGCTCCTTGGCCACCTCGAAGGCGAGGTTGCCGCCCAGCGAGTAGCCGAGCAGATCGATGTCCCCGGCCGGCCGCCGCCCCTCGACCAGGTCGGCGTACCGGGCCACCTTGTCCTCGCCCATCAGGTAGTTGAAGGCGTGGCACTCGAACTCGGTCAGCCGCGCCGCGAACTCCCGGTAGACCAGGCCGTGGCCGCCGGCCGGCGGGAAGCAGAAGAGCACACCCGCCGGGCCGTTCTCGTTGAACCGCAGATACGGCAGCGAGCCCTCGATCTCCCCGGTGACGATCCGTTCGACGGTCTTGGCCATCCCGTGCAGCGTGGTGACCTGGAAGAGCCTGCTGACCGGGATGGAGATCCCGAACTCGGCCTGGAGGTGGTAGATCAGCTCGATCAGCCGGATCGAGCTGCCGCCGGTCTCGAAGAAGTCGTGGTTGAGACCGGGCCCGGGGGCCTCGATGCCGAGCAGCCGCTGCCAGTGGTCGGCCATCCGGGTCTCGTAGAGCGTGACCGGCGCCTCGTACGCCGGGCCGCCGTTCGCCCGGGGGGCGGGCAGCGCGGCCACGTCCACCTTGCCGTTCGGGGTGAGCGGCAGCGCGGGCAGTTCGGTGAAGTGGGTGGGGATCATGAACGTCGGCAGGTAGTCGGCCAGTTGCCGCCGCACCTCGCGCCAGTCGAGATCGGCTCCCGGCGCGGCCACCCCGTACGCGCACAGCACGTTCTCCCCGCCGGCCTCGGCCCGTACGGTGACCCGCGCCTGGGCGAGCGCCGGGCAGGCCGCCAGCTGGGACTCGATCTCGCCGATCTCGATCCGGTGCCCGCGCACCTTGATCTGCGAGTCGGCCCGGCCCAGCAGATGGACGGTGCCGGCCGCGTCCCAGTGCGCGAGGTCGCCGGTGCGGTACAGCCGTACCGGCTCCCCGTCGCCGAGCGGGCGGGTGCGGAACCGCTCCCCGGTCAGCGTGTCGTCACCGAGGTAGCCCAGCGCCACCCCGGCGCCGCCGATCCACAGCTCGCCCGGGACACCCGGCGGCACCGGCTCGCCGCGCGCGTCCAGGATGTACAGCGCGCTGCCCGGGAACGGCCGCCCGATGGGCACCATCCGGGCACCCTCCAGGGTGTCGGCCGGCCCCTCGAACCAGGCGCTGTCGATGGTCGCCTCGGTCAGCCCGTACGAGTTGACCAGCCGCTGCGCGCCCAGCGCGCGCAGCCGCTCGTACTCCTCGGCCTTCCAGGCGTCGGAGCCCACGATCAGCAGCCGCAGGAAGTCCAGCCGGGCGCCGGTGTCCTCGCAGTGCCGCATCAGGGTGCGCACCACGGCCGGCACGAACTCGCCGCAGTCGACCCGCTCGGCGCGCATCGTCTCGTACAGCCGGGCCGTGTTGAACAGCAGCTCCCGGCCGATCAGCACCAGCGTGCCGCCCGTGCACAGGGCGCGGGTCAGGTCGCCGGTGAAGACGTCGAAGGCGGGGGAGGCCATCTGGAGATGGACCCGGATGTCGCCGTCCGCCAGCCGGTAGGTGTCGCGCCAGCCGGCCTGGGCGCAGGCCAGGTTGCCGTGGCTGACCGCGACCGCCTTGGGGCGGCCGGTGGAGCCCGAGGTGGAGATGACATAGGCGGGGGAGTCGGGCCCCGGCTCGGCGTCCGGGCCGTCCTCCGTCGCCCCCGCGAGCAAGGCGTCCAGGGTGAGGACCGGCGCCGGCAGCCCCTCACCCGCCCGCTCGCCGCCGATCACCAGCGTGGCGCCGGCGGTGCGCACCATGTACGCCAGCCGGTCGGCCGGATGGTCGGGGTCGAGCGGCAGATAGGCGCCACCCGCCTTGAGCACCGCGAGCAGCGCGATGATCAGCTCGGGCGACTTCTCCAGGCACAGCGCGACCACCGTGCCCTCGCCCACGCCGCGTGCCCGCAGCCGCCCGGCCAGCTCCCGCGCCCGCCGCTCCAGCTCGCCGTACGTGAGCCGCCGGGTCTCGCCGCTCTCGGCGGGCGCCGCCACGGCGACGGCCTCCGGGGTACGGTGCGCGGCGCGCGCGATCAGCCGGTGCACCGGTACGGGGTCGGCCCCGGCGGTGTGCCCGGCGCCGCTCCACTCGGTGAGAATCCGCTGCCGCTCGCCGCCCGACAGCATCCGCAGCCCGCTGGTCGCGGTATCGCCGGACGCGGCCGTCAGCGCCCGCAGCAGCTGCTGATAGTGCCCGGCGAGCCGCCGCATGGTGGCCGCCTCGAACAGGTCGGTGTTGTACTTGAAGACGCAGTGGAACCGGCCGTCCGCCTCCTCCTCGTACGCGGACAGCGTCAGATCGAACTGGCCCTCCTCCTCCGGAAGTTCGATGTACTCCAGCTTGTAGCCGTACTTCTCGGTGGCCACCTTGTGGTGCAGCAGGATGAACATCGCCTGGAAGACCGCCGACCGGCTCGGGTCGTGCGCCAGCCCCAGCTGCTCCACCAGCAGCGTGAACGGATACTCCTGGTGGTCCAGACCGCCCAGCACCGTGGTGCGCACCTGGTCCAGCAGCTCGGCGACCGTGGGATCACCGGCCAGCGAGGCGTGCAGCGGCAGCGGGTTCACGAAGTACCCGTAGACCGCGCCGAACTCCTCCTGGGTGCGGCCGGTCACCGGGGAGCCGACGATGATGTCGTCCTGCCCCGAATAGCGGTGCAGCAGCAGATAGTAGGCGCTCAGCAGCACCATGAAGACGGTGACGTTGTGCTCCCGGGCGAGCGCGTGCACCCGGGCGCTCAGCTCGGCGTCCAGCGCGAAGAACTCCGACGCCCCGTTGTGGGTGAGCACCGCCGGCCGCGGCTTGTCGGTGGGCAGCGCCAGCACCGGCACCTCGTCCGGCAGGTGATCCGTCCAGTACCCGAGCATCCTGCGCGCCGCACGGCCGGCCAGGAACGCGTTCTGCTCGTTGAGGAAGTCCAGGTAGCGGGCGGCCACCGGCGGCAGCTGAACGTCCTGGCCCTGCCGCAGCCCCTCGTAGAGGGACAGCAGTTCCTCGATGAAGGTGAAGGTGGAGATGGCGTCCGAGATGATGTGGTGCACGGCCTTGGTGATCACCCAGCGGTCCGGGCCGCGCCGGAAGAGCCGGAACCGGATGAGCGGATCGTGCGCCAGATCGTACGGCTTGCGGTACTCCGCGATGATCATCCGGTAGATGTCGTCCCACGCGCGGTCCTCGACGTCGAAGAGCGCGATGTCCTCCTTGATCTCCGGCGAGATCCGCTGCACCGCCTGCCCCTCCACCAGCAGGAAGTTGGCCCGCAGCACGGGATGCCGGGCCAGCAGCCGGCGGAACGCCTCGAACATGAGCTCCGGCTCCAGCGCCACCCGCACCTCGACCGCGCCGCCGATGTTGTACGCGAAACCGTCCGGGTTCAGCTGCTTCAGGAACCACAGCGCCTTCTGGTTCTGCGTCAGCGGGAACTCGGACTCGTCCTCGAACCGCTCCACGGCCGCCACCGCCGGGCCGCCGCCCTCCTCGGCGAGCAGTTCCAGCAGCCCCTCGTGCAACTGCGCGATCAGCTCCCCGGCCGGCGCGCTGGACAGCAGCGCCACCACCGGCAGCGCGATCCCGACCTCGGCCACCACCCGGGCCCGCAGCTCCATCGCCAGCAGCGAATCGAGCCCGAGACCGTTCAGGCTCACCGCCGGATCGACCTGTTCGGCCCGCACCCGCAGCACCCCGGCCACCAGCGCGGTGAACCGCTCGGCCAGCAGCAGCCGCCGCTTGTCCTCGGTCGCCTCCCGGAACGCGTCCAGGAAGCTGCCGCCGCCCTCGCTCCCCGGCCCCTGCGCGGCCACCGCCAGCTCGCTCACCAGCCGCGGCGGCGCCGCGTACCAGGACATGAAAACCGGCCAGTCCACGACGGTGGCCACCAGCAACTGCGCCCGGTCCTGCCCGATGACCCGCTCCAGCACCGCCATGCCCGCCTCGGGCGCCAGCGAGGACATGCCCCGGCTGTTGCGGTAGTGGTCGATCAGGCCCAGCTCCTCGATCATGCCGGTGGCCCACGGGCCCCAGTCCAGCGACAGCGCCGGCAGCCCATGGGCGCGGCGGTGGTGCGCCAGCGCGTCCAGGAAGGCGTTGCCCGCCGCGTAGTTGGTCTGACCGGCGGTGGTCAGCCAGGCAGCGACCGAGGCGAACAGCACGAAGTGCTCCAGCGGTTCGCCGCTCAGCTGCCGGTGCAGCAGGGCCGCGCCCACCACCTTCGGATCGTGGACGGCGTCGAAGACGTCCCGCTCCATCTCCGGCACCAGCGTGTCGCGTACCTGCCCGGCCAGATGGAACACCCCGCGGATCGGCGGCCCCTCGGCCCGCCGGTACCCGGCCAGCCAGCCGGCCAGCGCGTCCTCGTCGGTGATGTCCAGCGGCGCGAGAATCGGCTGCGCGCCCAGCGCCTCCAGCTCCTTGAGGAAGGCCACCTGCCGCCCGGCCGGCGACCCAGGGTCCTGGTCCGCCCAGCGCTCCCGCTCCGGCAGCCGGGTGCGTCCCACCAGAATCAGCCGCCGGGCCCCGCGCCTCACCAGCGTGCGGCACAACAGCCGGCCGAGCGCCCCGAACGCCCCGGTCACCAGATAGCTGCCGTCCGGGCGCAGCCGCAGCGGCAGCGGCCGGCTCAGCCCCTGGGCGGGCACCAGCCGGCTGGTGTGCCGCACCCCGGAGCGCAGCGCGATCTCGTCCTCGCGCTCTCCCGCCTCGGTGGCGTCCGCCAGCTCGCGCAGCAGCGCGTGGGCGTCGCCCGCCACGGTGCCGTCGGCGGCCAGGTCGATCAGCTTGCCGCCGCGCCCCGCCAGCTCCTGCTGCCACAGCACCCGGCCGATGCCCCAGGCGGGCGCGCCGAACGGCTCCACCAGGTCGCCCAGTGCCACCGGCTGGGCGGCCCGGGTGACGATGTGCAGGGCGGTGTCGCCGTGCGCGCTGTCGAGCAGCGCCTGGGTGAGGGCGATCAGGGCGTACGCGCCGGTGGTGGCGATGTCGCCGAACCGCGCGCGCGGCGCGTCGGCGAGCGCGGGCCGGTCCAGGTTCCACAGCTGGACGACGGCGGCCACCGGCCCGAGTTCGGCGAGCAGCCGTCGCAGCTCACCGGCGTCCCCGGGGGTGACGGTGGCGGTACGCGCCGCCCGGTCCAGGCCGTACGAGCCACCGGGCCGTACCAGATACGCCTCGCCGCCCGCCGCGTCGATCAGCGTGGCCAGCCGCTCACCGACCCCGCCGGCGTCGGCGAACAGCACCAGCCGCCCGTCGAGTTGGATCGCGGACTCCGGCTCGGGCCCGGGCAGCGGCCGTGCCACCCAGCTCAGCTCGGTGAGCCAGCTGTCGATGGTGGAGAGCCCCACCGTGGTGGCGGCCTTCTCCACATCGGCGGCGCGGAAGCCGGCGATGCGGCCCAGCGGCGTACGGTCGGCCCCGTCGTACACGGCGATGTCGCCGGTGAGTTCGCCCTCGTCGTCGGCGGTTACGGTGGCGTGCACCCACAACTCGCGGTCGCCGACCGGGTCCAGCCGTACCTCGGCGATGGACAGCGGCAGCCGGATGCCGGTGCCGTCCGGGGCGCCGGGCGCGGTGAGCAACTGCGGGGTGAGCAGCGCCTGGAAGCAGGAGTCCAGCAGCACCGGATGCATGTGGTGGGCGGCGGCGTCGCCGCCGAGCCCGTCCGGCGGCCGGATCCTGGCCAGCGCCTCGCCGGGGCCGATCCACACCTCCTCGATGCCCTGGAAGGCCGGGCCGTAGTGGTACCCGAGCGCGGCCAGCTCCGTGTAGCAGTCGGGGCCGGTCAGATGGCGCGCGGCGCGGGCCCGTACGGCGCCGGGGTCCAGCGGCGCGGTGAGATTGCGGCGCTGCCCGGCCCGTACCGTACCGGTGGCGTGCACGGTCGGCTCGGCGCCGGCGGCGCCCACGGTGGCGATGGAGAACGCGGCGGCGTCCGTGGAGAACGCCAGCTGCACGGTCTGCGGCTCGCCGTCCGGGAGGAACAGCGCCTTGCGCAGCTCGATGCCGGCCAGCGCGGCGGTGGTGTCCGCGCCGCCGGTCAGCGACCGTACCGCCTGGGCGGCCATCTCCAGATAGCCGGCCGCCGGGAAGAGCACGGTGCCCTGGATGCGGTGGTCCTCCAGATACGGGGCGGCCTCCGCGTCCAGCTTCACCTCCCACACCGGCTCGGCGCCCGTGGTGCGCCGGCCGAGCAGCGGATGGTCGCGGTGGCCGAGCCGGATCTGCTCGACCGGGGCCGGCTCGACCCAGTAGCGGTCGCGCCGGAACGGGTAGCGCGGCAGCTCCACCGGCCGCCCGGCGGGGTGCAGGGCGTGCCAGTCGAGCGGGAAGCCCAGACCGTGCAGGGCGGCCAGGGAGAGGGTGAAGCGCTCGCGTTCGTCGGCCTTGCGGCGGATGGAGGGCAGCGTGACGCTCTGTGCCTCGCGCGCCTCGCAGCATTCGCGCAGCGAGTGGGCGAGCACGGGGTGCGGGCCGATCTCCAGGAAGACGCCGTAGCCGTCGTCCAGCAGCCGGTCCACGGCGGCCCGGAAGTGCACGGCCTGGCGGACATTGCGCCACCAGTAGTCGGCGTCCAGCTCCCCGCCGTGCGCCACGGCGCCCGGCCGGGCGGTCAGATACAGCGGCAACTGGGCGGGCTGCGGCTTGAGATCGGCGAGCGAGGACAGGAGTTCGTCCTTGATCAGCTCCATCCGGGGGCTGTGGTAGGGGACGCCGACCTCCAGGAAGCGGGCGAAGATGTCCTCCGCGCCCAGCTCGGCGGCGATCAGCTCCAGCGCCTCGGTGTCCCCGGCCAGGGTGATGGAGGTGGGGCTGTTGACGGCGGCGATGGAGACCCGGTCGCCGTGCGGGCGCACCCGGCGGGCGGCCTCCGCCTCGGTGAGGCTGACGGCCAGCATCGAGCCGGTGCCGATGAGCTTCTGCTGGAGCCGGCTGCGGTGCACCACGATCTTCACGGCCTCGGCGAGGGTGTACACCCCGGCCTCGTAGAACGCGGCGACCTCGCCGGTGCTGTGCCCGGTGATGGCGTCGGGGCGGATGCCCCTGCTGCGCCACAGGGCGGCGAGCGCGATCTGGACGGCGAAGTTGGCGGGCTGGGCGAGCCAGGTCTCGCTCATCCGGGAATCGGCCTCGTCGGCGTTCAGCTCCTGGGTGAGGGACCAGCCGGTGAGCGCGGCGATCTCGCGGTCGCAGCGGTCGATGACCTCGCGGTAGACGGGCTCGGCCGCGTACAACTGCCGCCCCATGGCCCACCATTGCGGGCCCATGCCGGTGAACACCCACACCAGGCGCCGCTCCAGGCCCTCGCGCCGGGTGCCGGCGACGGCGCGCGGATGGGTGTCGCCGCGCGCGACGGCGGCGAGCACGTCGTCGAGGGACGCGGGGGAGTCGTACACCACGGAGAGCCGCTGCTCAAGATGCTGCCGCCGGTGGGCGAGGGTGTACGCGACGTCGCGGAGCGGTGCGCCCTCGGCGAGCCGCTCGCGCAGCCCGGCGGCGAGGGCGGCGAAGGCTTCGGGGTCACGGGCGGTGAGCGGCAGCACGGAGTAGCCGTCGGTGGGAGCCGGGTGGGTCACCTCGGTGACCGGCGGCGCCTCCTGGAGCAGCACATGGGCGTTGGTCCCGCCGAAGCCGAAGGAGTTGACCCCGGCCCTGGCCGGCCCGGTGTGCTCGGGCCACGGGGTGGGCTCGCGGGGGATCGCGTACGGCAGTGCCGCCTCGTCGATCTGCGGGTTGAGCCGTTCCAGGTTGATGTGCGGCGGGATGACCTTGTGTTTCAGGCTCAGCACGGTCTTGATCAGCCCGGCGATGCCGGCGGCGGCCTCGGTGTGCCCGATGTTGGTCTTCACCGAGCCGACGTAGGTCTTGGCGCCGGGCTCGCGGCCGATCGCCAGGGCGCGGGCGAGGGCGTTGGCCTCCAGCGGGTCGCCGACGGGGGTGGAGGTGCCGTGCGCCTCGACGTACTGGAGGCTGCCGGGCGCGATGCCGGCCTCGGCGCAGACCCGTTCGATGAGGCTGACCTGGGCGTCCGGGTTGGGGACGGTGATGCCGTTGGTACGGCCGTCCTGGTTGACGCCGCTGCCGATGATGACGGCGTGGACGGGGTCGCCGTCGCGCCGCGCGTCCGCGAGCCGCTTGATGGCGATCATGCCGACGCCCTCGGCGCGTACATAGCCGTTGGCGGTGGCGTCCAGCGCGCGCGAGCGGCCGTCGGGGGAGAGGAAGCCGCCCTTGGTCTCGGCGATGGTGTACTGGGGCGCCATGTGCAGCAGGGTGCCGCCGGCCAGCGCGACGGAGGTCTCGCGGCGGCGCAGGCTCTGGCAGGCGAGATGGACGGCGACCAGGGAGCCGCTGCACGCGGTGTCCAGGGAGACGGAGGGTCCGCGGAAGTCGAAGCAGTACGAGATCCGGTTGGACACCATCGTCATCATGGTGCCGGTGGCGGTGTGGGCGGCCAGGGTCTCGAAGCCGAGGTCGGCGAACTGGAGGATCTTGTAGTCGAGCGTGAACGCGCCGACGAACACCCCGACATCGGTGCCGGCCAGCCCGTGGGGCCGCAGCCCGCCGTCCTCCAGGGCCTCCCAGGCGACTTCGAGGAGTTTCCGCTGCTGGGGGTCCATGTGCTCGGCCTCGCGCGGGCTGATGCCGAAGAAGGCGGGGTCGAACTCGTCGAAGCCGTCGATGTATCCGCCCCTGCCGCCGACCAGCCGGCCGGGCTTGGCCTTGTCGCGGCTGCCGAGGGTGCGGGTGTCGTAGCGGTCGGCGGGGGTGTCGGTGATGCAGTCCTTGCCGTCGAGGAGGTTGCGCCAGAAGGTCCGGTAGTCACTGGCGCCGCCGGGCAGCCGGCATCCGATGCCGACGATGGCGAACGCGTCTTCGGAGGCGGGGACGGGGACAGGGTGGTGCATGGAATCCATCGTGAGAATCCTTGGGTGATGGCGCCGGGGCGGATCAGGTGATTCGAGCGGGAATCCTGGTCAGCCCGTTGGGGGACAACGCCGGGGTAAGGACAGGAAAATCTGAAGAACAGATATGCGCATAATGAAGTCGAGTGGCATGACGGAACGCGGAACGAGAACCCCCCTCAAGGACAAGCGCAGGCCGATCACGGCCCCACGGGTGTTTATGGGGATTGTGTGTTCCGGATGCGCGGTTGAAGCCTGCCTTATGAAGATCGAATAGGCCAATGGGGTTACGCGGGGGGCGCGCACGGCGCTCCCGGGCGCCCTGGGCATATAAAAAGGGTGGGTGGCCCGCCATGCGGGCCACCCACCCCTCAGGGGATCGAAAGTCAGTCCAGAAGCTCGTTCATCTGATCGATCTCAGTGGACTGGGAGGAGATGATGTCCCGCGCCATCTCCCGCGCGGGCGCGGCGGACCCCTCCCGCTCCACCTCCCGCGCCATCTCGACCGCGCCCTCGTGATGCACGATCATCAGCCGCAGAAAAGCGGCGTCGAATTCCGTACCGGAAGAGCTTTCGAGCTCCCCCATTTCCTCCTCGGAAACCATGCCGGCCATGTCGTGTCCGCCATGGTCGCCCGCCCCGACCTGCCAGTCGGAAAGCCAGGAGCGCAGTGTCTCGATCTCCGGACCCTGAGCCTGTTTGATCTCCTCGGCGATGACCCGGACCTCATCGGACCCGGCCCGCTCCAGGGCCAGTTCGGCCATCTCGACGGCCTGCTCGTGGTGCGGAATCATGCCCTGGGCGAACGCGACATCCGCGTCATTGAAACCGGCACCCGAACCGTGCGCGGAATGCGCGGATTCCGTTCCGGAATCCGCGGAATCACCGCCACAGGCGGCGGTGAACAGCACAAGGGAGACGACGGCGGCGGCGCTGATCGCCCGCGCCGCAAAACGGTACGAGTTCATGGTGGGAAGAGAGCCTTCTGTGCGGTGCTGCTGAGAGTGTCGGACGCGTCTGACCTCCGGACGCGCCTATATGCGCAGCAACTGCAAGCGACTCAGCGAGGGCGCCGCCCCATGGGGCGGACCCGGCCCCGCGGCCACCGACGGAAGAACGCCGAGCGGCGCCACCGTCACGTCGTCCGCCACCCCACTGCCACCACCGGCGCCGGCACCGGCCGGGACCGGTGCCCCGGTGACCCCGCCCGCCACACAGTCCGGATCGGCGTGATCGAGATGCGCCGCGCCACCGGCATCCTGCGCGGGCGCGGGGGCGGGCGCGCCCAGCTCCATGTGGTGCGCGGGGGCGATGACCACCGCCCCCGGCGCGAGCCCGTGCATGGCGAACACCCCGGCGAGCACCGCCAGGATCAGCACAGCGCCACGGACCCGGTTCACGCCCGCCACCCTACAGGTACCCCCGGTGGGTACCGCCGCGCCCCCGGAACGTATGGTCGTTTGATCCCCTTACCGGTCCGGACGAGGGGGCGTGTGTGACGATGCCAAACGGGGGGACTCGCTTTCCATGCAGCTCAGAAAACCGGCCGCCGCCCTGGCCGCCGCGGTGACCCTGGCCCTCACCGGCTGCTCCGCCGAGCGGATCTCCCCGGAGAACGTGCGGAACAAGGCGGACGAGAAAGCGGGCGGCGCGTTCGGCTCGGTCGACTGCCGCGAGGCCAAGTGCATCGCCCTCACCTTCGACGCCGGCCCCGGCCCGTACACCGCCGAGCTGCTGGACATCCTCGCCGCCGAAGAGGTACCGGCGACGTTCTTCCTCCTCGGCAAGAAACACATCGACACCTACCCGGAGCTGGTCACCCGGATCGCCGACGAGGGCCACGAGGTCGCCAACCACACCTGGACCCACCCCAACCTCACCGACGTGGACCGCGAGGAGGTCCGTAACCAGCTGGTCCGCACCAACGAGGCCATCGAGGAACTGACCGGCAAGACCCCGACCCTGATGCGCCCGCCGCAGGGCCGCACGGACGACACGGTCACCGAGGTGTGCGAGGAACTGGGGATGTCCCAGATCCTGTGGTCGGTCACCGCCAAGGACTACTCGACGACCGACTCGGACCTCATCACCGAGCGCGTCCTGGACCAGGCCGACCGCGACGGCATCATCCTGCTGCACGACATCTACGAGGGCACCGTCCCGGCGGTCCCCGGCATCATCGACGCCCTGAAGGCGGACGGCTACACCTTCGTCACCGTCCCGCAGCTGATGGCACCGGGGGTACCCGAGCCGGGCAAGGTCTATCGCTGAGGTGGCGGCCGGCGGCGGGTGCTGTCACGCTGGCCGAGGAGGCTGACGCGACAAGGGAGGAACCGTGCTGACCACCGACTTCGTCCCCGGCTCCCCCTGCTGGCTGGACCTCGGCGCCCCGGACCCGGCGACCACCGCCGGCTTCTACGGCGCCGTCCTCGGCTGGACCTTCGAACCGATGGGCCCCGACTCCGGCGGCTTCGGCGTCCTGAAGAACGCCGGCCGTACGGTCGCGGGCCTGGGCCCGCTCACCGAGGAGGGCGCCCGTTCGGCGTGGATGATCTACTTCACCACGACCGACGCGGAAGCCACGGCCCGGGCCGTCACGGCGGCGGGCGGCACGGTACGGGTCCCCCCGACGGCGGCCATGGACGACGCACACCTGATGGCCCAGTTCACCGACCCCCAGGGCGGCCAGTTCGCGGTCTTCGAAGCCCGCACCGACCAGGGCCTGGACGCGGTCGACACCCCCGGCTCGCTCTCCTGGACCGAGCTGTACACCCCGGACGGCGCGGCGGCGAAGACCTTCTACACGGCGGTCTTCGGCTGGACCTACCAGGACATGCCCCTCCCCGGTGACGGCGGCTCGTACACCCTGATCACCCCACCGGACCAGGACGAATCCCGCATGCAGGGCGGCCTGATGCAACTCCCCCCAACCGCCCTGACCCTGACCAACGGCGCCGCCTACTGGCACCCCGTCTTCGCCACCCCCGACTGCGACGCGGCCACGGCAAAAGTGACGGAGAACGCCGGCACGATCCAGATGGGCCCGGAAACCGCGGAGGGCGTGGGCCGCCTCTCGGTCTGCCAGGACCCCAACGGAGCCGACTTCGTCCTCCTGACTCCGGAGACCTGACCGCCGTTCCAACGGCCCGTCAGCTACGCATGGTTCCCGCACGCCTACCTTGAGTCCCTCTTATGGACTAACATCTGTCCGCATCAGGGGGGCCTGTCCGCTATGGCACGAGCACCCACCGGTACCTGCAGGCGGGAGCCGAGCGCACTCATGCCATATTCCGCAGAGATCAGCCGGACCAATCCGGGCTGCTTCATCTCCCTCATCGATTAGTCCACTTCCATGACCGACGAGATCGGCGATGAAAACCCGAAGAAGAAGGCTGACGTCGTCTCCGACTGCATCAACCGTCTTCTCACCGAACTGTCGGTCAAGTGCGCCAAAGAAGAAGGGGGCCGTGACTACTTCCATGTGGGAGTGGTCGGATATGGACACCAGGTCGGCTCCGCCTTCGCTGGCACCCTCGCCGGCCGTGATCTGGTGCCGCTCAGCGAGGTCGCCAACAACCCTGCTCGGGTGGACAACCGGGTGAAGAAGGTGCCCGACGGCGCGGGTGGTCTCGTGGAGACCACCGTGAGCTTTCCGGTGTGGATGCCTCCCGTCGCCGGGCGGAGTTCCAACAGCAGCACGCCCTGCTCACCGGTCGGCTGGGCGACCTGATTCAACTGCGATCCGCTCTGGCAGACGCCCATCGCGCCCACCGGCGCCTCCGTTACCTCCACCACCTGAAGTTTCTGCTCACCGGTGGGTGAGCCCGCTCACTGGCCTGTTGCCCCGGAGGTCCCGCCGAGCGATGTAAACATGACACGCTCGCGAAGCGCCGCATCGGCTCCGTCGGGGTCCGCCAGCCGACTGGCGAGGGTGGCCTCCGCCAGTCGTCTCGGCAGAGCGGCGCTGAATTTGAGGCCGTTGAGGGCCCGCGGGTCCACAGCGGGGAGGCACGGGCGCCCGATCGCCTCCCCCAGGGCCTGTTTCCATTCCTGAACGGTGAGGTTCTCCCGCAGCCGCACATAGGCGTCGGTGGGGCGCTGCAGCGGGTCGGCGATGGTGGAGAGGGTCGCGGCGGGGGTCGCGTTGGCCCGATAGCTGGCCCACGTTCACCAGCGCACACCGGTGTCGTGTCCGCCGCGTACGACCACGCTCGTGCCATCCCGTACCAGTTCGGCGTCGTCCTCGCGAGCCTGCGCGAGAGCATCCTCGGCGCGCCGCGTCAGCCGCACCGGGGGAGTGGCACCCAGCAGTACCTCCCGCACCGCCCGGGACAGCTCGTAAGAGGCGATCCGGGACAGCCCGACGCCGCTCCAGCGGGCCCGGCTGAATGCCCGGACGGGTCGTACTGCTTCAGCTGGACGACGCCGGGGTGCCGGAAGCGCCGCAGTACGCGCGCCTCTCGTCGCGCGGCGCGTTCCACCGACTCGCGCAGCGCCGCGTCCGCGCCGTGCTCCGGGAGATAGATCCGGATCCGGGCCGCCTCGGGAAGCTCGCTGTGGTGGGCCAGATAGTCCGCCCAGGTCGGGCCCGAGTCGAAGGACTTGCCCTTGAGCCGGTAGGGGCCGACCTGGTACTCGGCGTCGCTGGGCTTGATGCCGATCCGCTTCAGCGCCCGGGCGATGGCCCCGGAGCGGGTGGCGTTGATCCGCCGCCGCTCGTCATGGGGCGGCTGCTTGAGCATCTCGGCAAGCCGGGCCACGGTGTGGACGCCCTGCTGGTCATGGACGGACAGCCGGTACGTCAGGTCGGGGGCGGTGAAGCACACGGCTTCCGCCACCCATACCCGCTCGCCGTGTTCGGCCAGCCGGCCGGCCAGTTCCTTGGCCTTCTTGTTCGCCAGGTGCAGCGGGTTGCTGTGGGGGACCTTCTGGCCCCCCGGGCCGGGGCGGGTCTGCAGCCAGGTGCCATTGGTGGACTCGACCGTGCCGTGCCAGTCCTTGAGCTCGATGAGGAAGACGCCGGCGGGGGAGACCACCAGCAGATCGACTTCCCGGACATGGCCGCTGGCGGCGGTGAACGTGAAGTTCGACCAGGCCCGCCACGGCTCGCTGTCCGGGAGCCGCTGCCGGATGGCGTCCAGGCCCCGCTGCTCATGCTGGAACTCGGACTCGGTGACCGTGATCCACCGTCCGTCCCGCATGCCCCGGCCCCCGCTCGTAAACGTTCATGAGAGGTACCTGTCTCTCATGAGAGAAAGACCCCAATCGTATCGGGTCGGTGCGACATCGGTGAGTCGGGAGCGGAAGCCTCAAGAGGAGGAACAGCCCGTGCGGGACTCCCCGTGGATGATCTGCACCAGCTGCTCCAGAATGCCCGCCGCGTACCCGGCGGTCCTCGGGTCCTCCAGGATGGTCAGCAACTCGTCCACCCGGGCGCGCAGCAGCATGCTCTCGGTCTCGGGGTTCTTGCTCCGGCCGCGGACCAGCGCCGTGCGCAGGGCCTGGAACGAGGCGATCACCTCCCCGGTCCGTTTCTCCGGGGCCTCGCATGCGTACAGGGTCTCCGCATGCCGCTCCAGCCACCACACCAATCCGAGGCTGGGGTCCAGCAGCCGGGCACGCAGCAGATCGAGGCGGACGGATTCGTCGTGGTTGAGGGAGACGAGCCGCTGTTCCGTCTCGTCCTGGCGCCGGGCCAGGGACTCGGTGTCCGGATCGAGGGTCAGACAGACCGACGCCTCGATGGTGATGCGTGGGTCAACACGCACCGGTTCGGACAGCGAGGCGTTGACAGCGTCCTCGGCTTCCCGCACCTCCAACGGGTGGAACTCTGCCGCACGATCGCCCGCCCGCTCCCGCAGCAGGGAGCGGGCCAGGGAGTGGGGATGCAGCGGCGGGTCAGGGAGATCGGGCGTGAGCATGAACGTGTACGCAATGGAGGCCGTGAAGCAGATCCCCGGACGCGCGCTCCGCAGTTGGCAGTCGAAGTGGCTATGGACTTCCGGTACGGGGGTACCCCCGGCGGGGGCGGCGGCCGGAGCCTGCCCGCCCCGCCGGGAGCGTCGGGAGAACCTCACCGATGTATTCCGTCCCCGGCCTTGGGCTGCCGGTCTCTCACCCGCCGGATGGTTTCGGTGTAGTCGAAACGCAGCCTCCTGCGGAGCGGGCTGCCGCCGCCGATGATCCGGTTGAGGTCGTCGCCCAAGGAGTTGGCCTCCTCATCGAAGATCACGTAGGCCACCGCCCGGAACGGCGCGAACGGGAGTTCGCCGCTCTCGACCGCATGACACCAGCTGTCCAGGGCAAGGGAGGCACCGGGTCGCAGGGCCGGGTCCCGCCAGCTGGTGCGCCAGCCCTTCCGCAGCAGTTCCCGCACCGCCTCGCCCTCGGCTCCTTCCAGGGTGAGCAGGGTATGGACCAGCTCCACGGCCAGGGCTCGGTCCGGTTCGGGGCCGACGTTTGCCCCGGGGCGGGGGAGGGACAGCAGCCGGACGAAGGCGCACGCACTGGCCGCAGTCCCCTTGCCGCCGGGTCGTGTCGCCCAATCGACGACCGCGTCAAGTGTCCGGGCCGTGGTCTCCTCGCCGCTCAGCAGCGCCCGGAGCGACTTCAGGGCTTCCTGCTCGGGCCCCGGCCCACCGCTCTTGTCGAGTACGTCGCGCAGCCGGTTGAGCGCCACCCGCGTGAAGTCCGTACCGAACCTGCGCCCACAGATGGCGGCGACCGCCTGCTGCCGTGCCGTCTTGCTGCCGACCCTGGCCCAGTTGCTGAGCGACGTGCGCACGGCGGCGCCGATCTCGGGGTGGACGGCGAGGTCTTCCAGAACCTGGACGGCGAGGTTGCGCTGCTTCTCCTCCGTGACCCATTTCTCGACCAGATCGAGGATGGGCGCCGGCCCTTGGGACGGAGCCAGGGAGGTCAAGGCTCTGGCCAGCCGGTCCAGATGGGGCGCCGCCGGACCGCCGACTGCGCTGATCCGGCCCAGCCACCGGGTCAGTACCGGAACGAGCTGCGGACGGGTATGCCAGATGTGCGGAAGCAGTGCCTGGTCGATGCCGGGATAGTTCTTGCTGAGGGAGACGCTGCCGTCCGGGCGGAAAGCGATATGGGCTTCGCCACACCGGGTCTCGGCGTCCGGACCGCCCAGCACTCCGCCCTTCTCCCGCTGCCAGGCGATCTCCCGGGCGCCGAGCAGCTGATCGGTGGCGTCGAGGACGGCGCGTGCGGGACAACCGTCGAGGAGGGCTGCGGAGATTCGCAGGGCCCGTGGCGCCGCGGAGGCGGGCTCACCGCCACCGAACCAGGTCTTCAGCAGATCCTGCCACCCCAGATATTCGTCGCGGGCCCGGGTGTCCTTGGGATTCGTGGCCTTGCCGATGATCTCCGCGAGACGCACTGCCGCCCTGGGAGCGGTGGTGGGGCTGAGCAGCTTGGTGAAGACGCTGTCGCCGTCGTGCAGCCAGGAGACGCGATGCGCCGTGCCAGGCCGGGCCTTGAGACGGCGCTCGGTGATGCCGGCGATGCTGGGGCCGCCGGCCCGCATCACCACGAGTGGTGGAGTGGGGAAGGACACGCCCGAAATCAGTGAACCCCAGCTCCGTGCGTGGGTGAGCACGATGAGCCGGGTGCCGTGCTCTCTTGCCGCCGCGCCGTACTCACCGAGTCGGTCGCGGAACGTTTCACCGAGCACCTCGCTCTCACCCACGAGGTTGAGCACATAACCGGTGTTCTCTTCGCTGGGGATCCGGGAGACATCGGGCTCTTCCCAGTCGGGGAAGAGCTCGAAGACGCGGCCGTCATCGGGCAGACAGTCGTCGAGCAGCCGCAGCGCTTGGGTCCGCGCCCCGATACCCGGCTCGGCGACGAGGACGAGTACACCGGCGCTCATGCCCTGACCCGGCTCGGTGGTCAGGGCTTTTCGCGCGTCATCGAACTCGGCCGGTGCTTCGAACATCTCACGCCGGATGATGCCGTCGCGGCTGACCGGGTGGGGCTGAAGATGCGCGAGCCGCGTGATGTAGGTAGTGCTGACGATCTTGTCGGCGAAATTGAGGTCGCGGCCGACCTCGTTGCCGCTGATGACGGTACGGCCCGGCTCCTGGGCGTCCTTCGGGGCAGCCCCCATGCCTTCTTCCCGAGCCGGGCCGGCGTCGGCCTGCGGTACGGCGGCGGGCTGCTCGACGGCGGGGTCATCCGCTCCGTCGTGCGACGTCACGGCCGGACCACCGAGTTCGTGTGCCCGCCGTAGTTGAGGTCGCCCTGGACCGTGTTGTTCGTGATCCGGACATCACGGTTGACTACACCGGAACCCTGCGCTTCCCCCCGCGTGGCGGCGCCCAGTTCTTCGGCCAGCCGACGCAGTTCGGCAACAACTTCCGGGCTGCGCTCGGCCAATGGCCGCAGATCAGAGGCGAATCCCTGGGAGTAGAACTGGGCCGCGCTCGCGCGATCCTCGACCGGCAGGGCCAGCAGATCCCGCTCGAAGCCGTCCAGCCGTACCAGCAGAGCGGTCCGCTCCTCGCGGGTGGCATGGCGGCGGAAGATCTTTGCGAACCTGTCCCGTGCGGAGCGCAAGAGATCGGTTCCCACCGACCCGAGCGCGGCGCCCGCCGCGAGTGTGACGACGTCTGTCGGCGTTGCCATGAATCCCCCTCGTTGGGAAGCGGTTGGCGCGGTTCCGGCACAGCGAGCGGCCGGTGACCGCGTGGCCATTACAGATATCGGACGAACCCTGTTCTTCCCTTTGAAACTGGCCATTCGATCGCGGCGAGAAGGAGATGGTGCGGCCACGCACCGTTCTGTTGTTGAGTCACTTCATTCGCACCTGAACCAGGAGTGAAGGCAGCCGAGGCCGTGACCGTAGAGATGGTCGAATCAAACCATTTATCCGGGATGAAAATGAGTTAACCCACATTGGCTACGATCAGCCCGTTTATCGGTCGAGGGCTGGGAAAGTGCGGCCATGAAGGTGACCACCGTGCGCTGGCTTCTGGCCCCGCGCAGCGCCCTGCGCACGCGTCGGCTGATGAGGAATTCTGGCGGTCGGCTCCCGTACGAGAGTGCCTGGCGGCTGGCGCGACTTCGCCGCCGGCCTGATGAACTGCCCTATGCGAAGGCATCCCTGAGGCAGAAACGCAGCAGGGATGCGGCTGAGTGAAACCCGAACCTCCTCACCCGGAGCCCTGTCGATCAAGGACGGCGGGTGAGGAGGAGCTGCCGGGACTTACACCGGGGCGGGTACCCGGTCTTCGGCGCCGATGAGTTCGCGTAGCTTCGCCCGGGTCTCCGCATCGGTTGAGTAGAGCACTGTGCCCACCATGCCCCGGGTCAGCAGCACCTTGTACGTGTTGCGGATGAGTCGGTCCACATCGGCGTCGGGTGTCGACTTCTTGAACACCGGGTCCTTGGAAGCCGTCCGGTCGATGACCCAGCGATCACCTCTCCACACCAGGTCGGGACCGAGGATGACGCCGTTCCAGTCGTACTCGAAGCCCTGCGCCGTATAGACGCACCCGACCTGGCCGAACCCCTCCGGCTCCGTCGCCCACAGCGCGGCCGGGGGAGCGCCTCCGACGGCCCGGTCCCCGTAGACATTCCACGGCCGGCCCCAGTCGCCAACTACCACATCGTTGGGCAGCGCTTCGCCGGGCTTGGTCTTCGTGGTCCACTTCCAGCAGTACCCGGCCGTCATGCGTGCGCCATAGCCCTCGGCGCGGCGCTGTGCCAAGAACTCCTCCAGTTCCTGTGGACTGTCTGCGATCCGAAGCTGCATCTTCGGATCGCCCTCCCACCGGACCGGGCGTCCGCCGTCCAGTTCCAGGAGCGCTGTCACCCACTGGAGATACGCCTCGCTGCCACCGCAGCGGAACTGCCCGTCGAGGGAGACCACGACGCACCGCAGGCCCTTTTTCTCGGCAACGGCCTGGATCGCTTTGACCGATCCCATCTCGCCGGGCCGCACGATCTGGTGATCGTCCAGCAGGAACACGGGCACCCGGGCCGCATCGATCAGCTCCTCCACCTGAGCCTTGCCCGTGCGTTGCGTCGCCGGTGTGTAGCGATTGGCGGAGGTCTCCCGCATGCGATGTGCCTCGTCGCAGATCAGCACGTCCAGCTCATTGCGGCCGGCGGTCATGAAGCTGTTGAAGTACTTGAAGAGATCCTGCACTTCGCGCTTCCGGGCCCCCGCGACCTTCCGCATCGTCTTGGTGAAGGAGGCGGACCCGGTGGCGTGCAGCGCGGCACGTCCCTGACGGTAGAGCTCGCCGAGCAGCGACAGCGCGATCACGCTCTTGCCGCTGCCGGGCCCGCCACTGACCACGATGACCTGCTTGTTGTCGGACTGTCGGGCGTCGCGCACCGCCTTGAGCGCCAGCTCGTACGCCAGGCGCTGTTCGGCGAGCAGCACGAATTGCTCGCGATTGCGGATCTCATCAGCCGCGACGGTGATGAGCTGAGTGGACGGTTTGCTGACTCCGTTCAGCAACGCGTCGGCGGCTGCCGACCCGGACTGCGCGGACAGCCGTTCCCGGAGGAACTCCTTGAACCCGTTCCTGGTGGTCTTTGTGTACAGCCGGCCATGAGCGTCCTGGCCCGCGTCATCCAGAGCGGCGGCAGCGTTACCGGCGTTGTGCAGGTAGGCGGCACCGGCGATCCGGTCTTCATGGCCGTCGAGTGATCCATTGAACTGTGCCAGGTAATCGCAGTAGCCCCGGACCTGGACGAGGGGGTTCAGCTGCTCCTCGCCACCCATACCATCGACATGACAGACCGTGTGATTCGCGCGGTCGGGGGTCACCCGCGTCCACTGCTTCAGCTCGATGACCACATACGAGGGCTCGCCCGTCCGGGGATGCACTCCGGCGAGCACGGCATCGGCCCGTTTGCTCGAGAGCGGCAGGGCGTATTCGAGCATGACCTCCACCTCGTCGAGGTCCGCCTCCAGCAACGCCTGAAGCAGCGCTGGGATGGAGTTCTCCCATGAGCGGCTCTCGCCGGGTGAGGGCCGGTGGCCGTATGTGTGGGAGAAGCGGTCGGTGAGGTCGAGGTAGAGCTGACGGGACAGACTGCGGGTCATGAGCGAGGCGGCGGACGCACGGATCAGCAAGGGAAACCCCCGGACAGCGTGGAACTGCTGATGCGGGTGGGGGCGTGTCCTTCTGGCCCGGGTCGGGAGGTGCCCGCCTGGGACGGAAGCCCGGCGGGCCGCGTGGATATCGGTATCAACACTATCTCCGTTGTAGGGCTGGCTCTTGTGTCATGTGCGCTTCCACCAGGGCCGGAGAAAACGCCGGAACAGGAGGGCCAACGCGCGGATGATCTGCGGCCGATCGGTGGACCGGCTGCCACGGAGTGCGGTGGTGGCGATGCGCAGGACGGTGACGCAGACGCACAGGCAGCAGGTCACTGTGGTCACCGCGCCCGCACAGGCCAGGACGAGGACGGGTTCGGACAGCACGACAGTCCCTTCGAAGGCGCGTCGACGGGAAGACGGATGCGTCCGTCGCCACGGCTGTCGGGTGAATGGCGGATCGGGCGTTGGTCAGAAAGCCGGATGACGGCGGCGGCTCGAAGCCGGGTCTGACGCCTGATCGCTGTCCGGGATCGACGGGCCTCGCAGACCAGTAGGTCGCGGAGGGTGGCCGTCGGGAAGGGAGGAAGGCATGTCTGCGCTCCGTGTGTAGGCGGAAGACGTGTCCGTCCGTTGACGGAAGTCTGCTGTTGCCAAACGAGCGTTCGACAGGCTACCTCATGTTGATCAATTGTGGGCGAAGTCGCATCGAACATGTCGTAACTTGGCCAGGATCTGGATTTTTGCGATCGCTATAGATATGGTGATCGGCTCGGATGCGCCGGGCCCTCACATCATGCAGGCGTGAGGTGGACCCCTCATTCCGGAGAAAGATCCATGACCCTCCTCCGCAAGTCAGCTCAGGTGTTCTACGAGCGCAGTCAGTCCGATGCCCTCACCGAAGAACTGACCGAGCGGTATCGGGCTCGCTTTCTGCGCTCCCCCTCAACCCCCGAGCAGGATGCCTGGCGCTACAGCCTGCGAGCTCTCGGTGAGGTGCTCATGGATGCCAAGCTCGGCGAGGTCGAAGTGCTCGTGGAACAACAGCTCCCGCTGTCTAGCCTGCGGGCGGATGTCGTGCTGGCCGGCCTGCACCCGAAGACCGACAGGGATTCATACGTGGTGATCGAGCTCAAACAGTGGAGCGACGCGCGGTTGGTGCCCGACAGTGAGGATCTGTGTCTGGTCAGTAGGACCAAGAACACACCTCTGCTGCACCCGCTGGCTCAGGTGTCCCGTTACTGTGACTACTTGTCGGACTTCACCGCGGTCCTCGACGGTGACGAAGAGAACCTTGCCGGCTTCGCCTACCTGCACAACGCCAAGAATGACGATGTCGCGCAGTTGTTCCAGATGTCGGGCGGTCAGCACCGGCTGCTGTTCACCGATACCACGCGTGGCGCCCTCATCGAGCAACTGCAGCTCAGGCTGGCCCCCCGGAGCGGCGCGTCGGCAGCCGATCGGCTGCTGGACAGCCCGGTCGCCCCGAACCGTCCGCTGCTACGGACCACCGCAGACGAGATCGCCGACAACCGCCGGTTCGTGCTGCTCGACGAGCAACAGGTCGCCGTCTCGCTGGTGAAGCGGTTGGCGAGCCTGTCACACCGAGCGGATCAGAAAGAAGCCATCATCGTCTCCGGCGGCCCGGGCTCCGGCAAGAGCGTCATTGCCCTGCACCTGCTGAGAGAGCTGGCACGTGAGGGGCGCTCGGTAACCCACGCCACCGGATCGAAGGCGTTCACGAAAACGCTCTCCCGTCACCTGGGCGGCAACGAACCTCGGGTCACGAGCGTCTTCAAGTACTTCATGGACTTCTCCAGCGCTCATCCCAACGAGCTCGACATCCTGATATGCGATGAGGCGCATCGGATACGACACCATTCCCCCAACGCCCGACACAACCGCCCACAGGTTGTGGAGCTCCTCAACGCCGCCCGGGTGCCAGTGTTCCTATTGGACGACTATCAGGTCGTGCGCCCCAATGAGATGGGCTCCGTCGACTCCATCCGCGCGGCAGCCCTGACTCTGGGGATAAAAGTCCGGCATGTGCCACTCGACAACCAGTATCGCAGCGGAGGTAGCCAGGCGTACGACGCGTGGGTCCTGCGGCTCCTTGACCTGCAGCAGGGCGGGCCGGTCGGCTGGGTCGGCGATAGACGCTTCCAGCTCACCGTCGCCGACTCCCCGGAAGAGATGGAGGAGTTGCTGCGGCAGCGGCAGCGGCAGGGGCCGGACAGTACCGCCCGTATGACGGCCGGCTTCTGCTGGAAGTGGAGCGGCCCCTCACAAGGACGTCTTGTCAACGACATAGACATCGACGGCTGGCGCAAGCCCTGGAATCTGCGGGGCGAGCGGCCGGTCGCCGGAGCGCCGGTCTCCGAATTCTGGGCGACCGACCCTGCGGGGTTCGGCCAGATCGGATGCATCTACACCGCTCAGGGCTTCGAATACGACTGGAACGGGGTGATCTTCGGAAAGGATCTCGTATGGCGCAGTGGCCACTGGCGGGCGGACCCGGCCGCGAGCAAGGACGGGAGTCTGGCAGGCGTCGACCCACGCACATTCGATCGTCTCGTGCGCAACACCTACAAGGTCCTGCTTACCCGTGGCATGGCAGGCACCGTCGTGTTCTCCACCGACAACGAGACACAGGCGATGTTGCGCGAGCTGATCCCGGCGGGCGACCGGCGCGCCGCGCCGGACAACTCTGGAATACCCCGTTGAGTAGCTGAGTTCACGGGATCCCATGGCATTGACGGACCCGCTGCCTGCTTCTACGTTCTGACCGATTGACCGGACTGTGGTCGATATGCCGAACGGGAGAGGGTGGGGCGTCGTGGGTGTTGGGCCTGGGCGGCGGGTTGTGCTGGGGGCTGCCGCCGTGTTCGGGGCGGTGCCGTCGTTGGGTTCCGGGGTTTCGGGCGGGGGGCGGGCCGGCGCTGGGGCCGGCGCGGTGGAGACGGCCTGGGGGGTGCGGCCGTTCGCCTTGGGGGAGGTGGCGCTGGGGGAGGGGATCTTCGCCGAGAAGCGGCGACTCCTGCTCGATCACGCGCGGGGCTACGACGTCAACCGGCTGGTGCAGGTCTTCCGGGCCAACGCCGGGCTGGACACCGGGGGCGCGGTGGCGCCCGGCGGGTGGGAGGGGCTGGACGGGGAGGCCAACGGGAATCTGCGCGGGCACTACACCGGACACTTCCTCACCATGCTGTCCCAGGCTTACGCCGGTACCGGGGAGCGGGTGTTCGCCGACAAGGCGCGCCAGATCGTCGGGGCGCTCGTCGAGGTGCGGGCGGCGCTGCGGGCCGCGCCCGCCGTGCTCGGCGTGCCGGGGCGGTTCGGCACCGCCGTCGAGAATCCCCGCGGGTCCTACCAGTACGTCGAACTGCCCCCGGCCGTCCTCGGCGGAGCCGCCGAGATCACCCTGTCCGCCTGGGTGCGGCCCACCCACCACGGCGACTGGGCCCGCGTCTTCGACTGCGGCGACGACACCACCCGCTATCTGTATCTCGCCGCCCGCAACGCCGCCGGAGTGCCACGGTTCGCCATCACCCTCAGCGGGCCCGGGGGAGAGCAGTCCATCAACGGCACCGCGCCGCTGCCGCTCCACCAGTGGAGCCATCTCGCCGTGACGATCCGCGGAAACACCGGCGTGCTGTACGTGAACGGCCAGGAGGCCGGGCGCCACGACGCGCTGACGCTCACCCCCGCCTCGCTCGGCACGCCCCGGCATGTCTGGCTGGGGCGGTCGGCCTTCGGCTCTGATCCGGTGTTCGCCGGGGGGTTCGACGACGTCCATGTGTGGGGGCGGGCTCTGACCGCCGGTGAGATCGGGGCGTTGCAGAACTCCCCGGGCCGCGGGGATCTCGCTTCCTACGCCTTTGACGAGGCCACGGGTGGGACCATCGCCGACACCTCCGGGCGCGGACTGCACGGCACGCTGCGGCGTACCTGGGGCGGGCCCAGTCATCCGGGGTTCCTCGCCGCCTACCCGGAGACGCAGTTCATCACCCTGGAGTCGATGACCCGCAGCGACTACTACACCGTCTGGGCCCCGTACTACACGGCGCACAAGATCCTGCAAGGGCTGCTCGACGCCCACGCCCACACCGGTGACGAACGGGCGCTCGATCTCGCGGCCGGCCTGGCCGACTGGATGCACTCCCGGCTCTCCGCGCTGCCCCGCGCCACGCTCCAGCGGATGTGGGGGCTCTTCTCCAGCGGGGAGTTCGGCGGGATCGTGGAGGCGATCGTCGAGCTGTACACGCGGACCGGCGCCGCCCACCATCTCGCGCTCGCCAGGCTCTTCGACCTCGACGCGCTGATCGACGCCTGCGCCGCCGACACCGATGTGCTGGACGGGCTGCACGCCAATCAGCACATCCCCATCTTCACCGGTCTGCTGCGGCTGCACGACGCCACCGGCGAGCAGCGCTACCTCGACGCCGCCCGCAACTTCTGGGGCATGGTCGTGCCCACCCGGATGTACGGCATCGGCGGCACCAGCAGCGGCGAGTTCTGGCGGGCCCGCAACGTCATCGCCGGCACCCTCGGCGACGCCACCGCCGAGACCTGCTGCGCGTACAACATGCTCAAGCTGAGCCGGACGCTCTTCTTCCACGACCAGGATCCGCGCTACATGGACTACTACGAGCGCGCCCTCCACAACCAGATCCTCGGCTCCAAGCAGGACCGGCCCGACGCCGAGAAGCCGCTGGTCACCTACTTCATCGGCCTCACTCCTGGCCACATCCGGAACTACACCCCCAAGCAGGGCACCACCTGCTGCGAGGGCACCGGCATCGAGAGCGCCACCAAGTACCAGGAATCCATCTACTTCGCCGCCGCCGACGGCGGCGCGCTCTACGTCAATCTCTACAGCCCCTCCACCGTGCGCTGGGCCGAACACGGCGTCACCGTCACCCAGACCACCGGCTATCCCCGGGAGGCCGGCTCCACCCTCACCGTCACCGGCGGCGCCGCCACCTTCCGGCTGCTGCTGCGCGTGCCGTCCTGGGCGGGGGACGGGTTCACCGTCACCGTCAACGGCACCGAGGCCGCCGGCACCCCCACCGCCGGCAGCTACTTCGCCGTCTCCCGCACCTGGAGCCAGGGCGACACGGTACGGATCGCCATCCCCTTCCGGCTGCGGGCCGAGAGCACGCCCGACGATCCGGGGCTCCAGAGCCTGTTCCTCGGCCCGGTCAACCTCGTCGCGCGCGACGACCGTACGAGTCACCTGTCCGTCTCGCTCTACCGCAACGCCGCGCTCTCCGGCGACCTGCTGCCCTCCCTCACCCCGGTGACGGGCCGGCCGCTGCACTACACACTCGACGGGGTGGAACTCGTGCCGTTCCACGAGGGGACCCAGGACCGTACCCACGCCTATCTGCGCCGCCACGAACCCCGGCTCGTCTTCGGCAACACCGACTCCGGCGTCGCCAACCCCACCCGCCCCGACGGCACCACCCTGCTCGACGAGATCTGGGCCGGCGCCCCGTTCGCCGACAAGAACGCGCTGCTGGAACGGGTACGGGCCACCGTCGATCGATGGGTGCGGGACGGGCGGCTGGGCGCGGCGGACGGGGCGCGGGCGGTGGCGACCGCCGAGGGCGCCACGTACGTTCCCTGACCCGCTCACTCCTCGCGTTCGGCCTCCCGCAGCGCGACCTCCTCCTCGTGCTGCCGTACGGCGCGATCGGCCGCCGCCTCGTAGATCTGCGTCACCAGTGTCCGCGCGCGCTGCTCGTCGATCGCTCCGCCTGACCACTCGATCAGCCGCGCGGCCCATGAGCCGATGAAATCACCCATGTCACCATTGCACCCCGGGCGCGAGGGCTTCGCAGGTCGGTGTCCGCCGGTCGGCGCTCCTGCACGATGCTGCCGTTCGGGTGCAGCCTCGTGCCACCGCCCGCGCTTCCGTGGCGTCGGCCCGGCGGGGGATCGTCTTTTGGGCGGCGGACATGCCGCCGCCGAAAAGACCGCAGGAGGATTCCCCATGGCGGGAGCCAGTCTTTCCAGGCGGTGGGCCGAACTCGGCCCACTGCGCGAGAATTCCCCCGGAGTGGTCGGCAGAGCGGGATCGCCCGTCCTGGCCACGCCCTCCGCCTTCGCGGCCGGCATGACCATCGTGGTGTCGGCGTACGTGGTGGGCCGGATGGTCGGTGGCGAGACCGAGCCGGTGATCCAGTGACGGCCGCCGCGCGCGTCCCCGCCCTGCGCGAACTGGGCGCACTCACCGAGCACTCCGCCGGCCGGGCACCCCGCAGCGCCACCGCCGTACTCGCCACGCCGCTGGCCGTTGCCGCCACGATGGCCATCGCGGTAGCCGCGTTCGAGGTGGGCCGGATGGTCGGTGGCGAGACCGAGCCGGTGATCCAGTGACCGTGGCCGACCGGGTCCCCGCCGTCCTGGTGAGCCTGGGCGGTGAGCTGACCGAGGAGGACGGGGGCCGGGCCGGCGTCACCGGCGACGCCGTGCTCTGCCTGCACACGAGCGCCTTCATCGCGGTCTGCGTCACCGTTTCCACCGGGGATTCGGAAATCCGGCTGTGACACCGGCGCCCCGACCGTTCCCCCTGACCTCGGAAGGATTCCGCGCGCATGTCCAGAATCGCTGCCTACCTCGATGACTCGCCGGCCATGGCGAGCATTCCGGTGCACGACCGCACCGGCCGGCTGGCGCCCGCCCGGCCCGTGCTGGCCACCCCGGTGACCATTGTCGCGTTCGGGGCGGGGGTGGCCGCCGGCAGCGCCATCGTCGCCGCCTTCGAGGCGGGCCGCACGGCCGGCGGCACCACCGAACCGATCATGAGCTGACCGCCCCGCACGGCGGTCACCGTCCCCGGTCGGGCCGGGCCGATCCTCGGATCCGATCCGGCCCGACCGGGCCCCTCCCCCCCCGGCTCCCCCCCGGCTCCCCGGCTCTCCCGGCCCCCGGAAGGCGATGATGAGACCCCCCTCCACCAAGTCCACCAAGCCGAGAAAGCTGCTCGCCGCACTGCTGGGCCCGGTCCCCGTCGGCCGCCGCCAGGCGATGGGGCTGTCCGAGCGGCTGTCGGCCGCCACCTCCCTGGTGGCCTCCCTCGAATTCCTCAGCGACCGCCGGCAGCAGCGGCCCGGCGGCCTCAACGACTGGTCGATCAACCGCGAGCTGTACGCGGACTGTTCCCGGCCCACCCGCAAGGCGCTTGACCTCCTCGCCCACGAGAAGGCCGCCACCGCCCTGTACGCCGCCCGCGCCGCCACCAGCGCCGCCCTGCTGCTGCCCGGCAACGGCCGCTGGCGCGGCGCCGCCAACCTCTTCCTCGGGCTGTCGGGCGCCGCCATGTACCCACTGCACCGGCTCGGCTCCGACGGCTCCGACCAGGCTTCCGGCATGGTCCAGACCGCCACCGGACTCGCCCGCCTCGCCACCTCGGAACAGACCCAGGACGCGCTGCTGTGGTACGTGGCGCTCCAGTCCAACATGTCCTATCTGGTCTCCGGCTGGATCAAGCTGCTCGGCAAGGACTGGCGCAGCGGTACGGCGCTCGGCGGAGTCCTGCGGACCCGCACGTACGGCGAACGCCGCCTGTGGCGGCTGACCCGGCGCTACCCGCGCACCGGCCGGGCGGTGGCCCACGGGGTGCTGGCCCTGGAGTGCCTGTTCCCGGTGCTCTACCTCAAGGGCGGCAAGCTCGCCCGCCCGGTGCTGGCGACCACGCTCTCCTTCCACGTGGCCAACGGCTTCGTCATGGGCCTGGGCCGCTTCGTCACCTCCTTCGCCTCGATGCACCCGATGGTCGCCTACACCAGCGCGCCCAAGGACCACCCGGCGATCGCCGGCCGCGACGACCGCGCGCTGCGCGCCGTCGCCGTGGTGCTGGCCGGCGG
The DNA here is from genome assembly GCF_059510435.1 of Streptomyces sp. NTD107. NCBI lineage: Bacteria > Bacillati > Actinomycetota > Actinomycetes > Kitasatosporales > Streptomycetaceae > Streptomyces > Streptomyces sp. NTD107. The sequence continues at coordinate 190,294 of NZ_JCAJZV010000009.1, read as the reverse complement.
CGTCGCCGTGGCGGGCGCGCTGGCCGCGGCCCGCCGGATGCGGGCCGGCGACGGCTGGTACGGCACCGAGTACGTCACCACCCGGCACGGCAACCGGCTCGGCTACGACACCACCGTCACCCCCGAAGGCACCGGCCCCGTCGTGGTGTTCGTCCACGGCCTGACGGCGCTCCCGGAGCATTTCGGCTGGCTCGCCCAGGCGCTGCGGACCCACGGCGACGGCCAGCAGCTGATCACCTACAGCCGGGCCGGGTACGGGCCCAGCCGGTACGCGGGTGGCCGCCCGTACACCCTCCAGGAGTCGGTCGACGATCTGCTGGACCTGATCGAGCGGGCGGTGCCGGCCGGGCGGCAGGTCGTACTCGCCGGGCACTCGCTCGGCGGCGAACTCGCCCGCCGGGCCGCGCCGTCGCTCGGGGAACGGCTGCACGCACTGATCCACCTGGACAGCTCGCACCCGGCGGAACTGCGCCGCTCGGAGCAGCAGAGCGAGTCCGCCGAGCGGCTCACCGACGCGATCGGTACTTTCACCAACAGCCTCCGGGCCGGCCTCGGCGTGCTGCTGACCCGCCCGGAGTGGGTCGACCAACTGCCGCGCCCGTTCCGGGCCAAGGCGATGCACCAGTACGCCGACGCCCGCATGTGGACGGCCGGGCTGCGTGAATGGCGGGCCACCGAGGCGGACTTCCGCGCCCATGACGGGCCGTTGCCCCCGGTCGCCGCGCACGCCCTGGTCATCTCCGCGCAGCAGACCGTGGACCGCGACCCGGAGCAGCTGCTGCTGCACCGCGAACTCGCGGACACCCACCGGGCCGCCGGCCCCGGCCATCTCGTACAGGAAGCCGTGATCGAGGGCGCGGACCACGACTCGCTGCTGACGAAGGCGGAGTTCGCCCTGCCGACGGGGCAGCGGATCGTGTCCTTCCTGCGCGCGGCCGGATCCGCCCGGCCCGCCCAAGCGAGTGCCGGCGCCGCCCGGGAGCTGTCATGAGGGCGGCGGACGGCGCGGCCCGGATCGCCGTGGGCCTGATGCTGCTCGGTACCCTGGCCGGCCAGCACCCGCACCAGTCCTTCCACCGGGTGATGCGCTGGGACCGGCTGAACTCCGCGTTCCCCAACTGGCGTTTCTTCGCCCCGAACCCGGCCCAGCACGACTTCGAGTTCTTCTACCGCACGCTCAGCGAGACGGGCGAGACCTCCGGCTGGCAGCCGGTGGAGGTCATCCAGGGCCGCCGGCCCCGGCAGATCGTGTGGTTCCCCGGACGGCGACCCGAGAAGGCGGTCTTCGACGTGGGCAGCGAGATCCTGATGGCCCTCGACAAGGGTTTCGACGTGGTCACCCGGCAGCCGGCCTACCGGCTGATGAGCGCCTTCGTCCGGGACCGGATCGAACGTGCCGGGACGGAGGGGGTCAAGGGCTTCCAGTTCACGATGGTCCGGGTGGCCGGATACGACGAGGCGGAGGAGCCCGACATCGTCTTCGTCTCCCCCTACAACCCCTGGCATCCGACGCGGGGCAAGGAGCGGGCCCGATGAACATCGCCCCCAACGACAGCGCCACCGCCTACGGCAGCGTCTTCGCCGGCTTCTACGACCGGCTGTTCCCCAAGGACCGGTACGCGGACCTGACCGCCAAAGTGCTGGCCGGCTGGCATCCCGGCGGCGGCACACTGGAGTTCGGCGTCGGCACCGGCCGCATCGCCGTCCCCCTGGCGCACCTCGCGGGCCCCGTCACCGGCGTCGACTCCTCTCCCGAGATGCTCGCCCTGCTGCGCACCGCCGTGGCGGACGCCGGGGCGCCCGTCACCCCGGTGCGCGGCGACATCAGGACGTACACGGACGAACGGCGGTACGGGCTGGTGTACTGCGTGTGCGCCACGCTGTCGATCCTGCTGACGGCCGGCGAACAGCGGGCGGCGATCGCCCGCGCCGCCGAGCGGCTGGCGCCCGGCGGCACGCTGGTGGTGGAGAGCCACAACCCGGCGTTCATCCGCGCCCTGCACGAAGGCCGCCGGCACACCTCCTGGTTCACGCCCTATCCGGAGCCGCACACCGGACTCCAGACGTACTCCACCCTGCCGCCGGACAGCGTGCTGTGGCAGGCGTCGCACCTGTGGCACGAGCCGGGGGCCACCCGTACGGGCCAGGAGACCAGCCGGCTGACGACCCCCGAGGAGGTCGACGGGTACGCGGCCGACGCCGGTCTGGTACCGGCCGGGCGGCAGACCGACTGGTTCGGCAACCCGTACGAGGCCGGCAGCCCGCTGTACATCAGCCGCTACGTCCACGCCGGCCGGACCGTCGCGGGAGGGGGTGCGGACGATGGCCGGTGACCGGGAACCACCACCGGGCACCATCTGGGGCATCGCCCGCCGCCACCGGCTGCTGCTCGGCGGCGGTGTGCTGCTGGGCGTGGTCGGCGTCGCCTCCACCCTCGTCCAGCCGGTCATCGTCGCCGGCCTCATCGAGGCGGCCGGCGCCGGAAACCCGGTGACCTGGCTGATCGTGCTGCTCACCGCGCTCCTCCTCGCCGACGCCGCGCTCTCCGCCACCCAGGGCTATCTCATCGGCCGGGCCGGGGAGAACATCGTCCGCGACTCCCGTACGTTCCTCACCGGCCGGGTGCTCCGCAGCGACCTCGCCGCGTACCAGGCCAGACGGCAGGGGGACGTGCACACCCGGCTGGTCTCGGACACCTCCCTGGTGAAGATCGCGCTCTCCCAGTCCTTGGCGCAGATCATCGTCAACGGCCTGGTGGTCATCGGCTGTGTGGCGATGATGGCGTGGCTCGACCTGTGGCTGCTGCTGCTCGCACTCGGCTGCATCGGCGCCGCCAGTGTCCTCTCCCTGTGGCTGGCCCGCCGGCTGCGGCTGGCGGCGGTGCGCAACCGGGCGGACACCGGGGAGTTCGGCGCCGATCTGCATCGGGTCCTGGCCGCCCTGCCCACCGTGAAGGCGGCCCGTGCCGAGGACCGCGAGCAGCACCGCATCGGACTGCTGGCGGACGCGGCGCGGCGCTCGGGGGTACGGGTCACCGCGTACGCCTCGCTGCTGACCCCGACCATGAACGTGGGGCTCCAGGCGTCGCTCGCCGCCGTCGTCGGCGCCGGCATGGCCCGCGTCGCCACCGGCTCGCTGGGGCTCGCGGACTTCACGGCCTTTGTGATGTACCTCTTCTATCTGGTGTCGCCGCTGGTGCTGGTGTTCATGAGCATCGGCGCCTACCAGCAGGGCCGCGCCGCGATGGCCCGGGTCGACGAACTCGTCGGGCTGCCGCAGGAGGACGGCCCGGCGGAGCCTCCGCAGGACCGTACGGATACGGATACGGATGCGGATACGGGTACGGGTACGGGTACGGACACGGGTACCGCCCGTCCCGCCGTCGAATTCCGCCGGGTGCGTTTCGGATACGGCGACGACGGCCGGGACGTCCTGGACGGGGTCTCCTTCGCCGTCCCGGCCCGCGGCCTGACCGCCCTGGTCGGTCCGTCCGGCGCCGGCAAGACCACCGCCTTCCAGCTGATCGAACGGTTCTACCGGCCGCGCGAGGGCACCGTGCTGGTGGACGGCCACGACATCGCGGCCCTGCCGCTGTCCCGGGTCCGCGGGCGGGTCGGCTACGTCCAGCAGGACAGCACCGCCATGCGCGGCACCCTGCGCGAGAACATCGCCTACGCCGCCCCGGACGCGACCGAGGCCGAACTCCTGGATGTCGTGGCGATGGCCGGTCTCACCCAGGTGGTCGCCGACCTGCCCCGGGGGCTGGACACCGTCCTCGGCGACCACGGCACCGGGCTGTCCGGCGGCCAGCGGCAACGGGTGTGCATCGCACGGGCGTTGCTCCAGCGGCCCGCCGTGATGCTGCTCGATGAGGCGACCTCGCACCTGGACTCGGACACCGAGGCGGCGCTGCGCGAGGTGCTGGCCCGGGTCGCGCGGCGGTGCGCGGTGATCGCCATCGCCCATCGCATCTCCACCGTGGTGGACGCCGATCACATCGTGGTCCTTGACGGCGGCCGGGTGCGCGACCGGGGGACGCACCCGGAGCTGATGGCGCGCGACGAACTGTACCGGCGGCTGGCCGCCACCCAGTTGCTCGGGCGGCAGGATCCTGCCGGGCAGGTGCAGTGAGCTGCCGTCGCGGCCCTTCCCACCGGCCCGCGGAACCTGACAGATTCACCGGGTGCACACCAACACCCCACAGTCGAGGAGGAGATGGATGAACACCACACGTAATCGGCGCCGGCGCTTCGCCGCGCGGGTTTCGGTGCTGGCCCTGGCCGGACTGCTGGCCCTGGGCGGCGCGGGAGCGGCCACCGCACACCAGGGCGGGGGCGGCAGCAGCGGGGGCGGCGGCGCCTCGGGCGGCTGGGCGCAGCTCGCGGGCACCGAGTTCGCCGATCCGGCGGACCGGCTCGACCGTGACCTGCTCCCGCCCCACCCCCGTCCCGGGGAAAAGTGCAATCGCGAGGAACGTGAGACCCCCTGCGCCAACGGCTGGCAGTGAGGGAGCGCGGGACGGCACGGCGATGAAACGGGCGACGGGTGGCGGCGTACGCGCCGTCGCCCCGGTCCGCACGGGGCGGGCATGACCGGTGCGGAGATCGCTCTCACCTTCACCGGCGAGAGCGCACGGGACGGCGAGATCGCGCTCGTACGGCTGCTGAGCCTGCTGCCCGCGCACTGGTCGTACCGGCACGAGGTGTCGGCGTCCGCCATCGTGCTGTGGGTCCGGACCGGCAGCCCGGCGGACCGACACACCGTACGGGCGACGGTGGAGGCCGCGCTGGCCGATCCGGCGCTGCGGCGCTGGCGGCTGACGCCGGGGGAACGCTGAACGCTCAGATCCAGCCGCGGTCGCGGGCGAGCAGCGCCGCGTGGGCGCGGTTCTCGGCCCCCAGCAACTGCATCAGATCGGCGATGTGCCGGCGGTAGGTGCGCAGCGACACCCCGACCTCGCGGGCGCCGGTCTCGTCCTTGCTGACCGTGCACATCCGCTGGAGCACCTGCCGCTGCGCCTGCGAGAGTTCGGGGTTGAGCCGGTCGGGGGAGTCCACCAGCGTGCCGAAGTCCCGCGCGGCCTCCCACAACCGCTCGAACAGCGTGATGATGTTGCCGACCAGGGCGCTCTCCCGGGCGCACAGCGCGCCGCGCGAGGTGTTGGCGGGGTCGATGGGGACCAGCGCGGTGTGCCGGTCGTACACCAGGATCAGCTCGGAGAACTCCTCGGCGATCCGGATCTGCGCGCCATGGGCGGTGAGTTCGCGCAGATAGCTGAGCGTGGGGGCGTCCGTGAGCGCGGCGGCCCGCACCAGATTGCGGATCCGCACCCCGCGCCGCAGACAGCGCAGGTCCAGCGGCCGGGCGTGCTCGATGTTCTCCTTCGTCAGCGCGTCGTACGGCTCGGCGGACAGCACCTCGGAGTGCGCGAAGAACGACAGATCATCGATGCGGTTGCGCACCAGCCGCAGATCCTCCAGCCGCTCGATGCCACCCGCCGGCGACCCCTCCGCCGCCGGGCCCGGGCGTTCCCGGTGCAGTGAGTCGACGATGGTCCTGGTCTGGGTGAGATGCCGCATCTCCTGATGCAGCCGCTCCAGCCGGTCCTCGGCCAGCCGTGGCACCGCGGTGTCCGGCTCAGCGGCCCAGGTGTGCTCGTCGTCCCCCCGCAACAGCCGCAGTTCCCGCAGCCGTTCCACCGCGTCCCGCGCCTCGGCGCGCCCGGAGCGCAGCACGACATGGATCTCACGCGGGGAGGTGCGGGGATTGCGCAGGAAGTGCCGGTAGATCTCTTCTTCGGCCGCCGACAGTCCGAGCACCGACATCGCGTGGTGACGCAATACGCCCTCCCCCAGAACCTTCCGCGCAGCCTATGGCGGATCGGCCGCCATGCGAAGGCGGGAGAGAGACAGAAACAAAAATGCAGCGCCCGCAGGCACTGCATCCTTCACTCGATGTGCCCCCGGCAGGACTCGAACCTGCGCACACGGCTCCGGAGGCCGATGCTCTATCCGCTGAGCTACGGGGGCTTGGCGGTTGTCTTGGCGACACCGAGAACATTACCAGCTTCACGGCGGGCCTCCGTACCGGGTTCTCGCGGGGTGGGAGTTTGCGAAAGGGCCGGACGGGGGGCGGGGTACGCGCTTACTCTGGCGGGGTGCCAGGCGTTTCGGGCCGGGTCCTTGTCGTCGACGACAGCCAGGTCATCCGGCAGCTCATCAGGGTCAACCTCGAACTCGACGGCTTCGAGGTCGTGACCGCGTCCGACGGCGCCGAATGTCTGGAGGCCGTGCACCGGTTCCGGCCGCATGTCATCACCCTCGATGTCGCCATGCCCCGCCTCGACGGGCTGCGCACCGTCTCCCGGCTGCGCATCGATCCGCGGACCTCGCCCATCCCGCTCGTCCTCGTCACCGCCAGCGCCGGCCAGCACCCGCCCGCCGGGGTGGACGCCGTGCTGGGCAAGCCCTTCGAGCCGGCCGCCCTCGTACGCGAGGTACGGCGGCTGCGCGCCGAGGGGCGGGGACATCCGGTGCCCGCCTCCTCTCGTACCCTGGCCGGGTGACCCCCGACCAGCTGTCCCGTCTCGTCCTGCGCCATGTGCGCCGGGCCGTCGAGAGCGGACAGCTGCCCGGTGCCGCCGTTCCCGACCGGGTGGTGCTGCGGCCCGCCCCGCACGGGGAGCGGGGGTGGTCCACCGCCGTCGCCCACCAGCTCGCCGGGCCGGCCGGGCGCACCGCCGCCGAGGTCGCCGACCTGCTGCGGGAGTCCCTCCGCGTGGCGGACGGGGTCCAGGACGTACGGGTACGGGACGGGTTTCTCACCGTCCGGCTCCCGGGGGGCGGGGATGCCGCGCTGCTCGCCCACCTGATCGGGCTGACCGTCCCCCCCGCCCTCCCCGACGATCCCCGGCGTGACAGCTCGCGCTGGGCCCAGGCCACCGGCGGTGATCCCGGCCGGTTCCTGGTGCAGCGGGTGGAGAATCCGCTGTTCCGGGTGCGGTACGCGCACGCCCGCTGCCGTGCCCAGCTGCGCTGGGCCCCCGCCTTCGGGCTCGCCGCCGAGCCCGGCGCCGCCGCGCATCCCGCCGAGCGCGCGCTGCTGGACGCGCTCGGGCAGTGGGCCGCGGCCGGGAACAGTCCGCAGCGGCTCGTCGCCACCGCCGGCGCCTGGCTGGCCGCCGAATCCGTACGGGCCACCCTGCCCGTCGGCGACGAGAAACCCGGGACCGCCCACCGCGCGCGGCTGGCCCTCGCCCAGGCCACCGCGACGGTGCTGGCCGGCGGTCTGTCCCGGCTGGGCGTCAGTGCCCCCCCGTATCTTTAGCTCTCGCACCACCAGAGGTCTTTCATGAGCCGTTCCGCCCACCCCGCCGGGCCCCGCCACGCCGATGTGCTGCCCGAGGGGCACTACAGCGCCCCGCCCACCGATCTCAACGCCCTCGACCCCAAGGTCTGGGCCCACTCCGTTCGGCGGCGCGACGACGGGGTGGTCTCCGTCGCCGGTGTCGGCGTCGATCAGCTCGCCGGTACGCACGGGACGCCCGCCTATGTGCTCGACGAGGCGGATTTCCGCGGCCGTTGCCGCGCCTGGCGACAGGCGTTCGGGGACGGTGCCGATGTGTTCTACGCCGGCAAGGCGTTCCTCTCCCGCGCCGTCGTGCGCTGGCTGCGCGAGGAGGGGCTCAATCTCGATGTCTGCTCGGGCGGCGAGCTGGCCACCGCCCTGGCCGCCGGGATGCCCGCCGCCGCCATCGCCTTCCACGGGAACAACAAGTCCCTCACCGAGATCGAGCGGGCCGTCTCCGTCGGGGTGGGGCGGATTGTTGTTGATTCGTATGACGAGATCGAGCGGGTCGCCCGCGTCGCCCGCGAGCACGGCGTACGCCAGCCGGTCCTGGTCCGGGTGACCGTGGGCGTCGAGGCGCACACCCACGAGTTCATCGCCACCGCCCACGAGGACCAGAAGTTCGGCCTCGCGCTGGCCGACGGGGCCGCCCTCGAAGGGGTACGCCGGGTCCTGGCCGAGCCGGACGCCCTGGAGCTGCTGGGGGTGCACTCCCACATCGGCTCGCAGATCTTCGACCTCGCCGGGTTCGAGGTCTCCGCCCGCCGCGTGGTGCGGCTGCTCGGCTCGGTCCGGGACGAGTTCGGGGTGACGCTGCCCGAGATCGATCTGGGGGGCGGGCTCGGGATCGCCTACACGTCCACCGACGATCCGCTCGAACCCCATGACATCGCCAAGACGCTCCGCGACATCGTCGAGCGCGAGTGCGCCGCCGCCGGCCTCCCGGCGCCCCGGCTGTCCGTCGAGCCGGGGCGGGCCATCATCGGGCCGTCCGCGTTCACCCTGTACGAGGTCGGCACCGTCAAGCCGCTGGAGGGGCTGCGCACGTACGTCAGTGTGGACGGGGGGATGTCGGACAACATCCGGACGGCGCTCTACGACGCCGAGTACTCGGTGGCACTGGTCTCCCGCGCCTCCGACGCGCTGCCCATGCTGGTGCGGGTCGTCGGCAAGCACTGTGAGAGTGGCGACATCGTCGTCCGCGACGCGTACCTCCCGGCCGACCTGGCCCCGGGCGATCTGATCGCCGTCGCCGCCACCGGCGCCTACTGCCGTTCCATGGCGAGCAACTACAACCACGTGCCCCGCCCGCCCGTCGTCGCCGTCGCCGACGGCGGCGACCGGGTGATCGTCCGCCGCGAGACCGAGGACGATCTGCTGCGGCTCGACGTTGGCTGAGCCCGGCGCCGAGTCCGCATACTGAACGCAGGCGGGGGGCCGCCCCCGCCTGCATAAGACTGAGGTTCGCAACGGACATGGAAAGGCGAGGTCGAATGGTGCGTACTCGTCCGCTGAAGGTGGCACTGCTGGGCTGCGGCGTGGTCGGCTCCCAGGTGGTTCGCCTGATGACGACGCACGCCGAAGACCTCGCCGCCCGCGTCGGCGCCCCGCTCGAACTCGCCGGGGTGGCCGTCCGCCGCCCCGACCGGGTGCGGGCCGGCATCGACCCCGCACTCGTCACCACGGACGCCGAGGGCCTTGTCTCCCGCGGTGACATCGATGTCGTGGTGGAGGTCATCGGCGGGGTCGAGCCCGCCCGCGGCCTGATTGCCACCGCCTTCGAGCACGGCGCCGGAGTGGTCACCGCCAACAAGGCGCTGCTCGCCCAGGACGGCCCCGCCCTGCACGCCATAGCGGCCGAGTACGGCGCCGACCTCTACTACGAGGCGGCCGTCGCCGGCGCCATCCCGCTGCTGCGCCCGCTGCGCGAATCGCTGGCCGGCGACAAGGTCAACCGGGTACTGGGCATCGTCAACGGCACCACCAACTTCATCCTCGACCGGATGGAATCCTCCGGCGCCGGCTACGGCGAGGCCCTGGACGAGGCCACCGCCCTCGGCTACGCCGAGGCCGACCCCACCGCCGACGTGGAGGGCTTCGACGCCGCTGCCAAGGCCGCCATCCTCGCCGGGATCGCCTTCCACACCCGGGTCGGCCTGGATGACGTGCACCGCCAGGGCATCACCGAGGTCACCACGGCCGACATCGCCTCCGCCCGCCGGATGGGCTGCACCGTCAAGCTGCTGGCCATCTGCGAGCGCGCCGAGGACGGCCGCTCCGTCACCGCCCGGGTACACCCGGCGATGATCCCGCTCAGCCATCCGCTGGCCTCCGTCAAGGGCGCCTACAACGCGGTGTTCGTCGAGGCCGACTCGGCCGGCCAGCTGATGTTCTACGGGCCGGGCGCGGGCGGCGCGCCCACCGCCTCCGCCGTACTGGGCGACCTGGTCGCCGTCTGCCGCAACAAGCTGGGCGGCGGGCGCGGCCCGGGGGAGTCCGCGTACACCCGGCTGCCGGTGAGCCCGATGGGCGAGGTCGTCACCCGCTACCACATCAGCCTCGACGTCGCCGACAAACCGGGTGTACTGGCCCAGTGCGCCATGGTCTTCGCCGATCACGGTGTCTCCATCGACACGGTGCGGCAGTCCGGCAAGGACGGCGAGGCGTCGCTGGTCGTCGTCACCCACCGGGCCCCGGACGCCGCGCTGACCGCCACCGTCGAGGCGCTGCGCGAGTTGGACACCGTGCATGATGTGGCCAGCATCATGCGCGTCGAGGGCGAGTAGCCGCCCCATCCCAGAGAGTGAACAGGACGACACCGTGAGCATCTTGGACGCGACCAGCACCAGCCGTCAGTGGCGTGGGGTCATCGAGGAGTACCGCGACCGGCTGCCGGTCACCGCTCGGACGCCCGTGGTGACGCTGCGCGAGGGCGGCACCCCGCTCGTACCCGCGCAGGTGCTGTCCGAGCGCACGGGCTGCGAGGTGCATCTGAAGGTCGAGGGCGCCAACCCCACCGGTTCGTTCAAGGACCGGGGCATGACCATGGCCATCTCCAAGGCCAAGGAGGCCGGCGCCAAGGCCGTCATCTGCGCCTCCACCGGCAACACCTCCGCCTCCGCCGCCGCCTACGCGGTACGGGCGGGCATGGTGTGCGCCGTCCTCGTCCCGCAGGGCAAGATCGCGCTGGGCAAGATGGGGCAGGCCCTCGTCCACGGGGCGAAGATCCTCCAGGTGGACGGCAACTTCGACGACTGCCTGGAGCTGGCCCGCGGGCTGTCCGACAAGTACCCGGTGGCGCTCGTCAATTCGGTGAACCCGGTGCGCATCGAGGGGCAGAAGACCGCCGCCTTCGAGATCGTCGACATGCTCGGCGACGCCCCCGACATCCACGTCCTGCCGGTCGGCAACGCCGGGAACATCACCGCGTACTGGAAGGGTTACCAGGAGTACGCGGCCACCGGGCCCGCCTCCCGTACCCCCCGGATGTGGGGCTTCCAGGCGTCCGGCTCGGCGCCGATCGTACGGGGCGAGCCGGTGCGCAACCCCACCACCATCGCCACCGCCATCCGGATCGGCAACCCGGCCTCGTGGACGTTCGCCGAGCGCGCCAGGGACGAGTCGGGCGGCCTCATCGACGAGGTGACCGACCGGCAGATCCTGTCCGCCTACCGGCTGTTGGCCGCCGGGGAGGGTGTCTTCGTCGAGCCCGCCTCGGCCGCCTCGGTCGCCGGGCTGCTGAAGGCCGCCGAGCAGGGCAAGGTCGATCCGGGGCAGCGCATCGTGTGCACCGTCACCGGCAACGGCCTGAAGGACCCGGACTGGGCGGTGGCCGGCGCTCCGCAGCCGGTCACGGTGCCGGTGGACGCGGACGCCGCGGCCGAGCGGCTCGGGCTGGCCTGAGTCGCCCCGCGTGCCCCGGGCGCAAGGCCCGGGGCACGCGGCCCGGGGCGACACCCCGCCACCCTGTATCGCGTCTGAACCTTCCTTCGATAGGCTGGTATTCACCCCGTGCAGCGCGATCGCGAGACAGGTCGGCCTCCGGGGCATGCCGCACATCTCACCAAGGAGAGTCATCGAGCGATGGCCCATCCCGCCTTCCGTGCCGCCGCCGTCCGCGTGCGGGTCCCGGCGACCAGCGCCAATCTCGGCCCCGGATTCGACGCCCTCGGGCTGGCCCTGGGGCTGTACGACGATGTCGTCGTCAGGGTGGCGGAGTCCGGGCTGCACATCGACATCGCCGGCGAGGGCGCCGAGACGCTGCCCCGCGACGAGCGGCATCTGCTGGTCCGCTCGCTGCGCACCGCCTTCGAGGCGCTCGGCGGCCAGCCGCGCGGCCTGGAGGTGGTGTGCGCCAACCGCATCCCGCACGGCCGGGGCCTCGGCTCGTCCTCGGCCGCGATCTGCGCGGGGCTGATGGCGGCGCGGGCGGTGACCTCGGGCGGCGAGAGCCGGCTGGACGACGCCGCCCTGCTGGAGCTGGCGACCGAGATCGAGGGCCACCCGGACAATGTGGCCGCCTGTCTGCTGGGCGGCTTCACCCTCGCCTGGGGCGAGACCGGCGCGGTGCGGGCGATCCGCATGGAGCCGGCGGACGGGGTGGTGCCGGTGGTGTTCGTGCCGTCGAGGCCGCTGCTGACGGCCACCGCGCGCGGGCTGCTGCCGCGCCAGGTGCCGCACGCGGACGCCGCGCTCAACGCGGGGCGCGCCGCGCTGCTGGTCGAGGCGCTGACCCGGCGCCCCGAGCTGCTGCTGCCGGCCACCGAGGACCGGCTGCACCAGGACTACCGGGCGCCGGCCATGAGCGAGAGCATGGATCTGGTGCGCCGGCTGCGCGCCGACGGGGTGCCGGCGGTGATCTCGGGCGCCGGGCCGACCGTGCTGGCGCTGGTGAGTGACGACGCGGCCGACAAGACGGCGCGGCTGGCCGGTGCCGACTGGACGGCCAACCGGCTGGCCCTGGACCTGTCGGGAGCCAGTGTGCTGCCGCTCGGCGGATCCCCGGGACCCGCCAGGTGAGGTACGGCGGGCACGGGATTTCCGTACCAGGAGTGGGGGAATGAAGGCAGTATCCGGTAGTGTTAATCTCAAGTCTGCACGTACCGTCCCGATGGACTTCTCCAGGGGAACGGTATTCCGGGGTCCCGTCCACGGGACCATCCGATTCTTCCGGGAGCCTTCACTCATCTGCCTGCGCAGCCTGCCGGGCATGCCGAGTCCGCTCCGGAATGGGTGCGGCGTCGTTTCGCGGCGATTCCCCGTGCTTCTCCGTGATTCCCCCGCATCGCACGTTGCATTGATTCCTTCCGCCATGTCGCACCGGCGGAACCACCGCCCGGCCGGCCCGCTCACTGGGGACCGCAGCCGGACAGCACAACCGGTCGCCGAGCCAGACAGGCCGACGCCCGCTCCAGGGAAGGACCCTTCGTGAGCGACACCACCGATCTGATGGGTGTGAGTGCCGACAGCGCCGGCAAGACCGCCGGTGATGCCACAGCCTCCGCCACGGACGCTCCCGCCGCCTCTGCCGCGCCCAAGCGCCGGCGTTCCGGCACCGGCCTCGACGGCATGGTGCTGGCCGAGTTGCAGCAGGTTGCCTCGGGCCTCGGGATCAGGGGCACCGCGCGGATGCGCAAGAGCCAGCTGATCGAGGTCATCAAGGAGAAGCAGGCCGGCTCCTCCGGCGGCGGCGCTCCGGCGCCCGCCCCGGACACCAAGGCGGCCGACGCCGCGTCCGAGGGGAGCGGCGCTGACAAGCCCAAGCGCCGGACCACGTCCCGGGCGCGTACGGGTGAGTCCGCCGACGGGCAGCGCGCCGCCGAGCAGCGGCAGCAGCAGATCGACATCCCGGTCCAGGCCGAGGGCTCCGGCTCCGGTAACGATGCCGGTAGCGGCAAGGCGGGCGGTCGTACCGCTTCCGCCAAGGACACCAAGGACGCCGAGGGCGGTCAGGCCGAGGGCGCCGAGCGGCCCAAGCGTGAGCGTGAGCGCCGTGGCAAGAACGGCGGCGGTCAGGGCCAGCAGAACCAGAACCAGGGCCAGGGTCAGGGTCAGAACCAGGGCCAGGGCGGCGGCCGGGGCAACCGGGACCGCGATCGTGACCGGGACCGTGATGGCGGCGGCCGTGGCGACGGTGGCCGGGACGGCAACCGCGACCGTGACAACCGGGGCGGCGACGACGAGTTCGGCGACGGCCGGCGTGGCCGCCGGGGCCGCTACCGCGACCGGCGCGGGCGGCGCGGCGGGCGCGAGGAGTCCGGTGGCTTCAACGAGCCGCAGGTCGCCGACGACGATGTGCTGATCCCCGTCGCGGGCATCCTCGACATCCTCGACAACTACGCGTTCGTGCGCACCTCCGGCTATCTGCCGGGCCCCAACGACGTGTATGTCTCGCTCGCGCAGGTCCGCAAGAACGTCCTGCGCAAGGGCGACCACGTCACCGGCGCGGTCCGCCAGCCCCGGGACGGCGAGCGGCGGGAGAAGTTCAACGCCCTCGTCCGGCTCGACTCGGTCAACGGCATGCCCGCCGAACACGGCCGCGCGCGCCCCGAGTTCAACAAGCTGACGCCGCTGTACCCGCAGGACCGGCTGCGTCTGGAGACCGAGCCCAACCAGCTGATCACCCGGATCATCGACCTGGTCTCGCCGATCGGCAAGGGCCAGCGCGGTCTGATCGTGGCCCCGCCGCGTACCGGCAAGACCACGATCATGCAGGCGGTGGCCAACGCCATCACCCGCAACAACCCCGAGTGCCACCTGATGGTCGTGCTGGTCGACGAGCGGCCCGAAGAGGTCACCGACATGCAGCGGGCCGTCAAGGGCGAGGTCATCTCCTCGACCTTCGACCGTCCCGCCGAGGACCACACCACCCTCGCCGAGCTCGCCATCGAGCGCGCCAAGCGGCTGGTGGAGCTGGGGCACGACGTGGTGGTGCTGCTCGACAACATCACCCGGCTCGGCCGCGCCTACAACCAGGCGGCGCCCGCCTCCGGCCGGATTCTGTCCGGTGGTGTCGACTCCGCCGCGCTCTACCCGCCGAAGAAGTTCTTCGGCGCGGCCCGCAACATCGAGGACGGCGGCTCGCTGACCATCCTGGCGACCGCGCTGGTGGAGACCGGCTCGCGGGCGGACGAGGTGATCTTCGAGGAGTTCAAGGGCACCGGCAACATGGAGCTCAAGCTCGACCGCAGGCTGTCCGACAAGCGGATCTTCCCGGCGGTGGATGTCGAGGCGTCGGCCACCCGCAAGGAGGACCTGCTGATGGGCGCCGAGGAGCTGGCCATCGTCTGGAAGCTCCGCCGGGTGCTGCACGCCCTGGACTCCCAGGCCGGCGTGGAGCTGCTGCTGGACAAGATGAAGAAGACCAAGTCCAACGCGGAGTTCCTGCTCCAGATCCAGAAGACCACCCCCGGCCAGGACTGATCTTCCGGCCGGAACGGAACACCCTGGTCAGGGCCGCATCACCCATTGTGGTGATGCGGCCCTCGCCGTATCGGGTGAAACTGGGGCAATGGCGGATGATCCAGCGGAAGCGGATGACGCTCTGCCGCCCGGCGCGTCGGCGGTCGCCGCCCGCGCGCGCCGCCGGCGCCGCAGACTGCGCGGCACCGCCCTCACCGTCGCCGCGGCGTGCACGGTGACCGCCGCGGCGGGGGTCGCCCTCTACGTCAAGTTCGACGGCAACATCGCCGGCCTCGACATCGACTCCGCGCTCGGCGGTGACCGCCCCGAGGACGCCCCGCACGGCTCCCTGGACATCCTGGTACTCGGCTCGGACTCCCGGGCCGGGGAGAACGGCGTCTACGGCTCCGGGGAGGGCGCCCGCGCCGACACCGCGATGATCGTGCACATCAACGAGGACCACGACGCCGCCACCGTGGTCTCCATCCCGCGCGACACTCTGGTCACCCGGCCCGCCTGCGACCGCGCCGACGGCTCCACCGCCCCGCAGGCGCCGCGCACCATGTACAACGAGGCGTACGAGATCGGCGGACCCGCCTGCGCCGTCAAGACCACCGAGTCGCTGACCGGCATCAGGATGGACCACTACATCGAGATCGACTTCAAGGGCTTCGAGAAGATCATCGACACCCTCGGTGGCGTCAGGATCACCACTCGTGAGGATCTGCGCGATCCCGACAGCCGCCTCGATCTCGCCGCCGGCACCCACACCCTCGACGGGGCGCAGGCCCTCGCCCTGGTCCGTACCCGGCACGCCATCGGCGACGGCAGCGATCTGGGCCGCATCCAGCTCCAGCACGCCTTCCTGCGCGCCCTGTCGGAGCAGGTCGGCAGCGTCGGGGTGTTCAGCAACCCCAAGAAGCTGTACGACCTGGCCAACACCGCCACCTCCTCCCTCACCACCGACTCCGCGCTGGCCTCCGTCTCCGAGCTGACCGGCCTGGCCCGTACCCTCAAGGACATCGGGCCCGACCAGCTGGACCTGATCACCGTGCCGGTCGGCCACGACGAGAGCGACCCCAACCGGGTGGTGCCCCTGGACCCGCAGAGCGAGCAGCTGTGGCGGGCCCTCAAGGAGGACGAGCCGGTGCCCGCCTCGGTGCGCGACGCCGACACCGCGGACCGGCCGGCACCCGGCGGGCCGGTCGGCGCGGGAGGCCGGGAATAACGGCCCGGGCACCCTCGTTTTGGACGCAGCGGACACTGCTGGCAGACTGAGCCGCCGGCTCCGGTTCACGGCACGCATCCGGCGTGCCGACCCGGCGCCCTCCAGAACGCAAGGAGAGACCCATGAAGCGCGACATTCACCCGGAGTACGTCGAGACCCAGGTCAGCTGTACCTGTGGGGCGTCGTTCACCACGCACAGCACCATGACCGAGGGCAGCATCCGCGCCGACGTGTGCTCCGAGTGCCACCCCTTCTACACCGGCAAGCAGAAGATCCTCGACACCGGTGGCCGGGTGGCCCGCTTCGAGGCGCGCTTCGGCAAGAACGCCGGGGCCGCGAAGAAGTAGCCCCACCCCTGGCGCCGGGCCGGACGCCTCCCGCTTGCGTGCGGAGGCGGCCGGACCGGCGCCTTTCATGTCCCCGCTGTCCCGCTGTCCCGCTGTCCCCCTGTCCCGCTGTCCCCGCGGTCCCATCCTTCCTTCAGGAGCACACGATGTTCGAGGCGGTCGAGGAACTGATCGGCGAGCACGCCGACCTCGAACGGCGGCTCGCCGATCCCGCGGTGCACGCCGACCAGGCCACCGCGCGGAAGCTGAGCAAGCGGTACGCCGAGCTGACCCCGGTCATCGCCGCGTACCACTCCTGGAAGCAGTACGGCGAGGACATCGACACCGCCCGCGAACTCGCCCAGGAAGACCCGGACTTCGCCGCCGAGGTCAAGGAGCTGACCGCCGCCCGCGAGGCCGTCACCGAACGGCTGCGGCTGCTGCTGGTGCCCCGCGACCCCAGCGACGACAAGGACGTCATCCTGGAGATCAAGGCCGGCGAGGGCGGCGACGAGTCCGCGCTGTTCGCCGGCGATCTGCTGCGGATGTATCTGCGCTACGCCGAGCGCGTCGGCTGGAAGACCGAGCTGATCGACGCCAACGAGTCCGACCTCGGCGGCTACAAGGACGTCTCGGTCGCCGTCAAGACCAAGAGCAACGCGGAGCCCGGCTCCGGCGTGTGGGCCCGCCTGAAGTACGAGGGCGGGGTGCACCGCGTGCAGCGGGTGCCCGCCACCGAGTCCCAGGGCCGCATCCACACCTCCGCCGCCGGCGTGCTGGTGCTGCCCGAGGCCGAGGACGTCGACGTCGAGATCAACCCGAACGACCTGCGGATCGACGTCTACCGCTCCTCGGGGCCCGGCGGCCAGTCCGTCAACACCACCGACTCCGCGGTGCGCATCACCCACCTCCCCACCGGCATCGTCGTCTCCTGCCAGAACGAGAAGAGCCAGCTCCAGAACAAGGACCAGGCGCTGCGCATCCTGCGCGCCCGGCTGCTGGCCGCCGCCCAGGAGGAGGCCGACAGGGAAGCGTCGGACGCCCGGCGCAGCCAGGTGCGTACCGTGGACCGCTCCGAGCGGGTGCGCACCTACAACTTCCCCGAGAACCGCATCTCCGACCACCGCGTGGGCTTCAAGGCGTACAACCTCGACCAGGTCCTGGACGGCGAGCTCGACGCCGTCATCCAGGCCTGCGTCGATGCCGACTCCGCCGCCAAGCTCGCGGCGGCGCAGTGACCGTAGGGTGGGGAACGTGACGTCATCATCCGGGTCATCCGCCGCCGGGCCATCCTCCTACCCCCGTTCCCTGCTGCTCGCCGAGGTGGCCCGCGCCACCCAGCGGCTCGCCGACGCGGGGGTGCCCTCGCCACGCTTCGACGCCGAGGAACTGGCGGCGTACGTGCACGGCACGGAGCGTCCCCGGCTGCACACCGTCGACGACGCCGAGTTCGACGCCCGCTACTGGGAGGCGATCGCCCGCCGCGAGGCGCGTGAGCCGCTCCAGCACATCACCGGGCGGGCGTTCTTCCGCTATCTCGAACTCCATGTGGGGCCAGGGGTGTTCGTGCCCCGCCCGGAGACCGAGTCGGTGGTCGGCTGGGCGATAGACGCGGTACGGGCGATGGATGTCGCCGAGCCGCTGATCGTCGATCTGTGCACCGGCTCGGGCGCCATCGCGCTCGCGCTGGCGCAGGAGGTGCCGCGCTCCAGGGTGCACGGCGTGGAGCTGGACGAACGCGCCCTGGAGTACGCCCGGCGCAACGCCGAGGGCTCCCGCGTGGTGCTGCACCACGGCGACGCCCTGACCGCCCTGCCGCAGCTGGCCGGCCAGGTCGATCTGGTGATCTCCAATCCGCCCTACATCCCGCTCACCGAGTGGGAGCACGTGGCACCCGAGGCCCGCGACCACGACCCGCAGCTGGCGCTGTTCTCCGGCGAGGACGGCCTGGACACCATCCGGGGCCTGGAGCGCGCCGCGCACCGGCTGCTGCGCCCCGGCGGCATCGTGGTGGTCGAGCACGCCGACTCCCAGGGCGGCCAGGTGCCGTGGATCTTCACCGAGGACCGCGGCTGGGCGGATGCCGCCGATCACCCCGATCTCAACAACCGACCGCGGTTCGCCACCGCCCGCAGGGTCAACCGATGACCAAGGAGGACGTTCACTGATGGCACGGCGTTACGACTGCACGGACGTGGTCGACCGTAAGCACGGGCTGCGCGAGGCGGCGTCCGCCGTACGGCGCGGCGATCTCGTCGTCCTGCCGACCGACACGGTGTACGGGATCGGCGCGGACGCGTTCAACACGACCGCCGTGGGCGATCTGCTGGAGGCCAAGGGCCGTGGCCGGGGGGTGCCCTCCCCGGTGCTGGTGGGCTCGCCGAACACGCTGCACGGGTTGGTCACCGACTTCTCCGAGCAGGCGTGGGAGCTGGTGGACGCGTTCTGGCCCGGCGCGCTGACCATCGTGGCCCGCCACCAGCCGTCCCTCACCTGGGACCTGGGGGAGACCCGGGGCACCGTGGCGGTGCGGATGCCGCTGCACCCGGTCGCCCTCGAACTGCTCAAGGACTTCGGCCCGATGGCCGTCTCCTCCGCCAACCTCACCGGTCACCCCGCGCCCCAGGTGTGCGACGCCGCCCAGGAGATGCTGGGCGACTCCGTCGCGGTCTACCTGGACGGCGGCCCCACCCCGGACACGGTGCCCTCGTCGATCATCGATGTCACCCGGCCGGTTCCCCGGCTGCTGCGCGCCGGTGCGGTGAGCGAGGAGGAGCTGCGCAAGGTCGTGCCCGACCTGGAGATCTCCCATTGACCGCGCTTGCGGACAGTGGCATACGGCAACCGGAGCCGACCGAGCCGGCCGGCGGGGTCCGCCCGGTCTTCCGGATTCTGCATGTCAGTACGGGGAATGTGTGCCGCTCACCGATCACCGAACGGCTCACCAGGCAGGCTCTGACCCAGCGCCTGGGCGGGTTCGGCGATGTGCTGGTGGTCGAGAGCGCGGGCACCTGGGGGCACGAGGGTGCCCCGATGGAGGAGCACGCGGCGCAGGTACTGGCCGAGTACGGGGCGGACGCGGCCGGGTTCTTCGGCCGCGAACTTCTCGATGAGCATGTCATCCACGCCGATCTGGTGCTGACCGCCACCCGCGATCACCGGCAGCAGGTGATCGCGATGGGCCACTCGGCGGGGCTGCGTACCTTCACGCTGAAGGAGTTCACCCGGCTGGTCCGGGCGATCGACGTCAGTACGCTGCCGGCCGGTGGTTCGCCGGAGGCGCTGGTGCACCGGGCGCGGGCGCTGGCCAGCGCGGCGGCGGCGCTGCGCGGCTGGCTGCTGGCGCCGACCGCCGAGGCGGACGAGGTGCAGGACCCGTACGGGGCGCCGATCCCGTATTTCCGCAGCATCGGCGAGGAGATCAGGGCGGCGCTGGATCCGGTGGTCACCGCGCTGACCGGGGTGCCCGCGCCGTGGGACCGGACCTGAGCGGTGGGGGAGGCCGGCGGGCATGAGAAGGTGTTGCGCTGAGGACCGGCGAGACTTCTGGGGCAGCCTGTGCGTGAATATCTCCTGACGCTCTGTGTCGCGGCTGCGGTCACGTATCTGCTGACCGGACCGGTACGGAAGTTCGCCATCGCGGCGGGGGCCGCGCCCGCGGTGCGGGCCCGTGACGTGCACCGGGAGCCGACCCCGCGGCTCGGCGGTATCGCGATGTTCGGCGGGCTGTGCGCGGGTCTGCTGGTGGCCTCGCAGCTGTCCAACACCTCCCAGGTGTTCCGGCAGTTCGACGAGCCGAAGGCGCTGCTGTCGGCGGCGGCGCTGATCTGGCTGCTGGGGGTGCTGGACGACAAGTGGGGCGTGGACGCCCTGGTGAAGCTGGGCCTCCAGATGGTCGCGGCCGGGGTGATGGTGCTCCAGGGGCTGACGATTCTGTGGCTGCCGGTGCCGGGTGTGGGGGTGGTGGCGCTGACCCCGTTGCAGGGCACGCTGCTGACCGTGGCGCTGGTGGTGGTGACCATCAACGCGGTGAACTTCGTGGACGGCCTGGACGGTCTCGCGGCGGGCATGGTGTGCATCGCGGCGGCGGCGTTCTTCCTGTACTCGTACCGGATCTGGTACGGCTACGCGATCGAGTCGGCGGCGCCGGCCACGCTGTTCGCGGCGGTGCTGATGGGGATGTGCCTGGGGTTCCTGCCGCACAATCTGCATCCGGCGCGGATCTTCATGGGCGACTCGGGGTCGATGCTGCTGGGGCTGATCCTGGCGGCGGGCGCGGTGTCGATCACCGGGCAGGTGGACCCGGACGCGATGAAGCTGTTCACGGGTTCGGTGCGCGGCGCGGTGCACGAGATGGTGCCGGTCTACATTCCGCTGCTGCTGCCGCTGACGATCATCGCGGTGCCGTTCGCCGATCTGGTGCTGGCGATCGTGCGGCGTACCTGGAACGGGCAGTCGCCGTTCGCGGCGGACCGGGGGCATCTGCACCACCGGCTGCTGGAGATCGGGCACTCGCACCGGCGTGCGGTGCTGGTCATGTACTTCTGGTCGGGGCTGATCGCGTTCGGTGTGGTGGGGTTCTCGGTGCAGGGGGTCGGGGCGTGGATCGTGCCGGGGGTGGTGGGGCTGAGCGCGGTCGGGCTGATCGTGCTGCTGCTGCCCCGGATCCCGGTGGGGCTGCCCCAGCGGTGGCGGCGCCCGGCCCCGGCCGGCGCGCTCTCGCCGGCTCCGGAGGGTGCGGAGGGTGCGCGGGGCGCGGCGCAGGCCGTCGCCGTGCCGGACGGGGAGAGCGCCGGCGAGCCCTCGCCGGTGGCCACGGTGACCCGCAAGCACGGTCTGAACGGGGCCACCGCGGTGGGGGAGCGGCAGCGTTTCGCCCGGCGCCGCAAGATCGACACCCACTAACAGACCGACCGTCGCCGGTCAGCATGGCGACGCACCGATTAGCTCTTTCGTGTGAGGTCCTACACACGAACTGGGTAAAGACCTCATCAAATAGTTTGTGATAGCGTTCACGAGACTCGGACCGACGCGCTCTGTCGTCGGGCCCGGGCCGCTCTTCCCCTCGTCAATGACGACAGTCCCCACAGCCCGCCGGAGAACACTTCCATGCAGTCCAACGACGCCCGGATACTCCGCGGCGCCGCGATCCCCACTGCGGCGGCCGGAGCGGTGGCCACCGTGGCCGCGGCCCTGCTGGCGGGTGCCGGGGGGGCGCTCAGCACCGCCCTCGGCGTGCTGGTGGCCGGGCTCTTCTTCGCCGCAGGTCAGCTGAGTCTGATTCATGTCGGCAACCGCTACCAGGAGTTGCTCCTGGGCGCGGCCCTTGTGATCTACACCACACAGATGATCGGGCTGTTCCTGCTGCTCGTCCTGCTGCGGGACGCCTCCTTCCTCGACAACCGCGCCTTCGCGATCGGTGTCGTGGTCGGCCTCGTCGCCTGGCTGGGCGGCCAGGTACGGGGTCATCTGGCCGCCAAGACCCCTTATGTCGTACCGGAGTCCGCCAAGACGCCCAGCGGCGGCGGGTCATGACCAGCGGCGGCGAGTCCTCCGGTTGCCCCGGGGGCGGCATACGGGATGTCACCGAGGACTGCTATCGTCCGTCGCCGGGAGCCGGGAAAGCCGTGGCGTGCGGATCGTGCGGGACGATCGCACCCGACGCTCTGACTCCGGCCGGGGCGCGCCACGGGCGCGCTGACCGGTACCGCTCCCACCCCACCCAGTCCAGTGCCGTCCTGTGGCATGCAGCCACGCCGACACACCGAGGTTGCCGTATCCATGCGTCACGCCGAAGGAGCTCACGGTGATGAATGACCAGGTGCTCGCCTTCGAGACCGACTGTCATCTGTTCCAGGAGTGCGGCTTCCCCGCTCCGTCAGTGTGGTCGTTCGTCTTCGATCCGATCTTCACCCTTCCCTGGGGGGGGATCGAGTTCAACAAGGCCATGCTGCTGGCGCTGATCGGCACCGTGGCGATCGTGAGCTTCTTCTGGGCCGCGTTCGCCCGCCCGAAGGTGGTGCCCGGCAAGCTCCAGATGGTGGCCGAGGCCGGCTACGACTTCATCCGCCGGGGCGTCGCCCGCGACATCATCGGCAACAAGAAGGCCGAGCCCTTCGTCCCGTTGCTGGTCTCGCTGTTCTTCTTCGTATGGATCATGAACCTCTGGGCGGTCGTGCCGTTCGCCCAGTTCCCCGTCACCTCGGCCATCGCCTTCCCGGCCGGGCTCGCGCTGGTCGTGTGGGTCACCTACATGACGGTCACGTTCAAGACCAACGGCTTCGTCGGCGGCATCAGGAACCTGTGCATCCCCAGCGGGCTGCCCAAGCCGATCTACCTCATCCTGACCCCGATCGAGTTCATCTCGAACGTCTTCCTGCGCCCGTTCACGCTGGCGGTCCGGCTCTTCGCCAACATGTTCGCCGGCCACCTGGTGCTGCTGCTCTTCATCATCGGCGCCTGGTACATGATGGGCACCGTCCTCGGCACCTTCTACGCGGCCGGCTCGCTGTTCATGGCGCTGCTGCTGACCGTGTTCGAGATGTTCATCCAGGCGCTCCAGGCGTACGTCTTCGTCGTGCTGACCGCCACCTATCTCCAGCAGGCGCTCGAAGAAGCCCACTGAGACAGGCCCCGCACCACCCCCCGACCGCACCACACCCGGTGGACACATCGCTCCGCCGAACCACCACAGAGAAGGAACCACGGACATGTCCGCAGCTCTCGACCTCGCCGCCACCACCATCGACCTCAAGGGCAGCCTGAACACCATCGGCTTCGGCCTGGCCGCCATCGGCCCCGGTGTCGGCGTCGGCCTGGTCTTCGGCAACGGTGTGCAGGCGATCGCCCGGCAGCCCGAGGCCGCCGGTATCGTCCGCCAGAACATGCTGCTCGGCATGGCCGTCATCGAGGCGCTGGCGCTGATGGGCTTCGTGCTGGCGTTCGCCATCTGAAGTCCCTCCCGAAGTCATCACCGACGAGAGGTCCACGATCATGATCAACATGGCTGCTGAGGGGCCGCAGAACCCCCTGCTGCCGGTGTGGCCCGAGGTCTTCATCGGTCTGTTCTGCTTCGGCGTCATCTTCTTCGTCTTCTACAAGAAGCTGCTGCCCAGCATCAACAAGGTGCTGGACGAGCGGCGCGAGGCCATCGAAGGCGGCATGGAGAAGGCCGAGGCCACCCAGGCCGAGGCCCGCCAGACGCTGGAGAGCTACAAGGAGCAGCTCGCCGAGGCCCGCCACGAGGCCGCCCGGCTGCGCCAGGAGGCCAAGGAGCAGGGCGCCGCGCTCATCGCCGAGATGCGTGAGGAAGGCCAGCGGCAGCGCGAGGAGATCATCGCCGCCGGCCACACCCAGATCGAGGCCGACCGCAAGCAGGCCGCCGAGGCGCTGCGGCAGGACGTCGGACGGCTGGCCACCGAGCTGGCCGGCCGGCTGGTGGGGGAGTCCCTGGAGGACCACGCCCGCCAGAGCCGTACCATCGACCGCTTCCTGGCCGACCTGGAGGACAAGGCCGCTGCCACGTCCTCCGGTGACGCCGCCGAGGCGGCCCGGTGAGCACCTCGGGCGCCAGCCGCGAAGCCCTGGAGGCGGCGCGCGGCGCGCTGAACGCCCTCACCGACAGCACGGCCGTCGACCCGGCCGCGCTCGCCGGTGACCTGGCGGCGGTCACCGCGCTGCTCGACCGCGAGGTCTCCCTGCGCCGGGTGCTCACCGACCCGGCGCAGTCCGGCCAGGCCAAGGCCGACCTCGTCGGCCGGCTGCTGCGCGGCCAGGTCGGCGGGGAAGCCCTCGACCTGGTCTCCGGCATGGTCCGCTCCCGCTGGTCCGCGTCCCGCGGCCTGGTGGACGCGGTGGAGGAGCTGGCGGACACCGCCGACCTCATCGCCGCCGAGCGGGCCGGGACGCTGGACGCCGTGGAGGACGAGCTGTTCCGGTTCACCCGGATCCTGGCCGGCTCCCCGGAGCTGCGGGCCGCGCTGACCGGCAAGGACAGCACCGGCCGGGCCACCGCCGCCCGGAGCGCGCTGGCGCACCGCCTGCTGGGCGGACGCGCCGACGCCGTCACCGAGCGGCTGATCACCCGCCTCGTGGAACATCCGCGGGGACGTAGCCTGGACGGTGGGCTGGAAGCGCTGTACACGCTGGCCGCCACCCGGCGCAGCCGCTCCGTCGCGGTCGTCACCTCCGCGGTGCCGCTCAGTGACACCCAGCGGCAGCGCCTGGGCGACGCCCTGGCGCGGCTGTACGGCCGGGACATCCAGCTGAACCTCGACATCGACCCCGAGGTCCTCGGCGGGATCTCGGTCCGGATCGGCGACGAGGTCATCCACGGCACCGTCGCGGACCGCCTGGACGAGGTCACCCGCCGGCTGGCCGGCTGACGCGGCGGGCGGGAACGCCCGCCGCACCACCAACTCAAGAAGCACGACGAGCGGCCCGAGTTGGGCCGTAGCGCACGAACTTACGGGCCCAACAAGGAGAGCAGGGAACCCAGATGGCGGAGCTCACGATCCGGCCGGATGAGATCCGGAGCGCACTGGAGGATTTCGTCCAGTCGTACACCCCGGACGCGGCCTCGCGGGAAGAGGTCGGGACGGTCAGCGTTGCCGGTGACGGCATCGCGAAGGTCGAGGGGCTGCCCTCGGCCATGGCGAACGAGCTGCTTCAGTTCGAGGACGGCACCCTCGGTCTCGCCCTCAACCTGGAGGAGCGCGAGATCGGTGCGGTCGTCCTCGGCGAGTTCAGCGGCATCGAGGAGGGCCAGCCGGTGCGCCGCACCGGTGAGGTGCTCTCGGTCGCGGTCGGCGAGGGCTACCTGGGCCGGGTCGTCGACCCGCTGGGCAACCCGATCGACGGCCTCGGCGACATCGAGACCTCGGGCCGCCGCGCCCTGGAGCTGCGGGCGCCCGACGTCATGCAGCGCAAGTCGGTGCACGAGCCCATGGAGACCGGCTACAAGGCCGTCGACACCATGACCCCGATCGGCCGTGGCCAGCGTCAGCTGATCATCGGCGACCGGCAGACCGGCAAGACCGCCCTCGCGGTCGACACGATCATCAACCAGCGCGACAACTGGCGCTCGGGCGACCCGAAGAAGCAGGTCCGCTGCATCTACGTCGCCATCGGCCAGAAGGGCTCCACCATCGCGTCCGTGCGCGGCGCCCTGGAGGAGGCCGGCGCGCTGGAGTACACGACGATCGTCGCCGCTCCCGCGTCCGACCCGGCCGGCTTCAAGTACATCGCCCCCTACACCGGCTCGGCCATCGGCCAGCACTGGATGTACGAGGGCAAGCACGTCCTGATCATCTTCGACGACCTGTCGAAGCAGGCCGACGCCTACCGCGCCGTCTCCCTGCTGCTGCGCCGCCCGCCGGGCCGCGAGGCGTACCCCGGTGACGTCTTCTACCTGCACTCCCGGCTGCTGGAGCGGTGCGCCAAGCTGTCGGACGAGCTGGGCTCCGGCTCCATGACCGGCCTGCCGATCGTGGAGACCAAGGCGAACGACGTGTCGGCGTTCATCCCGACCAACGTCATCTCCATCACCGACGGCCAGTGCTTCCTGGAGTCCGACCTGTTCAACGCGGGCCAGCGGCCGGCGCTGAACGTGGGTATCTCGGTCTCCCGGGTCGGTGGCTCCGCCCAGCACAAGGCGATCCGCCAGGTCACCGGTTCGCTCCGGGTCGACCTCGCGCAGTACCGCGAGCTGGAGGCGTTCGCCGCCTTCGGTTCCGACCTGGACGCGGCCTCCAAGGCCGCCCTGGAGCGCGGCAAGCGCATGGTCGAGCTGATCAAGCAGGACCAGTACAACCCGTACCCCACCGAGCACCAGGTCGTCTCCATCTGGGCCGGCACCAACGGTCTGATGGACGACATCCCGGTGGAGGACATCCGCCGCTTCGAGCGCGAGCTGCTGGACTGGCTCGGCCGCGAGAACAAGGACCTGCTGACCTCCATCCGGGAGGGCGGCAAGATGTCCAACGACACGCTCCAGGCGATCGCCGGCGCCGTGTCCAAGTTCAAGCAGCAGTTCGAGACCTCGGGCGGCAAGCTGCTGGGCGAGGGCTGATCATGGGCGCTCAGATTCGTGTCCTCAAGCGCCGGATCAAGTCCGTCACCGCCACTAAGAAGATCACCCGGGCGATGGAGATGATCGCCGCCTCGCGCATCGTCAAGGCGCAGCGCAAGGTGGCGGCGTCCGCGCCGTACGCCGACGAGCTGACCAGCGCGGTCACCGCCGTGGCGCACAGCTCGGACGTCAAGCACCCGCTGACGACCGAGGCGGAGCGCCCGCGGCGGGCCGCGGTCCTGCTGATCACCAGCGACCGCGGCCTGGCCGGCGGATACTCCTCGAACGCCATCAAGGCCGGGGAGCATCTGACCAGCGAACTGGTGAGTGAGGGCAAGGAGGTCGACACGTACATCGTCGGCCGCAAGGGTGTGGCGTACTACGGCTTCCGGGAGCGGGCGATCACCGAATCCTGGACCGGCTTCACCGACAGCCCGACCTACGCGGACGCCAAGATGATCGCCGCGCCGCTCATCGAGGCCATCGAGCGGGACACCGACGAGGGCGGGGTGGACGAGCTGCACATCGTCTTCACCGAGTTCGTGTCGATGATGACGCAGACCCCGGTGGAGCGGCGGATGCTGCCGCTGTCCTTCGAGAAGTCGGCGGAGGAGTCCGCGCGGGTCTTCGCGCAGGGCGCGCAGGCGCACGCCCTGTACGACTTCGAGCCCTCGGCGGAGCGGGTGCTGGACGCCCTGCTGCCCCGGTATGTCGAGAGCCGTATCTACAACGCCCTGCTCCAGGCCGCCGCGTCCAAGCACGCGGCCACCCGGCGGGCGATGAAGTCGGCGACCGACAACGCGGAGGAGCTCATCAAGTCGCTGTCGCGGCTTGCCAACGCGGCCCGTCAGGCCGAAATCACCCAGGAAATCACCGAGATCGTCGGTGGCGCGAGCGCCTTGGCCGACGCGACCGCGGGAAGTGACCGATAATCATGACTACTGCTGCCGAGGCGGCCACCGAGCAGGCCGCAGCCACGGGTCGGGTCGCACGGGTCATCGGCCCGGTCGTCGACGTGGAGTTCCCCGTCGACGCGATTCCCGACATCTACAACGCGCTGACCGTCGAGGTCGATGACCCGGCGCAGCCGGGCGTCACCACGACGCTGACCCTTGAGGTCGCTCAGCACCTCGGCGAGGGCATGGTGCGCACCATCGCGCTCGGCCCCGCCGACGGTCTGGTCCGGCAGTCGCCGGTGACCGACACCGGCGCGGGCATCACCGTGCCGGTGGGCGATGTCACCAAGGGCCGGGTCTTCAACACCCTGGGCAAGATCCTGAACGAGCCCGAGGCCGAGTCCGAGGTCACCGACCGGTGGGAGATCCACCGCAAGGCGCCGGCCTTCGACCAGCTTGAGTCCAAGACCGAGATGTTCGAGACGGGCCTGAAGGTCGTCGACCTGCTGACCCCGTACGTCAAGGGCGGCAAGATCGGTCTGTTCGGTGGTGCCGGTGTCGGCAAGACCGTGCTGATCCAGGAAATGATCATGCGTGTGGCGAAGCTGCACGAGGGCGTTTCCGTGTTCGCCGGGGTCGGCGAGCGTACCCGTGAGGGCAACGACCTCATCGAGGAGATGGCCGACTCGGGCGTGCTGCCGCAGACCGCGCTGGTCTTCGGTCAGATGGACGAGCCGCCGGGGACCCGGCTGCGGGTCGCGCTGGCGGGGCTGACCATGGCGGAGTACTTCCGCGATGTGCAGAAGCAGGACGTGCTGTTCTTCATCGACAACATCTTCCGCTTCACCCAGGCCGGTTCCGAGGTGTCCACCCTGCTGGGCCGGATGCCCTCGGCCGTGGGCTACCAGCCGAACCTGGCGGACGAGATGGGTGTGCTCCAGGAGCGCATTACCTCCACCCGTGGTCACTCCATCACCTCGATGCAGGCGATCTACGTGCCCGCCGACGACCTGACGGACCCGGCGCCGGCCACCACCTTCGCCCACCTGGACGCCACCACGGTGCTGTCCCGGCCCATTTCCGAGAAGGGCATCTACCCGGCGGTGGACCCGCTGGACTCGACGTCCCGGATTCTGGACCCGCGCTACATCTCGCAGGACCACTACGACACCGCCATGCGGGTCAAGGGAATCCTCCAGAAGTACAAGGACCTCCAGGACATCATCGCCATTCTCGGTATGGACGAGCTGGGCGAGGAGGACAAGCTCACCGTCAGCCGGGCGCGCCGGATCGAGCGCTTCCTGTCGCAGAACACCCACGCGGCGAAGCAGTTCACCGGTATGGACGGCTCGGACGTGTCGCTGGACGAGTCGGTCGCCGCGTTCAACGGCATCGCGGACGGCGACTACGACCACTTCCCCGAGCAGGCGTTCTTCATGTGCGGTGGTCTGGACGACCTGAAGGCGAAGGCCAAGGAGCTGGGCGTCTCCTGACCGGTACGCCCGTGGTGCGCGCGGAGGCGGGGGGTGCCCCCGCCTCCGGTGCACCGGCCATCTATTCTTCACATATCCAGGGGATGAGGAGCCATCGTGGCTGAGCTGCACGTCGAGTTGGTCGCCGCGGACCGCAAGGTCTGGTCGGGCGAGGCCAGCCTGGTCGTCGCGCGCACCTCTTCGGGTGACATCGGGATCATGCCCGGGCATCAGCCGGTGCTCAGTGTGCTGGAATCGGGCCCGGTGATCATCCGGACCACCGGTGACAGCGGGACCGGCACGGTCGTCGCGGCGGTGCACGGCGGATTCCTGTCGTACACCGACGGTAAGCTGTCGCTGCTCGCGGAGATCGCCGAGCTGGCGGAGGAGATCGACGTCGAGCGGGCGGAGCGTTCCCTGGAGCAGGCCAAGGCGGACGCGGACTCCCACGCCGAACGGCGCGCGGACGTCCGGCTGCGTTCCGTGGCGGCGGGGCGCTGATCCGCACAACGGACACACAACGGGGCGAGGAGGTCGGTTGAGATGGTCCTCGCGTTGGTTGTGGTCGGGGCGGTGCTCGCGCTGGTCGTACTGGGGCTGCTCGGCTTCGGGGTACGCCGGCGGCTGATCCAGCGGCTGGGCGGCACCTTTGACTGTTCGGGGCGCTTCCGGGCGCCCAAACCGGGCCAGTCGCTGGGCAAGGGCTGGATCTATGGGGTCGCACGCTACAACGGAGACCGGGTCGAGTGGTTCCGGGTCTTCTCGTACGCGGTGCGGCCCCGTCGTGCTTTGCAGCGCGACCGCATCCAGGTGCGGGAGCGGCGCGAGCCGCAGGGCGAGGAGGAACTGGCGCTGCTGTCCGGCGCGGTGGTCCTCTCCTGCCGGCACGACGGCGACGATATCGAGCTGGCGATGAGCGAGGACGCGCTGACCGGCTTTCTCGCCTGGCTGGAGGCGGCCCCGCCCGGCCAGCGGGTGAACGTGGC
Source organism: Streptomyces sp. NTD107 (assembly GCF_059510435.1). Lineage (NCBI taxonomy): Bacteria > Bacillati > Actinomycetota > Actinomycetes > Kitasatosporales > Streptomycetaceae > Streptomyces > Streptomyces sp. NTD107. The sequence continues at coordinate 160,569 of NZ_JCAJZV010000009.1, read as the reverse complement.
GTAGGCCGTCACTTTCACCTCCTCGCGGGGCCGCGCCGCCGGCTACCGGGGGTGCCGTCCGGCCGAAGGCCGGGGGCGACAGGGCCCGATCCGCGAAGATCCACAGGAGACGAGCCGGCGGTGGTGCCGTACCGCAGGGCGCGGGCCGGGACCGGCCGTGCTTCGCCGCCCTCAGGAGGCGTTGGCCTGCGGGCCCATAACCTGCCCGCGGGTCCTGTCGACCAGGGCGATGACCTTCAGCGGGGCGTCGGGACGGGCCACCCAGCCGTCCTCGGGCGCGCCGCTGCCCTTGGTCAGATACTTTGCCGCGATCTTCACCACGAGCAGTGTGCTGTTCCGGCTGAACTGGCTGCCGGTGTCTCTGCTGGTGGTGAATTCGGGCAGCTGCCTGCCCGACTGGGCCTGCGCCCTGGCCTCCCGGCGGCTGGGGGCGGAGGTTCTCCGGTCCGCTGCCACGCCCCCCGCGCTGCCGGCCAGTTCCATGGCGGCGGCCCGGAGCGGGAACTCGCCGCGCCACAGGGTGACCTCGGAGCTGGAGCGCTCCTCGACCAGCCCTTTGACGGTGGACTCCGAGGTCGGCCGCGGCAGATGGCCGTAGAAGCTGGTGTCGAAGTTGTCGTCCTCCGAGTCGTAGTTGTCGTCCGCCGGGTCGAGTTCGGTCTTGCCGGTGGCGTAGTGCTGTGTGGTGCGCTGGATCTGCGGGCCGCCGGCCGCCCGGGCGCGCAGCGCGTCGTCCACCGGTGAGCGCTGCACGGCGGCTTCGTGGCCGCAGCCCGCGCCGTGCGTATGGTTCTCCCGCTCCCGCCGCAGCGCCCGCTGCACGGTGGCGTTGCCCGCGGAGCCCTGGAGGGCGAGCATCCCGCGTACGGCCGGGGTCGCGGCTGCGGTGCGCCGGGCGCCGCCGCGCTGCCCCCCGCCGCCGTCCTGCCGAAGGTCTGTGCTGTGGCCACGTGCCATCAGGCGATCCTCTGTCAGTGGTGAGGCGATCCCGGGGCGCGCGAGGCGCCCTCGCCGCCGGAGGGCCAAGCAAACCAAGGAACGCGGCTTTCTGCCATCATCCGGCGCGGGGCAGTCGCCCGCGCGACGGCGGACGGGCACGGCCGGGGGCCATGGGGTCCCCGGCCGTGCCCGGTCGGCACGGTGGTGCTGGTACCGGTGGGTCAGTTCAGACCGGTGTGGATGGCGTTCACCAGGGCGCCGTCGGCGGAGTCGCCGGAGAACTCCCAGAAGAAGGCACCGCCCAGGCCCTGCTGCTTGGCCCAGGCCATCTTCTGGGTGACGGTCTGCGGGGTGTCATAGCTCCACCACTGGCTGCCGCAGTGCGCGTACGCGGTGCCGGCGACCGTACCGGTGGCGGGGCAGGTCGCGGCGAGCACCTTGTAGTCCTCGATGCCGGCCTCGTACGTACCCGGTGCGGCCCCGGAGGCGGTGCCGCCGGGGGCGGCCTGGCTCACGCCGGTCCAGCCGCGGCCGTAGAAGCCGATGCCCAGCAGTAGCTTCTCGCTCGGCACGCCCTGGGCCTTGAGCTTGGTGATGGCGTCGGTGCTGTTGAACCCGGCCTGCGGGATGCCGTCGTAGGAGGTGAGCGGGGAGTGCGGGGCGGTGGGCCCGGAGGGCGCCCAGGCACCGAAGAAGTCGTACGTCATGACGGCGAGGTAGTCGGCGTGCTGGGCGCCGGCCGCGTAGTCGGCGGCGTCGATCTTGCCGCCGTTGGAGCCGTCCGCGGTGATGGCGGCGGTCACCAACTGGTCGCCGAAGACGCCGCGGAAGGCGCGCATCATGTCGCCGAAGACGGCCGGCCCCGAGCTGTCGCAGCTGTCGCCGCAGGCGTTGGGGTACTCCCAGTCGAGGTCGATGCCGTCGAAGACACCTTCCCAGCGGGGGTCGTTGACCAGGTTGTAGCAGGACTGGGCGAACCGCTGCGGGTTCTGCATGGCCTCGCCGAAGCCCTTGGACCAGGTCCAGCCGCCGAAGGACCACAGGACCTTGAGGTCGGGGTTGAGCTCCTTGAGCTGGCGCAGCTGGTTGAAGTTGCCGCGCAGCGCACCGGTGTCCCAGGTGTCGGCCTGGCCGGAGACGGATTCGGCGGCGCTGTAGAAGCGGTCGTACGCGGCGTAGGAGTCGCCGATCGTACATTCGCCGTTCTGGACGTTGCCGAACGCGTAGTTGATGTGGGTGATCTTGTCGGCTGAGCCGGAGGAGACGATGTTCTTGACGTGGTAGTTGCGCTGGTAGACGCCCCACTCGGCGAAGTAGCCGAGCTTGACGTCCTGGGCGGCGGTGGGGTCGGTGTCGGTGGCGACGATGGTGGGGGTGGTGGGGTCCTCGTCGGCCTGGGAGGTGGTGGCGAACGCCAGCGCGCCTCCCAGCGGCAGCGTCAGGGCCGCCGCGATGGCGATGACCTTGCGCTTGGTGCTGCTCAGGGAACGGTGCAGTCCCTTGCTCACGGGTCGCTCCTAGCTCAGGAAGATGTGGGGGAACTGGCTGGGAGCGTAGAGAGGTCTGGACCAGTGGGCAAGGGGGTCCGTACCTAGAAAAGTCTGGCTTGCGACGGCCTTAAGTCTGCGTTGAGGACGGCCGGTTGGGCGAGCCGGGACCGGGGGCGGCCGGGCGGATCCGGGCCGCCTGGGCGAGGACGGCCGCCTGCACCCGGCTGCGCAGCCCGAGCTTGCCGAGCAGCCGGCTGACATGGGTCTTCACGGTGGCCTCCGCCATCGAGAGCTCGGCGGCGATCTGCGCGTTGGAGCGGCCCGCGCCGAGTTGAGCGAGCACCTCGCGCTCCCGTGGGGTGAGCGAGGCCAGCGCGGCCGGATCCACCGCGGGCGCGGCCGGGGGCCGGCTGGCACGGGCGAACTCGCTGATCAGCCGACGGGTGACGGCCGGCGCGATCAGCCCCTCGCCGGCCGTCACGGTGCGCACCGCGTCGATCAGGGTGGCGGCGTCGCTGTCCTTGAGCAGAAAACCGGCGGCCCCGGCCCGCAGCGCGCCGAACACGTACTCGTCCAGGTCGAAGGTGGTCAGCACCAGTACGTCTGCGGTGCCCTCCGCGGTGATCTCCCGGGTCGCCGACACCCCGTCCAGGCGCGGCATCTGGATGTCCATCAGCACCACGTCGGGGCGCAGTTCGCGGGCCAGGCGGACCGCCTCCAGGCCGTCCGACGCCTCGCCGACCACCTCGATGCCGGGGGCGCTGCGCAGGATGAGGACCAGGCCCAGGCGTACCGCTGACTGGTCCTCGGCGATGACGACCCGGATGGTCACGGGGCGGGGGTCCCTTCGGTGAGCGGAAGGCGGGCGAGCACCCGCCAGCGGCCGGCGCCGTCACGGTCGCCGTCGCCGTCGTCGTCGGCGGCGCCGTGCGGGCCGGCGCTGAGCGTACCGCCGAGCAGCGCGACCCGTTCGCGCATGCCGGTCAGTCCGGCGCCCGAGCCCGGCGCGCGGGGGTGGGAGCGCTCTTGGCCGGGCGCGGCGTACGGGCTGGTGACCCGTACCGTCAGCGCCCGCTCGTCCTGGTCGAGCCGGACCTCGACCTCGCCCGGCGCGGCGTGCTTGAGCGCGTTGGTGAGCGATTCCTGCACGATCCGGTACGCGGCCAGCTCCACCGGGGCGGGCGGCGCCGGCCGTCCGGTGCGCAGGTCCCGGGTGGTGATGCGCAGCCGGCCGGCGGCGCTGCGCGCCGCGCGCTCGACCAGCGCGTCCAGGGAATCGAGGCCCGGCAGCGCCTCGGGCGCGGCGTCGGGGCCGGCGGCGCGCAGGATGCCGATCAGCCGGCGCATCTCGGCCAGCCCCTGGGTGCTGTTCTCCCGGATCACGGTGAGCGCGTCCCGGGTGACGGCGGGGTCGTCCAGGGTCAGGGCGGCGGTGGAGTGGATGGCGATGGCCGACAGATGGTTGGCGACCACGTCGTGCAGCTCGCGGGCCATCCGGGCGCGTTCGTCCGTGACCGCCTGCACCCGGTCCATCTCGGCCAGCAGCGCGGTCTGCTCGGCGCGCAGCCGGGCGTTCGCCGCGTCCTCGCGATGGCCCCGGATGATGGCGGCGGTCCAGGCCGGGGTGGCGGTGACGGCGGCGGCCACCGCGCCGAGCGCCAGCGCCTGCGGATCGCGCAGCCAGGCGAGGGTGCCCACGGTGACGGCGATGGTGAAGGCCACCGTGCCGCGCAACACGGCGCGGCTGAGCCGGGGCCCGCCGTAGAGCACGGCGGCGTACACCACATCGGTGTACATCAGCAGCACGGCCAGCAGCCCCCCGGTCACCGCGTCCCAGGCCACGGCGGCGGTGCCCAGCACCAGACACCAGCCGGGGGCGGAGCGGCGCAGCAGCTCCGCGCCGCACATCACCAGCAGCCCGGACAGCGCCACCGGGGAGTACGGGCCGACGCTGATCACCGAGAAGACGTCGTACCGTACGCCGGTCAGCCCGCCGAGCAGCCCGGCGACGGCGACCCCCACATCGAAACGGTGGGGGCGGAGCGGTGCGGGCATGCGCCCATCACAGCACGCCGGGGGCGGTCCGCCAGCACGGGATACGGCCGGATCCGCACCCGGCAGCGGAAAATCCGGTGCTCCGGGCGGCGGCCCCACCCACCCGCCGGCCGACGCCACTCCATCGAAGTGTGCAGTCGGGCGCGCCGGATCTCGTCGGGAATGACGACGCCGGGCGGAAGGACGGGCGGCAGTCTGGAGGGGTGTGGAAGGAGCCCCCGCTGTGATCGTCTCCCTGATCGTCGGTGCCGAGATCGCCTTCTGGGTGGTGCTGGCGACCGGCCTCGCGGTGCGCTACGCACTGCGCCGGCCCCGGGCGGGCGGGGTGCTGCTGCTGGGTGTGCCGCTGATCGACGTGCTGCTGCTGACGGCCACCGCGCTCGATCTGCGCGGCGGCGCGGAGCCCCAGTGGTCGCACACGCTGGCGGTGCTGTATCTGGGCTTCACGGTCGGCTACGGCCACCAGCTGATCGGCTGGGCGGACCGGTGGGCGGCGCACCGCTGGGCGGGCGCGCCGCGCCCCGCCCAGCCCCCGCGCCACGGCTGGCCCCGGGCCCGGCACGAGTGGCGGCTGTGGCGGCTGACCCTGGTGGGCATGGGTGTCTCGCTGGCGGCGGCCCAGCTGATGATCTGGCTGGTCGACCGCCCCGAGGTGAGTGACATCCTGCGCGGCACCCAGGGCGCGGCACTGCGGATCATGGGCATCCACGGACTGATCGCGCTGTCGTACACGATCTGGCAGAAGAAGGACCCGGCCGCCGGGTCACCCGACCCGGCGGCGGGGGGTCAGACGCCGGGGTAGGGGCGGTCGCGGCGGGCGTCGTGGAGGGTCGCTGCCCACCAGTGGAGCTGGTCGAGCATGGCCCGGGCGGCGTCGCCGGGCTCCTTCGGCTCCCGCAGGGCGCCGTTCTCGTCGAACAGCTGGTAGTAGCGGGGGAACAGCACGCAGTCGCGGACCGTGTGGGCGTGCAGTTCGTTGAAGACCTGCCGCAGGCCCTCGATGGCCAGCAGCCCGCCGCTGAAACCGCTGTAGCCGACGAAGCCGATCGCCTTGTGCTGCCACTCCGTGTAGTGCCAGTCGATGGCGGCCTTCAGCGAGGCCGGAAAGCTGCGGTTGTAGTCCGGGGTCACCACGATGAACGCGTCGGCGGCCTTCAGCCGCCCGGTCAGGCCGGCCATCTCGGCCGGCCGGTCCAGGTCCGGCTGGAGCGCGGGCGGTACGGGCGGCAGGGCGAGCGGCAGCGGGATCTCCGCCAGGTCGATGGCGTCCACCGTGAAGCGGCCGTGTTCCTGGGCCTGTTCGGTGATCCAGCGGGCCACCACGGGGCCGAAGCGGCCCTCCCGGACGCTTCCGGTGATTACGGCGAGACGCAGTGGGGTGTTGTGCTCTGTGGTCATGCTCCGACCGTGCCCGCCGCGCGCGCCGCCGGGGAGACCGGGCTGAGACCGGTAGCGGCAGGGCCACGATCCGCCGCGCCCGGCCCTGTTACGTTCGGTGGGTGAGCGAGAACGAGCTGGGCCGATTTCTGCGGGACCGCCGCGAGGCCGTCACCCCGGCGGACGCCGGCCTGCCCGCCGGGCCCCGGCGCCGTACCCCCGGGCTGCGCCGCTCGGAGCTGGCGATGCTGGCCGGGGTGAGCGTCGAGTACGTCACCCGGCTCGAACAGGGCCGGGACCGGAGGCCGTCCGCCTCGGTGCTGTCCGCGCTGGCCGAGGCGCTGGGGCTGGGCATGGGCGAGCGCATCCATCTGCACCGGCTCACCAAGGCCGCCGAGCCCGGCTACTCGTGCGGCGCGGACACCGCCGAGCCGGCCCGTACCGTACGCGGCACGGTGCGCGCGCTGCTGGACCAGCTGGAGCCGGCCCCGGCCGTGCTGCTGAACCGGCTGAGCGACCTTCTCGCCTGGACCGAGGGCTTCGACCGGCTCGCCCGGCCGGTGGGAATGCTGGAGGGTTCGCCGCCCAGCCTGGTGCGCTATGTGTTCGCCGACGAGCGGGCCCGCGCCGCGTTCCCGGACTGGGACCGGCTCGCGGACGAGCGGGTGGCGGAGCTCAAGGACGGGCCGTTCCGGGCCGATCCGCATCTGGCGCGGCTCGCCGACGAACTCACGCTGACGGCCGGGGCGGCGTTCGCCGAGCGGGAGGCGTCGGTGTCGGGGCCGCCGCGCGCCGGCGGGGTGCTGCGGATGGCGCACCCGCGGCTGAGCGGCGAGCTGCGGCTGGCGTACGAGACGCTGTCGCTGCCGGTGGACGACGATCAGCGGCTGCTGGTGTACCTCCCGGCGGACGAGGCCACGGCGGCGGGGCTCGCCGCCTTGGCCACCGCCGCCGGGGAGCGGCTGCGGGTGGTGTAGGCCCCGCCGGTCAGCGGTTCTCGCCGGGGACCCAGAGCACGTCGCCCTGCTCCTTGTTGGCGCTTCTGGCCAGGATGAACAGCAGGTCGGAGAGCCGGTTGAGGTAGGTGGCGGTCAGTTCGTTCATGCTGTCGCCGTGCTCGGCGAGCGCCGCCCAGGTGGAGCGCTCGGCGCGGCGTACCACGGTGGTGGCCTGGTGCAGCAGGGCCGCGCCGGGGGTGCCGCCGGGGAGGATGAAGCTGCGCAGCTTGTCGAGATCGGCCAGGAAGTGGTCGCAGTCGGCTTCGAGCCGGTCGATGTAGCTCTGGAGGACGCGCAGCGGCGGGTGTTCGGGGTCCGGTACGACGGGGGTGCACAGGTCGGCGCCGACGTCGAAGAGATCGTTCTGCACCCGGACCAGTACGGCGCCGATCTCCTGGGGCAGTTCGCCCAGGGCCAGCGCCGTACCGATCACCGCGTTGGCCTCGTTGGCGTCGGCGTAGGCGGCGATCCGCAGATCCGTCTTGGCGGTGCGGCTCATGTCGCCGAGCGCCGTGGTGCCCTTGTCTCCGGTGCGGGTGTAGATCCGGGTGAGATTGACCATGGGCCGAGGGTAGCCCTCAGGCGCCGGCCTTGGTGAAGAGCCGGGCGCCCAGGGTGATGGTGATGGCGGACAGGGCGAGGGCCACCGCCGTACCGAGCAGCAGGGTGGAGCCGTAGTCGCCGACGAACGCGGCGCGGACGGCCTCGACCAGATAGCGGAACGGCACGAAGTGCGAGATGACGTTCAGCCAGGCGGGGGCGAGCGCCATCGGCAGCAGGATGCCGGAGAGCAGCATCATCGGCATGTTGATGGAGTTGATGACCGGGGCGAACTCCTGGACGGTGTTGACCCGCATGGCCAGCGCGTACGAGAGCGAGGCGAGCGAGGCGCCCAGCAGGCCGACGATGAGGAAGCCGATGAGGACGCCGAGTACGGGGGCGCGCAGTCCGAAGGCGAGGCCGGCCAGCACCACCAGGATGGACTGGACGAGGAGTTGCAGGGCGTCGCGCAGGATGCGGCCGAGGAGCAGGGCGAGCCGGCTGACGGGGGTGACCCGCATCCGTTCGACGACGCCGAACTGCTTCTCCATAATGATGCCGAAGCCGGCGAACGCGGCCGAGAACAGTCCGAGCTGGATCAGCAGCCCGGGCACCAGGGTCTGCCAGGAGTCGCCCTTTCCGCCGAGCGGCATGTCCTTCAGCAGGGGGCCGAAGAAGGCGAGGAAGAGCAGGGGCTGCATGAGCCCGAAGACGACACTGACCCGGGAGCGCAGTGTCTGGCGCAGATGGCGCTGGAATATCAGTCCGGTGTCCGAGAGCACGGTGGACATGGTGGGAGTGGTTCCTGTCTGTCTGTCCGGGTGGGATCGGGTGGGGACGGGGCGGGTCATACGGCGATGGGGGCGCGGTCCGCGTCGGGCTGCGGGCCGCGGCCGGTGATGGCGATGAAGGTGTCCTGGAGGGAGGCGTCCGGGGCGCCGCCGTACCGGAGCTTCAGCTCCGCCGGGGTGCCCTCGGCGGCGATCCGGCCGTCGTCGACGACGATCAGCCGGTCGGAGAGGGCGTCCGCCTCGTCCAGGTAGTGGGTGGTGAGGAAGATCGTGGTGCCGTCCTCGGCCCGGATGCGGCGGATGAGGTCCCACAGGTCGGCGCGGCTGCCCGGGTCGAGGCCGGTGGTGGGCTCGTCGAGGAAGAGGACGCGCGGGCGGTGGGTGAGCGCCATGGCAATGTCCATGCGGCGCCGCTGGCCGCCGGAGAGGGCGGCGCACTTGCGGTCCAGCAGGTCGGTGAGGTCGAGTTCGGCGGCGAGTTCGCCGACCCGGGCTGTCGCCTCGTTCTTGGAGAGCCGGTAGAGCCGGGCCTGGAGGGTGAGCTCGTCGCGGACCGTCTCGCCCGGGTCGGTGCCGCCGGACTGGGCGACGTACCCGATGGCGCGGCGTACGGCGGCCTGCTCGGTGGCCAGGTCGTGCCCGGCGACGGTGGCGGTGCCCCGGGTGGGGACGAGCAGGGTGGTGAGCATGCGCAGGGTGGTGGACTTGCCCGCGCCGTTGGGGCCCAGGAACCCGAGGATCTCGCCGGGTTCGACGCTCATGTCGATGCCGCGCACGGCTTCGACGGTGCCGCGTTTGGTGGTGAAGGTGTGGGCCAGGTCGTGGGTGGTGAGGATCGGTGCCATGCCGGACAGCGAACCAGGGTCGCTGAAAAAATGCAATCGCCCCAAGTTTTAAGTTGGTCAAGGACGCTCTAGGATGACGCCATGGCCGGGCTCAGGGAACGCAAGAAGCAGCAGACCAGGCAGCACATCTCCGACGTGGCCACCGGGCTGTTCCTGGAACGGGGCTTCGACGCGGTGACGGTGGCGGAGGTCGCGGAGGCGGCGGACGTCTCGGTGAACACCGTCTACAACTACTTCCCGGCCAAGGAGGATCTCTTCCTGGACCGGTCGGCGGAGATGATCGACCGTCCCTCCCGGCGGGTGCGCGAGCGGCTGCCGGGGGAGTCGGCCGCCGAGGCGATCCTGCGCGGGCTGCGCGAGGACATCGAGCGGCGCAGCCCGGCGGCCGGACTGGCCGGGGGGATCGACGCGTTCATGCGGGTGGTGCACGGCGCTCCCACCCTGCTCGCGCGGACGATGAACATGCAGTACGAGTCCGCGGAGCGGCTGGCCGACACGCTGCGCGGGGAGACCGGTGCCGATCCCGGGGACCCGATGCCGGAGGCCGTCTCGGTGCATCTCTCCGGCGTCCAGGGGCTGGTTTTCCGGACGGCGGTGGTCGGCTCGCTCCAGCACCTGCCCGTGGAGAAGGTGGCCGCGGACGTCCTGGTGAAACTGGCGACGGCACAGTCCCTGATGAGCCCGCGGCTGCTCGACTACGCCCGCCGCCCCCGCTGAGGGCGGGCGGCACCGCTCACAGCAGCGCCACGGCCGTGGCGGCGATGAAGAGCACCTGGAGGGCGGTGCGGGGCAGCAGCGGGGTGCCCTGGGCGGTCTTGCGGCGGGCGGCCGAGACATTGGCCGGGAACATGGCGAGCATCAGCAGGATCAGGCACGCCGCCGCCCAGCGGGAGGTGGCCGGGATCAGCAGGCCGATCGCGCCGGCCAGTTCCAGGATGCCGGTGAGAGTGACCAGCAGATGCGGGCGGGGCAGCGCCGGCGGGACCATGGCGACGAGATCGGCCCGCAGCTTGGGCTGGAAGTGCGCGAAGGTGGTCAGCAGGAACATCACCGCCACGCCCACGCGGACGGCCGGGTGCCAGGCGTCGAGGGCGTCCACGCCGGCCACTCCGGCGAGGCGGGCCGCGAGAGTGCCGATGATCAAGGCGATGAGGGGTTCCACGGGGACCTCCGGGACGGAAACTTGTCACTAGCAAGATAAGCCCATGGCGGTACATCTTGTCAACGCAAAGATAGGCTGGTCCCATGACCGACCGGCCGTATCACCACGGAGACCTCCGCCGCACCCTGCTGTCCGCCGCCGCCGAGGCCATCGAGCAGCACGGCACCGCCGCCCTCAGCCTGCGCGGCCTGGCCCGGCGCGCGGGCGTCTCGCACGCCGCGCCCGCCCACCACTTCGGCGACAAGCCCGGACTGCTGACGGCCCTGGCCGCCGAGGGCTTCGACCTGCTCGCGGACGCCATCGACGCGGCCGGCGGCGATCTGCTGGAGGCCGGGGTGGCCTACGTCCGGTTCGCCATCGGGCACCCGGCGCACTTCGAGGTGATGTTCCAGCCCGGCCTCTACCACCCCGACGACCCCGAGGCCGCCGCCGCCCGCACCCGCTCCGACCAGGCCCTCACCGACGCGCTCGGCACCCTCCCTGACCCCGGCGGCGAGGGCCGTCCGGCCCGGCTCGCCGCCTGGTCCATCGTGCACGGCTTCGCCGCCCTGTGGCTGAACGGCGCCCTGGCGAAAGAGCCCGGCGAGGACCCCGGAGAACTGGCCCGCACGGTCCTGCGCCGCCTCACCGGCTGACAGGGCCGGCCCTCGGCGGTACAGCCCCGGCTCCCGTTACAGTGAGGGCCGGAGTGACGGACGAAGGAGGTGGGACCCATTACCGCTGGTGTTGGTGGGGTGCCGCCGTGGGTGGCCCCGGGGTGTTCCGAGAGGTCGTCTGTCGATGGATTTGGAAGTGGTCGAGCGGCTGCGCGCCGCCGGATGTGTGTTCGCCGAGGATGAGGCGCGGCTGATCACGGGCGCCGCAGGCAGCGGCGCCGAGCTGGGCGCCATGGTGGCGCGGCGGGTCGCCGGGCTGCCGCTGGAGCAGGTGGTGGGGTGGGCCGCGTTCGGCGGGCTGCGGATCGCCGTCGAGCCGGGGGTGTTCGTCCCCCGGCGGCGTACCGAACTCCTGGTACGGGAGGCCGTCGCCGGCGCCCGGCGCGGGCAGGTGGTGCTGGATCTGTGCTGTGGCTCCGGCGCGGTGGGCGCCGCGATCGCCGCCGCCGTACCGGGGGTGGCCCTGCACGCCGCCGATATCGACCCGGCGGCGGTACGGTGCGCCCGGCGCAATGTGACCCCGGCGGGCGGGCGGGTGTACGAGGGCGACCTGTACGCGCCGCTGCCGCCCGCGCTGCGCGGCGTCGTGGCGGTGCTGACCGCGAACGTGCCCTACGTACCCAGTGGTGAGGTCGGCCTGCTGCCGGCCGAGGCGCGCGAGCATGAGCCGCTGGTGGCGCTGGACGGCGGCGCCGACGGGCTGGACGTGCTGCGCCGGGTCGCCGCCGGGGCCGGGCGCTGGCTGGCGCCGGGCGGGCGGCTGCTGGTGGAGACCACCGGGCGGCAGGCGGCGCGGGCGGCCGGGGTGTTCGCCGGGTACGGGCTGGCCACCCGGGTGGTGACCGACGAGGAGGCCGACGCCACGGTCATCATCGGCACCCGGTAGAATCATCGCAACGCGTACAAAGCCTCCCGGCCGGAGATCTCCGGCCGGGAGGCTTTGTTTCATGACCGACACCGAGCTGTCCGCAGTGACCGTGCGCCGGGCCGGCGCCGATGACCATCCCGTGCTGGCACGGCTGTGGCTGATGTTCCGCCACGATCTGTCCGGGTTCCGGGGCGAACTGCCCGCCCCCGACGGCACCTTCCGCAGCGACCGGCTCGCGTCGGCGCTCCGCGACCCGGGCTGGGCCGCCTATCTGACGCTCAGCGGGGACCGCCCGGCCGGCTTCGCCCTCGTCCGGGCCCTGGACACCCCGGTCCGGGTGCTCAACGCCTTCTTCGTCGTGCGCGGCGCCCGCCGGGCCGGGGTGGGGATGGCCGCCGTACGACAGGTGGTGGCCCGGCATCCGGGACGCTGGGAGGTCGCCTTCCAGGACAACAACCCCACGGCCGTGCGGTTCTGGCGCACCGTGGCCGCCGAACTGGGCGGCCCCGGCGGGTGGACCGAGGAGCACCGCCCGGTGCCCGGCCGCCCGCAGGCCCCGCCCGACAGCTGGATCGGCTTCACGGCCGGCCCGTGGCCGCTCCCCGCGGGAAGCGGCCACGGCGCGGATTAGTGGACCGGGAGGAAGGGGGCGCCGGAGACGGTCTGCGCCGTCGTGGCGTCGTGGGGGGCACCGACCGCCGACGGCGCCTCGTGCGGGGCGACGGCCGTGCCGCGCTGGGCGAGCCGGGCCAGCCGGTCCGCCATCGGCGAGCCGGAGTTCCAGTGCTGCGGCTGCGCGGCCACCTCCTGCGCCGTGCCGTCCGCCGGCTGGACGATGCCCGGGTCGGCGATCGGCAGGGTGCGGGGGGCGTCAGCGGCGACCGGGGCGCTGGCCAGGGCCGGGACGGCGGTGAGGGTCAGGGCGGCGGCGGCGACCGCCCCCAGGACTCCGGCGCGGATGCTGACGTGGGTCATGGGGTTCTCCGGTTTCTCCGAGGTGGGGTTGAGAAGACAGCGACAGATGTACCCTGCGCTTCCCGCCCGCCCCTCCCCGTGTGGGTGTAAGTCGCCCGCACGGGGGAGCCATTGCACATCTGCGCTAGCCCAACGAGGCGAGGAAGCGGTGCTGGGCGCCGATCAGCGCCGTCTCCTCCATCGGCGCCGCCGGGTGGTCGAAGTGCCCGGCGGTCAGCACGAAGAGCTCCCGCCGCCCGGCCAGCGCGTTGTACACCGCGAACTGCCCCGGCGGCGGCACCACCGGGTCGAACATCGCGGCCCCGACATGCACCGGAATCCGCAGGTGCGCCGCCGCCGTCGCCGCGTCGTACCAGCTGAGCACCCCCGCCACCCGCGGGTCCTGGGCGTGCCGCAGCCGTACCGGCTCCCCGCTGCCCGCGCACGGCAGCGTCAGCCGCAGCGGATGGTTGCCGAAGCTCGGCACCACCAGGGTCGCCGCCGTGAAGCGGTCGTCCCAGGGCAGCGCGAGCGGGCCGATCCCGCCGCCGAAGCTCGCCCCGTGGTACGTCAGCCCGCGCGCCGCGCCCGGCACCAGTTCCAGCAGCGCGGTGGCCGCGCACCAGATGTCCGCCGCGCACTCCCCGTGCACATAGGTGTCGCGGGAGCCGATGCCGTGCAGCACGTGTTCCCCGCCCCGCTCGGGGAGGTCGGGGAAGCGGCTGAGCGCCCCGAGGCCGCGCAGCACCGGCCAGATGGTGGCGGTGCCGGGCGGTGGCAGCCGCAGTTCCGGGAATTCGCGACCGCCATAGCCGTGAGTGGCCACACAGCCCCGGGTGACGCGTCCGTCGGCGGGCAGCGTCAGCCAGCCGCCGATCCGCCGGCCGCCCACCGAGCCGTAGTCGAGCCGGTGGACGCGTACCCCGTCCGTCTCCCGCTCCACCGGGCCCAGACGCGGCGCGACCTGCGTGCGCCTGGCGGCGGCGTACCGCGCGCGCCAGAACGCGGCGAAGCCCTCCGGGGCGGTGGGGGCGCCCACCGTCAACAGGGTGGCCAGGTCGTAGCCGTAGGTCGGGTCGAAGGGGAAGTCATGGAAGAGATCCACCCTCTGGGCGTTCGCTTTCGTCAATTCCCTTGGCGCGGTCATGGGTTCCTCCGGGGTACACGGTCGGCTGGTTCCGGTCGGTCGCGATCGGCCGGCCGGCTGACACCGGTATCCCTCTCATCATCCGCCCGAAACTTTTCCGGTCCGCTCCCTTGACGCTCTTTCCCGCAGTACCTACCGTCGCTGCAACGAATCAGCAGACAACACATCGTTCCTGCTTATCAGTTGCTGATACGAAACAGCGAGGGGATGCAGTGCCAGTCAACCGCCACCGGCAGGCGCCGACCCAGTCGGATGTCGCGCGCCGCGCAGGGGTGTCCCAGGCGACGGTCTCGGCCGTGGTCAACGGCCGGGCGGCCAGCAGCCGGATTCCGGCCGAAACCGAACGGACCGTCAGGGACGCCATCCGCGCATTGGGCTATACGGCAAACCCCGCCGCCCGTTCCCTCAAGGGCAAGGGCAACCGCCTCCTGGGCGTGCACACCTTCGAAGCGGTCTTCCCGATCAGCAGCCGCGACTTCTACCACGAGTTCCTCATCGGGGTGGAGGAACAGGCCGTCGCCGAGGGCTACGACCTGGTGCTCTTCACCTCCACCGAGGACGTGAACGGCGAACGCCGCCTCTACCGCGACGGCAGCAACCGGCTCAACGTCGCCGACGGCAGCGTGCTGCTCGGTATCACCCACGACCACTCCGACGTGGCCCGGCTCAGCCGCGACGGCTACCCCTTCGTCCACATCGGCCGCCGCGAGGTCTCCGACGCCGGCGACCTCGCCTGGGTCAGCGCCGACTACACCGCCGGCACCCACGACGCCGTACGCACCCTCATCGACGCCGGCCACACCCGGATCGGCTACCTCGGCCTCACCGACCGCACCGAGCCGCTCACCGACCGCGAGGCCGGCTACCGCGCCGCCTGCGCCGCCGCCGGACTCCCGCCGCTGCCCGTACTGATGAACCCGTACGAGCTGCGCCAGGAGTGGTTCGACCTCGCCACCGGCTCCGGCATCACCGCCTTCGTCACCGAGGAGGAGTCGCTCACCGACCGGCTCGCCGAGTTCGCCGCGCACCGCGGCCTCACCATCCCCGCCGACCTCTCCATCATCACGCTGCGCGACACCACCGGCGGCCCGCGCCCCGGCACCGGGTGGAGCTCGCTCGGCATCCCGCGCAACGAGATCGGCCGCGGCGCCGTACGCCTGCTCGTCGAAATGCTCACCGCACCCGAGCCCCCGCGCGCCCGGCAGCTGCTGCTGCCCTGCACGCCGCCCGCGCCCACCACCATCGCGGCGCCGCCCACCGGCGGCGCCGGCGGCACCAGCCACCGCCGGGGAGAGTCATGACCGACACCAGCGCCGACACCAGCGCCGACATCGCCATCATCGGCGGCGGCCTCGGCGGCGTCGCCGCCGCCCTCGCCGCCGCCCGCAGCGGACTGCGGGTGCTGCTCACCGAGGAGTACCCGTGGGTCGGCGGCCAGCTCACCGTGCAGGGCACCCCGCCCGACGAGCACCCGTGGATCGAGCAGTTCGGCGCCACCGCCTCCTACCGCGCCCTGCGCGAGGGCATCCGCGACTACTACCGGCGCTGGTACCCGCTCACCGCCGCCGCCCGCGCCGACCGGGCGCTCAACCCCGGCAACGGCCGGGTCTCCGCGCTGTGCGCCGAACCGCGCGTCGCCCACGACGTGCTGCGCGCCATGCTCGCCCCGCACCAGGCGGCCGGCCGCCTCGACCTGCGCACCGGCTACCGCCCGCTGTCCGCCACCACCGACGGGGACACCGTCACCAGCGTCACCCTGCGCCCCGTCGGCGGCCACAACGGCGACGGCGAGCCGTTCACCGTCACCGCCCCGTACATCCTCGACGCCACCGAGACCGGCGAACTGCTGCCGCTCACCGGCACCGAGCACGTCACCGGCTTCGAGTCGCGGGCCGACACCGGCGAACCCAGCGCCCCCGCAGCCGCCCAGCCGCGCAACATCCAGGCCGCCTCCTGGTGCCTGGCCCTGGAACACCGGGCCGGCGAGGACCACACCATCGACAAGCCCGACGACTACGGATTCTGGCGCGACTACCAGCCCCCGTACTGGCCCGGCCCGTTCTTCGGCCTGCTCGCCCCCAAGCCGCAGGGTCTGGCACCCATGCGCCGCATCCTGGAGCCCAACCCCGACCCCGCCCTCCCGCCGCCGCCCGTCGCCGGCGACCTCGACCTGTGGGCGTTCCGCCGCATCCTCGCCCGGGAGAACTTCACCCCAGGAGCCCTGGAATCCGACGTCATCATCGTCAACTGGCCGATGATCGACTACGTCGAGGGCCCGCTGTTCGGCGGCGGCGCCGAGGAGGACGCCCGCCACCTGGCCGGCGCCCGCGCCATGTCCCGCTCCTTCCTGTACTGGATGCAGACCGAACTGCCGCGCGCCGACGGCGGTACGGGGCTGCCCGGGCTGCGCACCCGCCCCGATGTGGTGGGCACCCGCGACGGCCTCACCATGGGCCCCTACCACCGCGAATCGCGCCGCATCAAGGCCCTGCACACCATCACCGAGCAGGAGGTCTCGCTCGCGGTACGCGGCGAGCGGGGCGCCGTCCGGCACCCCGACTCCATCGGCATCGGCTCGTACCGCATCGACCTGCACCCTTCCACCGGCGGCGACAACTACATCGACGTCGGCTCCTGCCCCTTCCAGATCCCGCTCGGGGCGCTGCTGCCGCAGCGGATCACCAATCTGCTGCCGGCCGCCAAGAACATCGGCACCACCCACATCACCAATGGCTGCTACCGGCTGCACCCCGTCGAGTGGAACATCGGCGAGGCCGCCGGACTGCTCGCCGCCCACTGCCTGCGTGAGCGCGCCACCCCGCACCAGGTGCGCGCCGACGCCACGCTTCTCGCGGACTACCGCGCCCTGCTGAGCGGCCACGGCGTGGAACTCGCCTGGCCCGACGTCCAGGGGTACTGACCACCCCCGCCGTTCCACTGGGAGAACCGACATGAACGCAATGACGCGTAAGTCCTGGCCCATCGACCGAAGAAGATTCCTCGCCGCCGGCGGCGCCGTCACCCTGGGCGCCGCGGCGCTGGGCGCGCTCAGCGCGTGCAGCCTCTCCCCGGCGGGCGGCGACAAGGACGGCGGCGGGCACGCCGGGGACGCCGAGGGCGAGGCCCCCGAGCTGAAGCGGCTCGTCGACGAGGGCAAGCTGCCGCCGCTGGCCGAACGCCTCCCCGCCACGCCCATGGTGGTCACCCCGGTGGACGGGATCGGCCGGTACGGCGGCACCTGGCGCAACGCGCTGATCGGCGCCGGCGACACCTTCCGGCTCCAGTACACCCTCGGCTACGAGAACATGGTGCGCTGGGACCTGGACTGGTCCACCACCGTGCCCAACGTCGCCGAATCGGTGACGGTCAACGAGGACGCCACCCGCTTCACCTTCGTGCTGCGGGAGGGCATGAAGTGGTCGGACGGCGAGCCGTTCACGGTGGACGACGTGCTGTTCGCCTTCCACGACATCGCCATGAACAAGAGCATCGTCCCCGACACCCCGGGACACTTCGCCGTGGACGGCGAACCGGCCCGCCTGGAGCGGATCGACGATCTCACCGTCGCGTTCGTCTTCCCCGCGCCCCGCGCCCTGTTCCTGGAGCAACTGGCCGGCGGGCCCACCGACATCCTCACCCGGCTGCCCAAGCACTACCTGAGCCGGTTCCACCCCGACTACGCCGACGACGCCGAACAGGCCGCCAAGGACCTGGACTACTCCGGCGCCATGGAACTGCTCCAGGACGCCATGTACGCCGGCGCCCTGTGGACCAACCCGCGGCTGCCCCGGCTGCACGCCTGGCTGCCCACCTCGGCGGTCGGCGACGGCACCACCATGCGCTTCACCCGCAATCCCTACTACTGGAAGGTGGATACGGAGGGCAACCAGCTGCCGTACCTGAACGGCATCGACTTCGGCATGGTGCAGGACGCCGAGGTGCTGCTGCTCAACGTCCTCCGGGGCGAGATCGACCTGCTCGACCGGCACGTCAACACCACCCGCAACAAGCCGGTGCTGGCCGCCGAACGCGAGGCCGGCGGCTACCGCTTCTTCGACCTCGTCCCCGACAAACTCAACACGCTCACCATCATGTTCAACCTCACCTGCCAGGACCCGGCCAAGCGGGAGGTGTTCCAGAACCGCGACTTCCGGATCGGGCTGTCGCACGCCATCAACCGGCCCGAGCTCATCACCACCGTGCACGCCCGGCAGGGCGAGCCCTGGCAGGTGGCGCCGCTGCGCGAATCCGAACTGTTCGACGAGGAGATGGCCAAGCAGTACACCGAGTTCGACCTCGACCTCGCCAACGAATACCTCGACCGCACCGGCTGGACCCGGCGCAACGGTGACGGCTTCCGGCTGGGCCCGGACGGCAAGCCCATCTCCTTCCGGGTGCTGGTGGGCACCGGCGCCGGCAAGCCGGAACTCGCCGACGCCCTGGAGCTGATCCGCCCCGGCTGGCGCTCCGTGGGCGTCGACATGCGGGTGCAGAACGAGGACGAGACGCTGCGCATCCAGCTCATCCAGGCCAACGAGCACCAGGCCCTGGTCTGGGACGGCGACGGCGGCCTCGACACCGTCAACACCCCCGGTTTCTTCATGCCGGAATGGGGCGACAATTCAGCATTCTGCCCCGAATGGTTCAGCTGGCTGTCGAGCGACGGCGCCCAGGGCCAGGAGCCGCCCGAGCCCGCCAAGGAGCAGTACCGCATCTACCACGACCGGATCGCCGCCGAACCCGACCGCGACCGCCGCAACGCCCTGATGCGGGACGTCCTGGCCATCGCCAAGGAACAGTTCTGGACCATCGGCGTCTCCACCGCCCTGCCCGGCTACGGCATCGTCGGCGAGCACGTACGCAACATGGTCCAGCAGACCTACTTCGCCGGGAAATTCCCCTACCCGGGCGTCACCAACCCCGAGCAGTACTTCTTCGACGCCTGACATCCGAAAGCTGAACGGGACGGTCTGCGGTGCTGAGCTACGTGGCACGACGGTGCCTCTACATGATCCCGACCCTCTTCGGGATATCGGTGGTGGCCTTCGCCATCATCCAACTGCCGCCGGGCGACTTCCTGACCACCATGGTCGCCCGGATGGAGAACCAGGGCGAACGCATGGACGTCGCCCAGATGAGCGCCCTGCGCGAACGGTACGGCCTCGGCGATCCGATCCACGAGCAGTACCTGAAATGGATCGGCAACATCCTCTTCCACGGTGACTTCGGTCAGTCCTTCGAATACAGCAAGACCGTCTCCTCCTTGGTGATGGACCGGCTGCCGATGACGATCCTGCTGGCCCTCACCACCCTCCTCGCCGGCTGGCTCATCGCCTTCCCCATCGGGATCTACTCCGCGATCCGCCAGTACTCGGCCGGCGACTACCTGGCGACCACCCTCGGATTCCTCGGGCTCGCCATCCCCAACTTCATGATCGCCCTGCTGCTGATGTATCTCGGCCACAGCGTGTTCGGCATGAGCGTCGGCGGCCTCTTCTCACCCGAATTCGAGGACGCCGCCTGGAACCTCGGCAAATTCCTCGATCTGCTCGGCCATCTGTGGGTGCCGATCGTGGTGCTCGGCACCGCCGGCACCGCCGGCCTCATCCGGATCCTGCGCGCCAACCTGCTCGACGAACTCCGCAAGCCGTACGTGGTGGCCGCCCGCGCCCGCGGCATGAGCGAGGCCCGGCTGGTCCGCAAATATCCGCTGCGGGTCGCCCTCAACCCGTTCGTGTCCACCGTGGGCTGGGTGCTGCCGGGGCTGGTCTCCGGCGAGGTCATCGTCTCCCAGGTGCTGTCCCTGCCCACCACCGGGCCGCTGCTGCTCGGCGCGCTCCGCAGCCAGGACATGTACCTGGCCGCCTCGATCATCCTCATCATCAGTGTGCTGACCGTGATCGGCACACTCCTGTCCGACATCCTGCTCGCCTGGCTCGACCCGCGGGTCCGGCTCGGACAGCGGTAGGGGGCCGCCACCATGTCAGCCGAAACCACGACCGAACGCCCGGACACCGACAAGCGCTACACCGCCTCCCAGTGGCAGCTCATCCGGTGGAAGTTCCGCCGCCACAAGCTCGCCATGGCCGGCGCCGTCGTCACCCTCGCCTTCTACCTCGTCGCGCTGTTCGCCGAATTCCTCGCCCCCTTCGGCACCGAACACTTCAACGGCGACTACACCTACGCCCCGCCCCAGACCCTCCACCTCGACGGCGACGGCCTCTACGTCAACGGCTACACCGCCACCATCGACAACGACACCTACGAGCAGACCTACACCGAGGACCCCGGACAGCGCGTCTCCCTCGGCTTCTTCGTCAAGGGCGAGGACTACAAGATCCTCGGCCTCATCCCCTTCGACCGCCACCTCATCGGCCCCACCGAACCCGGCGCCCCGTTCTATCTGCTCGGCGCCGACCGCACCGGCCACGACCTGCTGTCGCTGCTCATCCACGGCACCCGGGTCTCCATGACCATCGGCCTGGTCGGCGTCGCCCTCGCCTTCGCCCTCGGCGTGGTACTCGGGGGCGTCTCCGGCTACTTCGGCGGCAGGACCGACACCGTCATCCAGCGGCTCGTCGAGTTCTTCATGTCCATCCCCACCCTGCCGCTGTGGCTGGGCCTGGCCGCCGCCCTGCCCTACGACTGGGGCCCCGTCCAGCGGTACTTCGCCATCACCGTCATCCTCGCCATCATCGGCTGGACCGACCTCGCCCGCGTCGTACGCGGCCGGTTCCTCTCCCTGCGCGGCGAGGACTTCGTCACCTCGGCCCGTCTTGACGGCTGCCGGCAGCCCCGGGTGATCTTCCGGCACCTGCTGCCGTCCTTCTCCAGCCACCTCATCGCGTCCCTGTCGCTGTCCATCCCCGGGATGATCCTCGCCGAGACCGCCCTGTCCTTCCTGGGGCTCGGCCTCCAGGCCCCCGTCGTCAGCTGGGGCGTACTCCTCCAGGACGCCCAGAACATCCGCGTCCTGTCCACCGCCCCCTGGCTGATGATCCCCGGCCTCGCCGTCATCCTCGCCGTCCTCGCCCTGAACTTCGCGGGCGACGGACTGCGCGACGCCGCCGACCCCTACAAGAAATAGCGGGTGCCACGCCCATGAACGCCAACGCCCCCCTGCTGGACATCGCCGGCCTCACCACCCACTTCCACACCCAGGACGGCACCGTACGCGCCGTCGACGGCGTCAGCTTCACCGTGCCGCGCGGCAAGATCGTCTGCGTCGTCGGCGAATCCGGCTGCGGCAAGAGCATGACCGCCCGCTCCGTCCTCGGCCTCGTCGACGAACCCGGGCGCATCGAGGGCGGCACCATCAACTGGCACCCGCCGCACCGCGAAACCCCCCTCGACCTCGCCGCCCTCGACCCCAGGGGCGAGGAACTGCGCGCGATCCGCGGCGGCGAGATCGCCATGGTCTTCCAGGAACCGATGGCCGCGCTCTCCCCGATGTACACCATCGGCGACCAGCTCACCGAGGCCATCGAACTGCACCTCCCGCTCAGCCGCGCCGCCGCCCGCGAACGCGCCGTGCGACTGCTGCGCCGGGTCGGCATCCCCCGCCCCGAACAGCGCATGGACGCCTACTCCTTCCAGCTCTCCGGCGGCATGTGCCAGCGCGCCATGATCGCCATCGCGCTCGCCTGCGACCCCGCCCTGCTCATCGCCGACGAACCCACCACCGCCCTCGACGTCACCACCCAGGCCCGCATCATCGACCTGCTGCGCGAACTCCAGGCCGAGACCGGCATGTCCGTGCTGTTCATCACCCACGACCTCGGCGTGGTCGCCGAGATCGCCGACGAGGTCGTCGTCATGTACCTCGGCAAGGTCGCCGAACAGGGCCCCGTCGACGCGATCTTCCACGACCCCCAGCACCCGTACACCCGCGCCCTGCTCGGCTCCGTACCCCGGATGGGCGCCGGCACCGGACAGCGCCTCACCACCATCCCCGGCAACGTCCCGCACCCCTCCGAACGCCCCGCCGGCTGCCCCTTCCACCCACGCTGCGACCGCGCCCGCCCCGGGGTGTGCGACACCACCGAGCCGCCCGAGATCCGTACCGCCCCCGACCGCCGGGTGCGCTGCGTGCTGCACGCCCCGCAGCCGGAAGGAGCCCCCGCATGACCGCGCCGCCGCCCCCGACCGCCCCGCCGCTGCTCGACATCCAAGGAGTACGGGTCCACTTCCCGGTCAAGCGCGGCCTGCTGGGGCGCACCGTCGGCCACCTCCGTGCCGTCGACGGCATCAACCTGGCCGTGCGGGAGGGTGAGACGCTCGGCCTGGTCGGCGAGTCCGGCTGCGGCAAGACGACGCTGGGCCGCTCACTCGCCCGCGTCCTCGACCCCACCGCCGGGCGCGTCGCCTACCGGCGCGCGGACGGCACCGTCGTGGACGTGGCCACCCTGTCGGGCAACGCGCTGCGCGCCTACCGGCGCGAGGTCCGGGTCGTCTTCCAGGACCCCTTCTCCTCCCTCAACCCCCGCATGACGCTGCTCCAGATCATCGGCGACCCGCTGCGCTCGTACGGCATCGCCACCGGCAGCGAACTGGAGGACCGGGTCGCGGCCATGCTGCGCCGCGTCGGCCTCTCCCCGCGCTATCTGCACCGCTACCCGCACGCCTTCTCCGGCGGCGAACGGCAGCGCGTCAACATCGCCCGCGCCCTCATCGTCCGCCCCCGCCTGGTCATCGCCGACGAGCCCGTCTCCGCGCTCGACGTCTCCGTCCGCGCCCAGATCCTCAACCTGCTCCGCGACCTCCAGGAGGAGCTGGGCCTCACCTACCTCTTCATCTCCCACGACCTGTCCGTGGTGGAAAGCGTCTGCGACCGCGTCGCCGTCATGTACCTGGGAAAGATCGCCGAAGTGGCCGACACCGCACAGCTCTACGGCCGCCCGCACCACCCGTACACCGAGGCGCTGCTGTCCGCCGTGCCCCGGCCCGACCCCCGGCTGCGCGACACCGGACGCCGCGTCCGGCTCACCGACGATCTGCCCGACCCCGCCCACCCGCCGAACGGCTGCTCCTTCCACACCCGGTGCGGCTACGCCGTCCCCGGCGTCTGCGACGTGGCCGGAGCACCCCCCGAACTCAGCGGCGAGGACGGCAGGCTCACGGCCTGCCACCGCCGCACCGAACTCGAACTGACCGGCGTCGAACCGACAGGAGCCCCGACACCATGACGCCCCGCCCCACCGCCACCACCGCCGCCGCCACCACCGAAGCGACCGCCGCCACCGGCGAAGCGCTGCGCACCCTCGCCGACCGGCTCACCCTGGAGCAGAAGGTACGGCTGCTCACCGGCGCCGACAGCTGGAGCCTGCACCCCGAACCCGCCATCGGACTGCGCCGCATCGTCGTCTCCGACGGCCCCAGCGGCATCCGCGGCGAAAGCTGGGACGGCCGGTTCTCCGCCCTCAACCTGCCCTCCGCCTCCGCCCTGTCCGCCTCCTGGGACCCGTCCCTGGCGCACCGCTACGGCGCCGTCCTGGCCGTCGAGGCCCGCCGGATGGGCGCCGACGTCGTCCTCGGCCCCACCATCAACCTGCACCGCAGCCCGCTGGGCGGCCGGCACTTCGAGGCGTACTCCGAGGACCCGCTCCTCACCTCCCGGCTGTGCGCCGCCTATGTGCGCGCCGTGCAGGCCGGCGGGGTCGGCGCCACCCCCAAGCACTACGTCGCCAACGACTCCGAGACCGACCGCTTCACCTACGACGCCCGCATCGACGAACGCACCCTGCGCGAGCTGTATCTCGCCGCGTTCGAGGACACCGTCGTGCGGGAGCGGCCGTGGCTGGTGATGTCCGCCTACAACTCCGTCAACGGCCACACCATGACGGAGAACCCGCTGCTCGCCGAGCCACTGTGCGGCGCATGGGGCTTCGACGGCGTCGTCGTCTCCGACTGGTGGGCCGCCCGCACCACCGAGCCGGCCGCCCTCGCCCGGCAGGACCTGGTGATGCCGGGACCCGACGGGCCGTGGGGTGAGAAGCTGGTGGACGCCGTACGCGCCGGCCGGGTACCCCAGGCGGCGATCGACGAGAAGATCGAGCGGCTGCTGCGGCTGGCCGCCCGGGTCGGTGCCCTGGAGGGCTTCGCGCCCGCCGTCACCGACCCGCCGCCCGCCGAGGACGGCCCGGCGCTCGCCCGCGAGGCCGCCGCCGAGGGCATGGTCCTGGTCCGCAACGAGGCCGCCGAACTCCCCTGGGTGCCCGCGGCCCTGGGCTCGGTCGCCGTCATCGGGCACAACGCCTACCTGGCCCGCACCCAGGGCGGCGGCAGTGCCTCCGTGGAGCCCGACCACGTGATCTCCCCGCTGGACGGCCTGCGCGCCGCGCTGCCCGGCGCCGACATCAGCTGGCACCTGGGCGCCGAGGCGCAGCGCGGCATCGCCCCGTTCCCCGGCACCGAGCTGACCGACCCGGTCAGCGGCGAGCGCGGCGTACGGCTCATCGCCCGCCGCGCGGACGGCACCGTCCTCATCGACGAACGCCGCCGGGACGCCAACCTGGTACGTCTGGGCACCGCCCGGCTCGCCGACGCCACCCGCGTCGAACTGCGTACCCGCTACACCCCCGCGCACAGCGGCCCGGCCCGGATCGGCGTCGCCACCGCCGGTGCGCTGCGCGTGCTGATCGACGGCACCGAGGCCATCGCCGAGGAACTCACCCACCACGGGGAGGAGTTCGGCGGCGGCCTGGTCGCCCCGCCGATCGCCTCCGCCGCCGTGGACCTGATCGCCGGGACCGCGCTCGACCTCACCGTCGAGCTGACCATCCCCGACCGCGAGGGCCCCGAGTCCGGCGTCACCCTGGTGGCCGGCTTCGACCTGGTCACCGCGGACGGAGACCGGCTGATCGCCGACGCGGTGGCCGCGGCCCGCGCCGCCGACGTGGCCGTCGTCGTGGTCGGCACCAGCGCCGAGGTGGAGAGCGAGGGCTTCGACCGCACCACCCTCGCCCTCCAGGGCCGCCAGGACGAACTCGTCCGCGCCGTCGCCGCCGCCAACCCCCGTACCGTCGTGGTCGTCAACTCCGGTGCCCCCGTGCTGCTGCCCTGGCGCGAGGAGGTCGCCGCGATCCTGCTCACCTGGTTCGGCGGCCAGGAGTACGGCCACGCCCTCGCCGACGTGCTGCTCGGGCTGCGCGAGCCCGGCGGCCGGCTCCCCACCACCTGGCCGGCCGCCGAGGCGGACGTCCCGGTGCTCTCCACCACCCCGGCGGACGGCCGACTGGTGTACGGCGAGGGCATCCACATCGGCTACCGCGCCTGGCTCAAGGCCGGCACCGAACCCGCGTACCCCTTCGGGTTCGGCCTGGGCTACACCGACTGGGAGCTGACCGGCGTCACCGCCACCGGCACCGCCACCGGCACCGAGCTGACCGCGACCGTACGCAACACCGGGCAGCGCCCCGGCAAGCAGGTCCTCCAGGTCTATCTCGCCCGGCCCGGGTCGGCCATCGACCGCCCGGTGCGCTGGCTGGCCGGCTTCGCACCGGTACGCGCCGCGGCCGGCGAGGAGATCACCGTGACCCTGCCGCTGCCCGACCGCGCCTTCCAGCACTGGGCCGACGGCGGCTGGCACACCGAACCCGGCACCTTCCGGGCCCACCTCGGCTTCGACAGCCGGGACCTCCCCCTGGCCGTCGACCTGACGATCGCGAAGGAGGCATAACCGCACCGCACGGCACCACCCCCCACCGAAACAGCAGCGTCAGTCCAAGGAGAGCCGCGTGCTCAGTACAGCGAAGAAGCTTCTGAGAACCCTGACCGCCCTCGCCGTCCCGCTCACCCTCCTCGCCCTGCCCGCCACCACCGCCCGCGCCGACCACCCCACCGCGCCGGCCGCCGCCGCCCAGATCCAGCAACTGAAGGTCGACGGCAACCAGATACGGGACGAGGCCGGCCGCCCCGTCACCCTGCGCGGCGTCTCGGTGCTGGCCCCACGCCACAACGCCGAGTGCGGCGACTGCAACCCCAAGCCGATCTCCGAACTCATCGACATGTCGGCGGACGCCACGGCCGGCTGGAACAGCCGGGTGCTGCGGCTGCCGGTCACCGAATGGGCGCCGAACGACTCCCTGCCGCTGGCGGAGAACTTCGCCCGGCACATCGACCCGTACGTCCAGCAGGCCATCGACCTCGGCATCTACGTGATCGTCGACTTCCACCGGGTGCAGAACTACGGCGACACGGCCGGCGGCGTACCGCAGTCCATCGTCAAGGAGTTCTGGGACTTCGTGGCCCCCAAGTACGCCGGGATCCCCAATGTGATCTTCGAGGTGTACAACGAGCCGCTGGCCCCCAACAACTGGGCGACCTGGAAGAGCTACATCACCCCCGTGGTCGACTCCATCCGCCAGGTGGCCCCGGACAACCTGATCCTGATGGGCAGCCCCAACTGGTCCACCATGGTCAACGAGGCAGCCGCCGACCCCATCGCCGACCCCAACATGGCGTACGTCTACCACCTCTACCCCAACCAGGGTCCCTCCAGCACCGCCAACCTCGACCAGCGGTTCGGCAACGCGGCGCGGACCATCCCGGTGATCCTCACCGAGTTCGGCTGGAACCCGGCCGGTGAGTTCACCGACCCGGCCGTCACCCAGGGCACCACCCTGTGCTGGGGCAACGGGCTGCGCAACTACCTGGACGCCCGGCCGGAGATCAGCTGGACCGCCTGGGTCTTCGACAACTACTGGAAGCCCCAGATGTTCGACAAGAACTGGAACCTGCTGGGCGGCGCCCACCAGGGCCAGTTCATCAAGGACTGGCTGGGACAGCTCAAGGACCACAACCAGCCCGGCGCCGACAACCCCGACGGGGTCGAGGACAACCTCGGCGTCCCGCCGTCCCGCACCGGCACCGTGGTCGACAACGCCTCACCCGGCTACTCCGACAGCGGCGGCTGGGCCACCGCCACCAGCGCGCACGGCTTCTACGGCGCCGACTACAAGCACGACGGCAGCGGCACCGCGTCCGACAAGACCGCGACCTTCACCCCCGACCTGCCCGCCTCGGGCCGCTACAACGTCTATCTGTGGTGGTCGCCCCACAGCAACCGCACCGCCGCCGCACCCATCAGCATCAAGCACGCCGGCGGCACCGCCGCCCTGACGGTGGACCAGCGCACCGGCGGCTGTGACTGGGGCCTGCTCGGCACGTACGACTTCACCGCCGGCGCCGGCCACAATCTGACCATCTCGGCCGACAGCCCCGGCTACACCATCGCCGACGCCGTACTCTTCGAGCCGGCCGGCGACAGCGGCCCGGGCACCGGAACGGAGCTGCTGACCAACGGCGACTTCACGGCCGGCCTCGCCCCCTGGTACCCGATCGGCTCGGCCACCCCCGGCACCCCCGCCGGCGGCGAGCTGTGCACGGCCGTGGCGGGTGGCACCAGCCAGCCCTGGGACGCCCTGATCGGCCAGGACGACCTCCCGCTGACCAGCGGCGACCGCTACACCCTGAGTTTCACCGCGGCCACCACCGCCACGGCGGCGCACACCATCCGCGCCGTCGTGGAGAGCCCGGACTATCCGCATCCCGCCCAGCTGAACGTCTTCCCCCGCATCACCGGGGAGCACCAGCGCCACACCTACGTCTTCACCCCGACCGGCTCACTGGACGCGGCCCGGCTGCGCTTCCAGCTCGGCGGACAGGCACAGCCGTACACCTTCTGTCTCGCCGACGTCTCCCTGAGCCGCACCTAGGTCCTGTCTGACAAATCCCGCCTGGCCCGCGTCGCCTGGCACAGGGGGCACCTCCCGGGCCCCCAAGGGCCTGGGGGAACCTCGCTGCGTTGTCGAGACGCCCAAGTAGCCCACTACGAGGCCGTCCCTCCGCCTTGCGATGCGCCCCCAGCCTTCGGCCGGGAGGTGCCCCCCTGCACCAGACAACGCGGGCCTGACCGGCGCCATTTGTCAGACAGGACCTAGCCACCGCCACGCCCACCCCATCGGCACCATTCGCACCACCCGCAGCACCGCTGCCCCCGGTACGGCACCCGCCGCACCGGGGGCAGCGGCGTGATGCGCGTCTCTTCACCCCCACGGGGTACCTGACGGACACTAAGGTCTAGGGTCCCCGGGACATGACCCTTCGGGGTCGCCGTAAAGGATCAAAGGAGATCACACGTGGCCAGGAACCTCGCCGTCGTCGGCGCCGGACTCATGGGCTCCGGCATCGCACAGGTCGCCGCCGTCGGCGGCTGGACCGTGACGCTGGTGGACACCACCGAGCAGGCACTGGCCCGGGGCCGCGGCGGCATCGAGGCATCCCTGGAGAAGTTCGTCGGCAAGGGCAGACTGGGCGCCGAGGAGGCCGGGGCCGCGCTCGGCCGGATCAGCACCGGCACCGAACTCGACGCCGCCGCCGACGCCGACCTCGTCGTCGAAGCCGTCTTCGAGCAGGCCGACATCAAGGCCGGCATCTTCGCCACCCTCGACGGCCTGGTGAAGGACACCACCGTGCTCGCCTCCAACACCTCCGCCATCCCCATCACCAAGCTCGCCGCCGCCACCGCCCGCCCCGAGCGCGTGGTGGGCACCCACTTCTTCTCCCCGGTGCCGATGATGGCGCTGTGCGAACTGGTGCGCGGCCGGCACACCAGCGACGAGACCCTGGCCACCGCCCGCGAGTTCGCCGAGTCCGCCGGCAAGACCTGCATCGTCGTCAACCGCGACGTGGCCGGCTTCGTCACCACCCGGCTGATCTCCGCGCTGATCGTGGAGGCCGCCAAGCTGCACGAGTCCGGAGTGGCCAGCGCCGAGGACATCGACCTCGCCTGCAAACTGGGCTTCGGCCACGCCATGGGCCCGCTCGCCACCGCCGACCTCACCGGCGTCGATGTGCTCACCCACGCCACCGAGAACATCTACACCGAATCCCGCGACGAGAAGTTCGCCCCGCCGGAGTCGATGCGCCGCATGGTCGACGCCGGTGACCTGGGCCGCAAGAGCGGACGCGGCTTCCACTCCTACTGATCCGGGCCGCCGTATTCGCACACTCACCCCCATGGGTGAATTCGCTTCAGATCCCTTACGTACGGCAACCGGACGGGGGATAGAAGCCGTCAGGTGGAGAGACAGTTGAAGTCAACACGAAAGCAATTCCGGGGAGTGTTATATGCACATCAAAGGCGACCACGCTGAGCTGGTCGTCGAAGGCCGCCTGGACGTCCGCAGCGCCGCGGACGCCCGTACGGCGTTGCACGACGCCGTCGACTCCGGGCAGGGGGATCTCGTGCTCGATCTGAAAGACCTCCACTCCTGGGACGCGACCGGACTCGGAGTCATCATGGGGGTGCACCGCAGGGCCGGCCGGTGCGGACGCCGCCTCGTCCTGCGCGATGTGCCCCCGCAAATGCAGCGGGTCCTGGTGGCCACCCGGCTGCACCGCATCCTCACCATCGCCTCCTGAGCCTCCTCCCGGACCCCGGGAGGAGGCCGCCGGGCCACTGTGCCGCCGGTGACCGGTGGGGCGGGAGCGCCGGGCCGCCTACCATGCCCAGGGAGCCGGGCCAGTAGCGTGGAACCAGCCCGGCCTCCGCGCCGCACCCACCGCATCAGCCCGCCGCACCCAGAGGACACCTTGATGGACTCCAGCCAGCCGGCCCCGCACGGTGACCAGCCCCGGCAGCCCGCAGGCACCGGACGGACCGCCGAGTTGGTCGCGGGCGACTTTCTGCTGACCATCAACCCGGTGGACGGCAGCGAGATCGCCTCCTGCCCGCCCGGCCGGCGCCCCATATCCCCGCGCAAAGCACCCAGGGGCACCGGCGCGGACCCCGCCCGCGACCCGCTCGCCCCGCCGCTGCTGGAGCGCGAGGAGGAACGGCGCCGGCTGCACCGGCTGCTGGCCCGGGGCCGTTCGGTGCGGCTCACCGCACCCACCGGCACCGGCCGCACCGCCCTGCTGGCCGCCGTCGCCGAGGACTGCGCCGAACTCGCCCCGGACGGCGTGATCAGGCTCACCGGCCACCGCCGTACCCCCTCCGACCTCCAGCACGAGCTGTACGCCGCCGTACGGCACACCCCCGGCTACCGGCCGGGACCCACCGAACTGCACGCCGGACTCCGCGAGATCGGCGCCGTCGTCATCGTCGACGACCTCGAATTCGGCGGCGCCGCCCTCGACGAGCTGCTGGACGCCACCCCCGAGTGCGCGTTCCTGCTCTCCGCCCACCCCGGCACCGCCGCCCCCGCCCCCACCTCCCGGATCGAAGAGGTCTTCCTCTCCGGGCTCAGCCGCACCGGCGCCCTGGAACTCCTGGAGTTCGCCGCCGCCCGCCCGCTCACCGACGCCGAGACGGACTGGGCCGCCGACCTGTGGATCGCCTCCGAGGGCCGCCCGCGCCGCTTCGTGCAGGCCGCCGCCCTGCTGCGGGCCCGCGATGTCACCGCCGCCACCGGCGCCGCCACCGGCGCCCCCACCGGGCCGCTGCCGGACGAGGAGATGCTCACCGCCTCCCTCGCCGCCGCCCTGCCCGACGCCGACCGGGACACGCTGCGCTTCGCCGTCACCCTCGGCGGTGAACTGCCCGGCGCCGAACAACTGCCCGCGCTCACCGGCGGCGCCGTCACCGGCCACGAACAACTCGCCGAATCCGGGCTGCTCACCACCGCCGGCGGCCGGCTGCGCGCCGCCGACACCGTGGTGCCCGCGCTGGCCGCCATCGGCTTCGAGGAAGGCGCCGGCGCCCGCGCCCTGGCCACCGCCCAGCACTACACCTGGTGGCTGGTGGACCCGGCCGTCGACGCCGCCCGCGTCGCCGCCGAGAGCGACGTACTGCTGGCCGTCATCCAGGCCACCCACCGGGCCGGCCACTCGGCCGCCGCCGCCAACCTCGCGCACAGCGCCGCCCCGCTGATCGCCACCGCCGGCCGCTGGTCGGTGTGGGAACGGGTGCTGCGGTCGGGACAGGAAGCCTCCCGGGCGGCGGGCGAGGTCAACCAGCAGGCGTACTTCCACCACGAACTCGGCATCCTCGCCCTGTGCGAGGGCCGCCTGGACCGTGCCCGCGCCGAACTGGAGGCGTCGATAGCGCTGCGCGGCGTGCTGGCCGACGCGGGCGGCGTGACCGCCGGGCGCCGTGCCCTCGCCCTGGTCCGCGACCTGTCCGGGCCGCCCGCGCTGCCCGCCGCGCCCGCCCCCGCCCCGCTGACCGCCGCCACCCCGCCGCTGGGACTGCCCGCCGCGCCGGTACGGGACGCGGCGTCCGAGGCCCGCACCCAGGCCATCCCCCGGCACATCGACCCCGCCACCACCGGTGAACTGACCGCCGTACTGCCGTCCCTGTCCCCGCACGACGAGCCGCGCGGCGGCGGCCGGGCCGGCGGCGAACGCTCCGGGCGCCGCACGCTGGCGGCGGCCGGCGCCGGGGTACTGCTGATCGGGGTGCTGGGCACCGTGGTGGCCCTGGGCATGAACTCCGACGAGGACCCCGCCGGGCCCGAGGAGGAGCGCACCACCCGCCCCGTGGTCACCGACCGGGACCGGGAGCCGGCCGAGGAGACGGGTGAGCCCTCGACGGACCCGTCCACCCCCACCGCCGACACGGACCCGGAGACCGGGCAGCCGTCCCAGGAGACGCCCACCGACCCGGAGACCGGCGAACCGGTCGACCCGGCCACCTCCGGCACGGCCGGCTCCGGCACCACCGGCACCACGGAAGCGCCCCCGCCCACCAGCCAGGACCCGACCACCGGCGGTCCGGTCACGGGTGGCAACGGCGGCAACGGTGGCAACGGCGGCGCCAACGGCGGCAACACCGCGACGGGTGGTAACAACGGCCCCGGCCCCGGCAACGGCAGTCCGGACGGCGGCGCGGACGCCGGCTCGGGAGAGACCGACGCGGGTGCGGACAACGGCGGCGGCGGTGCGGACGGGGACCCCGGCGGCGACGACGGGGGCGACGAGGGAGGCGTCAGCGAAGGGGCCGCCGCCGGTGACAGCAACACCACCGCCGCCCCGCCGCCCACCGACGACCCCGACCCCTCGGCCACCGGGACCGCCACCACCAGCCCGGCCTGAGCAGCGAGCGGGGCGGGGCGGACCGCGTACGGTCCCGCCCCGCCCCGCCCCGTGCCGCTCGGCTCAGAACAGCCGCAGCTTGTCGTCCTCAATACCGCGCAGCCCGTTGTAGTCCAGCGTCACGCAGCGGATGTCGCGGTCGGTGGCCAGCACCCGCGCCTGCGGCTTGATCTCCTGCGCCGCGAACACCCCCTTCACCGGGGCCAGCCGCGGATCGCGGTTCAGCAGCTCCAGATACCGGGTCAGCTGCTCCACCCCGTCGATCTCACCGCGCCGCTTGATCTCCACGGCCACCGTCGTACCGTCCGCGTCCCGGCCCAGGATGTCCACCGGGCCGATCGCCGTCGGGTACTCGCGCCGGATGAGGCTCCAGCCCTCGCCCAGCGTCTCCATCCGGTCCGCCAGCAGCTCCTGGAGGTGCGCCTCCACCCCGTCCTTGATCAGGCCCGGATCCACGCCCAGTTCGTGGGAGGAGTCGTGCAGGATCTCCTCCATGGTGATGATGAGTTTTTCGCCTGCTTTGTTCTCCACGGTCCACACGGCCTGACCGGCGCCGTCACTCTCCTTCAGGGTGCACGGCGGCGACATCCAGTTCAGGGGTTTGTAGGCCCGGTCGTCGGCGTGGATCGATACGGACTGGTCCGCTTTGACGAGGATCAGCCGGGGCGCGGACGGGAGGTGTGCGGTGAGCCGGCCGGCGTAGTCGACGGAACAGCGGGCAATGACGAGGCGCATGGTCACTCACGCTACCCGTCCTGACGGGCCGCACGCGACGTGGTCCCCGGGGCAGTCGATGGCTGGCGGTATGGGAGGGATTCATGGGATCCGGTGAGTGGCCGGTTATGTG
The DNA here is from genome assembly GCF_059510435.1 of Streptomyces sp. NTD107. Classification (NCBI taxonomy): domain Bacteria; kingdom Bacillati; phylum Actinomycetota; class Actinomycetes; order Kitasatosporales; family Streptomycetaceae; genus Streptomyces; species Streptomyces sp. NTD107. The sequence continues at coordinate 127,864 of NZ_JCAJZV010000009.1, read as the reverse complement.
CTCATTCCACTGACGTGTGCGAGTCAGCAGGCATACGGTGGTCCTCAGGGGGCGTCGCCGTCCGGGTACACCTCGGAGAAGACGCGGTGGCGGCGGTGGCGGGGCCCCCGTGTCCCGTTCGCCCGGCCCCTTCGCGGGGGTCGCGAAAGGAGAGTCCCATGTCGCTCGACGTCTCACCGGCACTGCTTGCGCAGGCCGAGCGAGGCGAGGTCGACGAGGCCGACTTCGTCGACTGCGTCCGCACCTCCCTCCCCTTCGCCTGGCAGATGATCAGCTCCCTGGTGGCCCAGCTCAAGGTGGACGGCGGTGAGTTCGCGGACAACACCACGCCGCCGCCCGATGAGCAGGCCCGTGGTCAGCTGCTGCGGGCCCTCGCCTCCGACGCCATCCGTGGCGCCCTGGAGCGTCACTTCGGGGTCAGGCTCGCCTTCCAGAACTGTCACCGGGTCGCGGTGTTCCCGCTGGACGCCTCCTCCGACGACCGGCTGGAGAAGTTCACCTCCGTACGCGGTCAGCTGCTCAACCAGTCGCCGGAGCTGCGTGATTGCTGACGGCCGGCGCCACCCGTGGCGCCGCTGAGGCAGCGTCAGGCCCCGGTGCTGCCGCTCCTCCCGGAGGTGCCGGGAGGAGCGGCACCACCTCAGCGGCCAGCCGCCGCACGTTGTGCTCCGTCGACTCCACGCCCCCCGAGCCCTCCACCATGAGGGCGAACCGGGTGATGCCGGTGCGCTCCGCCGTGGCCGCCAGCCGGTCGGCGCACAGCTGCGCGGTGCCCACCGGGTGCAGCTCGCACAGCAATTCGGTGTACGCCAGCGGGTCGCGCATCCGGCGCGGGCCGCCGTCCAGGGTGCGGTGCGCGGCCAGGCCCTGCCGCAGCCAGCCCGGCAGCGAACGGCGCAGCGTCTGCACGGCCTCGGTGTGGCTGTCGCCGATCTGTGCCACGCCCGCCGACACATGGTCCACGCCGGCGATGACCTCGCCGGCCACCCCCGCCTCCCGCGCCGCGGTGCGCCACAGCCGCACCATCTCGGCCTTCTCCCCGTCCCCGATGTGCATGCCCAGCAGCATCGGCAGCCCGCGCGCCGCCGCCAGCCGCACGGTGCCCGGCGACGTACACGCCACCACCACCGGCGGCCCCGCGCCGCAGACCGCCGGCACCACCGGGACCTCGCGGAAGCGGTACCGCTCGCTGTCCGCGCCGACCTCGCGCTCGCGCAGCCAGCGCAGCAGCAGGTCCAGCGACTCGGGGAAGCCGTGCTCGTACGCGTGTGCCCCGGCGCCGAACACCTCCAGATCCACCCACGGCCCGCCGCGCCCCACCCCGAGGGTGAACCGGCCGCCGGTGAGCAGATGCAGCAGCGCGCTCTGTTCGCCGAGCGCCACCGGGTGGGCGGTCGGCAGGACGGCGATGGCGGTACCCACGCCGATCCGCCGGGTGCGGCCCAGCAACAGCGCGGCCAGGGTGACCGCCGAGGGGCACAGCCCGTACGGCACGAAGTGATGTTCGGCCAGCCAGACCGCGTCGAGGCCGGTCTCCTCGGCGACCTCGGCGGAGCGCACCGCGCGCCGCAACGCCTCGCTCTCCGACTGCTCGGGGTACTGGCCGGCGAGTACGAAAGTGCCTATCCGCATGGTTCTGCCCTTCGTCCGGGTACTCCGTCCCTGACGGCATTAACGCCTGACACGTGCCAAAGGCACGGTCCAGCGAGAAGTTTTTCCGATGATCTCCCGGCCGGTTGGCATGCGTAGACTTTTGTCTGTCCCCAGGACGGTGCCGATCCACTCCGAGGAGTTGAAAGTGTCCCCGCGTCGCAACCGCTTTCGCGGCCAGCAGCAGCCCGCCCGCCGGTCAGGCGAGGACGAGAGCCGGGACCGGTACGGGCTGGAGAGCACCGAGGACTGGCGCGGCGAGGAGTGGGTGGTGCGCCGGATCAGCGGCGGGGCCGCCGTCAAGCACTACCGGTGCCCCGGCTGCGACCAGGAGATCCCGCCCGGGGTGCCGCACGTGGTGAGCTGGCCGCGCGAGGGCGCGGTGGACGACCGGCGGCACTGGCACCGGTCCTGCTGGGAAGCGCGGGACCGCCGGGGCGTGCGGCCCCAGCGGTCCCGTAACGCGCCGCGCCACTGAGCACGGCGCGCGCGCTCAGGCGTCGGTGCCGGTGAGCTTCGCGTACGCGCCGGTCAGCGCCGCCGCTGTCACCGCCGCCAGCAACCCCAGCAGGCCCCACCCCGACATGCCGTCCTCGGCGCCCATCGGCAGACCGAAGAGCGTCGCCAGGCCGTTCAGCGCCGAGTAGTCGATCAGGAAGTCGCGCATCGACTCCATGCTGCTGCTGAACATGAACATCGCGGCCAGCAGCGGCACCAGGATCACCGCGATCATGGCGGTGATGGCGCCCGCCGAGTGCCGCAGCAGGGCACCGACCGCCAGCGCCAGCACACCGAGCAGCGAGACGTACAGCGCGGCGCCGACCGTGGCGGCCAGCCAGTGCGAGCCGGTGGCCACCACGGCGCCGTTCTCGATCGAACTCTCCATGTACGGGTCGAGGTAGTGGTCGCCGAGCGTCTGGCTGCCCAGCAGGCTCGACTGGATCAGCCCGCTCAGCGCGGTGGCCAGCAGCGTCACGGTGAAGGAGACGCTGAAGAACACCAGCACCTTCGCCAGCAGCACCCGGCCCCGCTGCGGGCTGGCGGTGAGGGTGGTGCGCATCATGCCGGTGCCGTACTCGGAGCTGATCACCAGCACGCCGAGGGTGATCACGCAGATCTGGCCGAGCATCAGCCCGAAGAAGGTGCCGGACAGCAGCGGCGCCCCGATGTACTCCTCCCCGCCGAGCGCGAGCCCGTACAGCGCCCCGATGCCGACGGTGAGCACGAACATGATGGCCAGCGTCCACATGGTGGAGCGCACGGTGCGGATCTTGGTCCACTCCGACAGCAGGGCGTCGCCCAGATGCGCGCGGCGCACCGGGATGGGGGAGGCGAATCCGGGCTGCTGCGCGGGCGGCTGCGGCTGCGGCGGGGCCTGGTACGGCTGCGGCTGCGGCTGCGGCGCCTGGTAGGGGAGTTGCTGCGGCGGGGGAGGGGTGGTCATCGGGCGTCCTCGGGGGTGTACGCGGGCTGGGCCGGAGCGGCGAAGTACTGCTGCGGGTGCGGCTGGGGGTGCGGGTGCTGCTGCGGTACGGCGGCGCGCGGATCCTGGGTCGAGCGGTAGTCCACCGCGCCCTGCGTCATCCGCATGTACGCCTCCTCCAGCGAGGCCGAGTGCGGCGACAGCTCCCACAGCCGCACATCCGCCCCGTGTGCCAGCTCGCTGATCCGCGGCAGCTCGACGCCGATCACCTTCAGCGCGCCGTCCGCCTCCGGCAGTACCTGGCCGCCGGCCTCCGCCAGCACCCGTACCAGCTTCTCCCGCGCCCCCGCGTCACCCTCGGGGGTGCGCACCCGGGCGAAGCCGGTGGAGTTGTGGGTGATGAAGTCCCGCACCGGCTGATCGGCCATCAGCTGGCCGCGCCCGATCACGATCAGATGATCGGCGGTCTGCGCCATCTCGCTCATCAGATGGCTGGAGACGAAGACCGTACGGCCCTCGGACGCCAGCCGCTTCATCAGATTGCGGACCCACAGAATGCCCTCCGGGTCCAGACCGTTGACCGGCTCGTCGAACAGCAGCACCTGCGGATCGCCCAGCAGCGCCCCGGCGATGCCGAGCCGCTGCCCCATGCCCAGTGAGAAGTTCTTCGAGCGCTTGCCCGCCACCTCCTGGAGGCCGACGATGCCCAGCACCTCGTCCACCCGCCGCGCGGGTATCCCGGACAGCTGCGCCAGGCACAGCAGATGGGAGCGGGCGCTGCGACCGCCGTGCTTGGCGTTGGCGTCCAGCAGCGCGCCGACCTGGCGCGGCGCGTTCGGCAGCCGCTGGTAGGGCAGTCCGGCGATGGTCACCGTGCCGCTGGTCGGCCGGTCAAGGCCCAGCATCATCCGCATGGTGGTCGACTTGCCGGCACCGTTCGGGCCCAGAAACCCGGTGACCTTCCCCGGCTGCACCTGGAAACTAAGGTTGTATACGGCTGTCTTCGAGCCATAGCTCTTCGTCAGGCCGATGGCCTCGATCATGCTGACTGCCCCTGCTCGGTCGGTTGCTCCGACCTAAGACCGCGCCGGGGTGGTTTCGGTTCCCGGACCGATCGGATCAGGCGTCGCGCCTCTTCAGCACCCAATAGCCGGCCAGCAGCGCCGCCACCACCCACAGCAGCATGATGAACATCCCGCCCCACGGGCCGTACGGGCGGTCCCCGGTGTTCACCACCGCCATGATCCGCTGCCCCGCCACATCCGGCAGATAGTCGCCGACCTTCTTCGTGGCGTGCACGCTGGAGAGAATGCTGGAGATCATGAAGAAGAACGGGATCAGAATCCCGAACGACAGCATCGGGCTGCGCAGAATCCAGGTGACGCCCATCGCGAACAGCGCGATCAGCCCCATGTACAACCCGCCGCCGATCACCGCCCGCAGCACATCGTGCGAGCCGATCGTCGTACGGTACTGGCCCAGCACCGCCTGACCCAGGAAGAATGCCAGAAAGCTCGTGATCATCCCGACCACCAGCGCCAGCACGGTCGCCACCGCCAGCTTCGCCGCCATGAAGACACCGCGCTGCGGCACGGCGGCCAGCGAGGCGCGGATCATGCCGGTGCTGTACTCGTTGGAGACCACCAGGATGCCGAACGCGATCATCGCCAGCTGACCCAGGATCATCCCGGCGAAGCTGGTCAGCGTCGGATCGAAGGTGAGCTGATCCTGCACCGACAGATCGGCGAAGGTGTTGCGCACCACCAGGCTGATCAGCATCCCCAGCGCCACCGTGACCACCACGGCCGCCATCAGGGTCCACACCGTGGACCGCACCGAGCGGATCTTGGTCCACTCCGAGCGCACCACCCGGGCCGTCTGTGCCATCGCTCACTCGCCCTTTCCGTCGCGCCGGGAGTTCCAGCCCGCACCCCAGCCCTCGCCGCCGCCGCTGCCTCCGCCGCCGGACGTGCCGGGAGGGGCCCCCGTACCGCCGTCCGGGTGCGCCTCGTACTCCACCGAGCCGTGCGTGAGCCGCATGAACGCCTCCTCCAGCGACGCCTGCTGCGAACTCAGCTCATGCAGCACCAGCCCCTGACCGGCCACCAGCTCACCCACCCGGGCCCGCTCCGCGCCCTCCACCTCCAGCGCCCCGTCCGCCGCCTCCGTCACCGTCACCGCCCCGCCGGCCGCCTCCACCGCCGCCCGCAGCCGCCCCGGCTCCGGCCCGCGCACCCGCACAAAGCTGCGGGAGTTCTCCCGGATGAACGCCGCCATCGAGGTGTCCGCCAGCAGCCTGCCCTGCCCGATCACCACCAGATGCTCGGCGGTCAGCGCCATCTCGCTCATCAGATGGCTGGAGACGAAGACGGTGCGGCCGTCCGCCGCCAGCCGTTTCATCAGATTGCGAATCCAGTGGATGCCCTCCGGGTCCAGACCGTTCACCGGCTCGTCGAACATCAGGATCCGTGGATCGCCCAGCAGCGCGCTGGCGATACCGAGCCGCTGCCCCATGCCCAGCGAGAACCCCTTGGGCCGCTTACGGGCCACCGCGCTCAGCCCCACCAGATCCAGCACCGCGTCGATCCGCTCCAGCGCGATGCCGTTGCTCTGCGCCAGACACAGCAGATGGTTGTACGCGGTACGGCCCGGGTGCACCGCCTTCGCCTCCAGCAGCGCCCCGATCGCCAGCAGCGGATCCCGCAACTGGTCGTAGCGCTTGCCGTCGATGAGCACCGCACCGCTGGTCGGATGGTCGAGCCCCAGCATCATCCGCATGGTGGTCGACTTGCCGGCGCCGTTCGGGCCCAGAAACCCGGTGACGATGCCCGGCCGCACCGCGAACGTCAGATCGTCCACGGCCGTCTTCGCGCCGTACCGCTTGGTCAGCCCCGCCAGCTCGATCATGGATCGACGCTACGGGTGTCTGCACCGTCCCGCCTGCCGGGCGACGCCTGGCGCGGCACCTCGCCGCGTTGTCGAGACGTCCGAGCAGCCCACTGCGGGGACGCCCCTCCGCCTTGCGACGCACCGCACCGGACGCCGCCCGGCCCGCCCTTCGGGCGGACGGCGCTCCTGAGAAGACAACCCCGGAGAACGGCGCAGCCGCCGCCGCCCGGTGGGGCGGCGACGGCTGCGCCGTTCAGGTGAAACGCCGTGCGGTGCCGCGCGGAAGGACCGCGGTCAGCGGGACTGCTGCGCCGGCACGCCCTTGCTCAGGCCGTCGTCCTCGTCGTCGTCCAGCGAGACCGCCGCGATCTGGGCACCGGTCAGGGTGGCCAGCATCTCGCGGACGTTGGTCAGCTGGGCGTTGATGCTGTCGCGGCGGTTGGTCAGCGCCGCCAGCTCACGCTCGGACTCGGTACGGATCCGCTCGGCCTTCGCGTTCGCGTCCGCCACGATGTCGTCGGCCTGGCGAGAGGCCGTCTCCACCGTCTGACGGGCCCGGCGGTCCGCGTCGGTGCGCAGCTTCTCCGCCTCAAGGCGCAGCTGCTCGGCGCGGTGCTCGATCTCCGCCAGCCGCTTCTCCGCCTTCGCCTGGCGGGAGGCCAGGTCACGCTCGGACTGCTCGCGGCGCTTGGCCAGGTTGGTCTCGAAGTCGGTGGCGGCCTGCGCGGCCTTGGCGCGGGTGTCCTCGAAGAGGGCGTCCGCCTCCTCCCGCTTCGCCGCCGCGTTCTTGTCGGCCTCGGCGCGGGTGGCCGCCGCGTCGTCCTCGGCCTTCTCGATGATCCGGGCGCCGTCGTCCTCGGCCTTGGCCTTGCGCTCCTGGGCGTAGGACTCGGCGTCGTTGCGGACCTGCTGGGCGGCGGCCTCGGCCAGCTCACGGTGCTGCTCGGCGGCCCGGCGGGCCTCCTCGCGCAGATCCTTCGCCTCTTCCTCGGCGAGGCGCAGGATCTTCTCGACCCGCGCGCCGAGCCCGGCGTACGACGGCTCGGAATCCGTGATCTGGGCCTGGGCATTCTGCGTTTCGAGGTGAAGCTCCTCGATCCGCTTTTCCAGGGAAGTGATACGGGCCAGCGCGCTGTCGCGGTCCGATACGAGCTTGGTGATCCGGTCGTCCACCTGCCCGCGGTCGTAGCCGCGCCGCACAAGCTCGAAGCCGAACGGGGAGGATGTTTCGCTCATGGGGTTCCTGTCGATTCAGACGGGGGGCGTCAGTTGGGGAATGGGCCTGGGCGTTCAGCAATCCTAGGGGGCGAAGCGGCGTGTCTTCGAGTCGATCCGCGCTTTCGTAGGGAGAATGTTCGCCCCAAACGCTCGATCGAGTGGTGAGCAATTCATAACGGGTCAGCCCCGTGAGGGTTTTCCGCCGGGCCGCGGTGCGGAACCGGCGCCCGCCGTGACCGTACCGAGCGGGCCGGGACCACCGGAACTCCCCGGCCCCTTGCCGCCCTTGCCGACCCCAGCGCCGCCCTTGGCGCCCGGCTTCGCGGCGCCCTTGGGCTCCCCGAAGGAATCGAGCGCCGCCAGCACATCCTGGACCCGGGAGATCTCGGCGTTGATGTCCTCCCGCCGGCGATTGAGCTTCTCCAGCTCACGCGTGCTCTCCTCGACGGTCCGTTTGGCGTCGCGGTCGGCGTCGGCGCGTACCTTCTGCGCCTCGCGCAGCACTTCGGAGCGCTTGCGCTCGGCGTCCTTCAGCAGCCCCTCGGCCTTCTTCACCGCGGCGATCCGTACCTTACTCGCCTCGGAGTTGGCGTCGGCCACCAGTTTCTCCGCCGCCCGGCGCGCCTCGGTGCGCTGCTCGTCGGCGGCCCGCATGAGCTTGTCCACCCGCTCACCGGCGGCCCGGGTCTGCTCGGCGGACTCCCGGCGGGCCCGGTCGTGCAGCGCCTCGACCTCCGACTCCACCCGGGTCCGCAGCTCCTCGGTGCGCTCACGGATCGCCGCCGCGTCCCGGCGGGCCTCCTCCAGCAGCGTGTTGGCGTCCGCGCGCGCGGTCTCCACCAGCTCGCCGCCGGCGTCCTGGGCGTCCGAGATCAGCCGGTTGGCCTCCTTGCGGGCGGCGGCCACCATGGTGTCGGACTGCTCCTCGGCGGTGGCGCCGATCCGCAGCGCCTCCTCCTGCGCCTTGGACAGCAGTTCGTCGGCCTGCGCGGCGGCCTCGTTGCGTTTGCGGGACGCCTCGCGGCGCGCGTTGTCGGCGATCGCGTCGGCGTCCGCGCGGGTACGCTCGGCCGCGGCCTCCGCCTCCGAACGCCGCCGGTCGGCCTCCGCGATCGCCTCCTTGACGGTGTGCTCGGCCAGCGCCGAGGCGGCCTCCTTCTCCTCGGCGGACTCGCGCAGCACCCGGGCGGCCTCCCGCTCGGCCTCCGCCCGGTGGGTGGCCATCTCCGCCTCGGCGGACTCGCGCAGCCCGGCGACCGAGTCGCGCTCCTGCTGGGCCTTGTGCTCGGCCGCGGCCACCAGCGTCTCGGCGCGCCGCTCGGCGTCGTCCACCTTGGCGCGGGCGGCGGCCAGCAGCCCCTCGCTCTGCTCGCGCGCGGTGGCCCGCTCGCGGTGCGCGGCGTCGTGCGCCTCGGCCAGCAGCTGATCGGCCTCGGCGCGCAGCCGGGCCGCCTCCTCCTGCGCGGCGGCCAGCGCCTGCCCCGCCTCGGCGGCGGTGCGCTCCGCCGCGGCGGCGGCCCGCTCCCGTACCCGGTCGGCGGCCGTCTCGGCCTCCTGGCGCAGCCGCTCGCCCTCGGCGGTGGCCTCGCCGCGCAGCCGTACCGCGTAGTCCTCGCCCTCGGCGCGGGCCCGGGCGGCGTCGCCGGCGGCGGCGTCCCGCAACTGCTGGGCGGCCTCCTCGGCCTGCTCGGTGAGCTGCCGGATCCGCTCGGCGGCCTCGGCCCGCAGCCGCTCCGCCTCCGAGGTGGCCTCGATCCGCAGCCGCTCCGCCTCGGACCTGGCCTCGCCCAGCGCCTCCTCGGCGGCGGTGACCCGGCTCTCGGCCTCCTCGCGCAGCCGGTCGAGGTCGGCCTGGGCGGCCTCCCGCTCGGCGCGGGTGGCGTCCTTGGTCTCCTCGCGCAGCCGGCGGGCGGCGTCCTCGGCGTCGGTGGTGGTGCGTTCGGCCTGCGCGGTCGCGTCGGCCACCAGCGTCTCGGCCTCGGTACGGGCCCGGGCCAGCGACTGCTCGGCCTGGTTGCGCAGCGTGGTGGCGCGCTCGATGGCCTCGGTACGGACCCGCTCGCTCTCGGCGGTGGCGCCGGACCGGGTCTCCTCGGCATCCGACTTGGCCTGCGCCAGCAGCTCCTCGGCGCGGGCGGCAGCCTCCTCGATCTTGGACGCGGCGTCCCGGCGGGCCTCGGCCCGGATCGCCTCGCCCTCCTCGACCGCCTCGGCGCGCAGCTGCTCGGCCTCGCCGCGCAGCCGCCGCGCCTCCTCCTGGAGCTCGACGGTCTTGGCCCGGTACTCCTTGGTGTCGTCCTGCGCGGCGCCCTTGAGCTGCTCGGCGACATCGTGCGCCTCGGCGCGCAGCCGGTCGGCCTCGGCCTCGGCGCTCTCGCGCAGCCGCTCGGCCTCCTCGGTGGCGGCCTTGGTGGTGTCCTGGGCCTCCTTGGCGGCCTTGTTCAGCACCTCCTCCGCGCTGCGCGCGGCGTCGGCCAGCTGGGCGGCGTACTCCTCGGCGGCCTTGGAACGCGCCTCCTCCGCGGCCTCCGACGTCAGCTGCTCGGCCTTGGCCCGCGCGTCGGCCAGCACCTGCTCGGCCTCAGTGCGGCGCCGCTCGGCGTCCCGGGTGGCCTCGGAGACCATCCGGGCCACCTCGGCCTTGGCGGTGGCCGAGCGCTGCTCGTACTCGCTCTCGCCGGCCGCGCGCCGCTTGTCGGCCTCCTCGGTGGCCTCGGCGAGCAACTGCTCGGCGTCCTCCTTGGCGGTGCGCAGCACCGACTTGGCCTGGTCCAGGCGCTCCTCGGCCTTGCGGACCAGCGCGGTGGTCTCGCGGCGGCCGGTCTCCGCCTCCTGGGCGGTGGCGGTCCGCAGCCGCTCGGCGTGCTCGGCCGCCTCCTGCGCCTGCGTGGTGGCCTGGGCCAGCATCCGCTCGGCGTCGGCACGGGACCGGCGCAGCAGGTCCTCGGCCTCGGCGCGGGCGGTGCGCTCCTCCATGACGGCGCGCTGCCGGGTCTCCTCGGACAGCCGGTGCGCCTCGGCGCGGGCCTGCGCGATGGTGCGCTCGTGCTCGGCCCGGGTCTCCTCCATGAGCCGGCGGGCCTGGGACTCGCTGCGGGCGCGCAGCTGCTCGGCCCAGGCGACGTTCTCGTTGACGTGGGATTCGACGGTGGAACGGCGCTGGGCCAGCTCCTCGTCGAGCCGCTGCCGGCGGGAGACCGCCTCGGCGTGCAGCTCGCCCTCCATCCGGGCCCGGGCCTCGGACTGCTCCTGCTGGACGCGCTGGGACCGGCCGCGCGCCTCGCGCAGCTCGCGTTCGGCGTCCACCCGCATGGCGTCGGCCTGGTGCTGGGCGTTGCGCAGCACCTGCTCGGCGTGGCCGCCCGGGTCGGCGTAGGCGGGGCGCACGGCGAGCACGCGGCGTACCTCGTGCAGCTTGGCGCGCAGCACCTCGACCTGGTAGCCGAGGTCGTCGGCATGGTCGACCGCCTTCTCCCGCTCCTTCTTCAGCCGTTCCATCTCGGCTTCGAAACGAGAGAGGTGGTCGTCAGCCTGCACGCTGTCGTAGCCCCGCACCGCGCGGTCCCATCCGTCCCCTGGTCGTGGTTAAGGGTGATCCGGTCCGGCCGCCGTCCGTGGTGTGGCGCGTGGAGTGGAGCACCAGTACGGGCTGCCGCCGGTCGGAGTTCGTCGCCGGGCAGGGGTCAAAGGAGTGAGTCCCATGCCCCGGCCCGGCCACTCTACCGGCCGGGGAAGCTTGCGTCAGTGGCCCGAGGGCCCTTCAACACCCTTGGAGGGCGCGGCGGTGACCAGTTCTGTGAGCACTCCGTGACAGTCCTTCGGGTGCAGGAAGGTGATCCGGGAGCCCATGGAGCCGGTACGGGGGGTGTCGTAGAGCACCCGTACCCCGGCCTGCCTGGCGGTTTCGGCGTCGGCCTCGACGTCGGCGGTGCCGAAGGCGATGTGATGCACTCCTTCACCGTTCTTCGCCAGCCATTTACCGACCGGGGTGTCCGGAGTCAGCGGCTGGAGAAGCTGGAGGTAGGAGGCCCCGCCGTCGTCGGTGCCGTTGATCCGCAGCATCGCCTCGCGTACCCCCTGCTCCTCGTTGATCTCGGTGTGGAAGACCTCGAAGCCGTACGTGGCCCGGTAGAACCCGACGGTGGCGTCCAGGTCGGTGCAGGCGATTCCGATGTGATCGATGCGCGTCAGCATGGGATCAGTGGACCGCCACGCGCGGTGACCGCGCAACGTGCGCACCGTCACATTTCCGTGACGGTGACCTGCGGGCTCGCGCTGCGTACATTGACTACACCGTGATGTGAACGGTCGTTCACCACGGCAGGTTCGCGAGCACATGTTCCCGGGCAAAGGAGCCCCATGATGTCTGCCAACGCCTCTCCCGTCACGTCCGTGATCGTCGCGGGGGCGCGTACCCCGATGGGCCGGCTGCTCGGCTCGCTCAAGGACTTCAGCGGCGCCCGGCTGGGCGGCTTCGCGATCCGGGCGGCGCTGGAGCGGGCCGGGATCACGGGTGACCAGGTGGAGTACGTGATCATGGGCCAGGTGCTCCAGGCCGGGGCCGGACAGATCCCGGCGCGGCAGGCCGCCGTGCACGCCGGGATCCCGATGAGCGTGCCCGCGCTGACCGTCAACAAGGTGTGCCTGTCCGGGCTGGACGCCATCGCGCTGGCCGATCAGCTGATCCGGGCCGGAGAGTTCGACGTGATCGTGGCGGGCGGCCAGGAGTCGATGACGAACGCCCCGCACCTGCTGCCGAAGTCGCGGGCCGGCTACAAGTACGGCGCGATCGAGATGCTGGACGCGATGGCGCACGACGGGCTGACCGACGCCTTCGAGGGCATCGCGATGGGGGAGTCCACCGAGCAGCACAACATCCGGCTGGGCATCGGGCGCGCGGAGCAGGACGAGATCGCCGCCGCCTCCCATCTGCGGGCGGCGCGGGCGCGCAAGGACGGCCTGTTCGCGGCGGAGATCACCCCGGTCCCGGTCCCGCAGCGCAAGGGCGAGCCGGTGATCGTGGCGGAGGACGAGGGCATCCGCCCCGAGACCACGGTGGAGTCGCTGGGGCGGCTGCGGCCGGCGTTCCGCCCGGACGGCACCATCACGGCCGGTTCGGCGTCGCAGATCTCGGACGGCGCGGCGGCGGTGGTGGTCATGTCCAGGGCGAAGGCGGAGCAGCTCGGCCTGGAGTGGATCGCGGAGATCGGCGCCCACGGGAATGTGGCCGGGCCCGACAACTCGCTGCACTCCCAGCCCTCGAACGCGATCCTGCACGCGCTGCGCAAGGAGTCGCTTGAGGCGGCGGACCTGGACCTGGTGGAGATCAACGAGGCGTTCGCGGCGGTCGCGGTCCAGTCAATGAAGGATCTGGGAATTGGCCACGAACGAGTGAATGTGAATGGCGGGGCGATTGCCCTGGGTCACCCGATCGGGGCATCCGGGGCGCGGATCGTCCTCCACCTCGCCCTGGAACTCGCCCGACGCGGGGGTGGTACGGGTGCCGCGGCCCTGTGCGGCGGCGGCGGCCAGGGCGACGCACTCATCCTGCGCTCACCGCGCCGCTGACCGCCGGCCGCGCCGCATCCCGCTGGACGCGGGGCCGCGGCGCGAACGATCGTACGGAGCACGGCCGGGAGATGACCGGCGACGAGGACACGGACCCCGCGTCGAAGACGGCAGGGACGACGGCCCGGACGGACGACCGGGGCGCGGAAGGACAGCTGATGAGCGGCACGGAGGGTACGGACGGCACGCAGGCGCCACCCGGCGGGCGGGGCGCACCGGTCCCCGCCCCCGTGACCCGGCGGGTGGACGTGCCCGACCTGGTGGCCCGCGCCCGGCGCGGGGAGCCACGGGCCGTGGCCCGGCTGATCTCCCTGGTGGAAGGCGGCGCCCCGCAGCTGCGGGAGGTGATGGCGGCGCTCGCCCCGCACAGCGGCGGGGCGTACGTCATCGGCCTCACCGGATCCCCCGGCGTCGGCAAATCCACCTGCACCTCGGCGCTCACCAGCGCGTACCGGCGGGCCGGCAAACGCGTCGGGGTGCTCGCCGTCGACCCCTCCTCCCCGTTCTCCGGCGGCGCGCTGCTGGGCGACCGGGTGCGGATGAACGACCACGCCTCCGACCCCGGCGTCTACATCCGCTCCATGGCCACCCGCGGCCGGCTCGGCGGCCTCGCCGAGGCCGCGCCGCAGGCGGTCCGGGTGCTGGACGCGGCGGGCTGCGACATCGTGCTGGTGGAGACGGTCGGCGTCGGCCAGTCGGAGGTGGAGATCGCTTCCCAGGCCGACACCACCGTGGTGCTGCTCGCCCCCGGCATGGGCGACGGCATCCAGGCCGCCAAGGCCGGGATCCTGGAGATCGGCGACATGTTCGTCGTCAACAAGGCCGACCGGGACGGCGCCGACGCCACCGTGCGGGAGCTGAACCACATGCTGGGCCTGGGCGCGCCGCGCGGCCCCGGCGACTGGCGCCCCACCGTCACCAAGACCGTCGCGGCGCGCGGCGAGGGCGTCGATGACATGGTGGCGGCGCTGGAGAAGCACCGCGCCTGGATGGAGGAACACGGCGAACTCGCCGCCCGACGCACCCGCCGCGCCGCGAAGGAGATCGAGACCATCGCCCTGACGGCGCTGCGCGCCCGGATCGCCGACCTGAGCGGCGACCGCCGGCTGGCCGCCCTGTCCGCCCGCATCGTCACCGGCGACCTGGACCCGTACGCGGCGGCGGACGAACTGCTGGCGGAGGTCACGGGGCAGTAGCGGCAGGGCCGAGGGGTGTCTTCACCGTAGCGCCGTCCGCCCGAAGGGCCGGCGGGCGGGACGGTGAAGACACCCCCGAGGGGCCGGGGCGGCGCCGCGAGGGCGCCGTGCCCGGCCCCCGTCGTGTCGGCGATACCCCGTCCGTCCCGCGACACCTGCTGTTTACATTCCGTGCGGTCCGCCGGTCGGTTCCGGCTGATAAAGGTGATTCGGCCGAGTCACGGATTTTTGCAATGTCCTCGACATGTCTGCCACGGGCAAGGCAGCTGACCAGCCGGGCAGCGAAGTCGATCAATCTTCCGGGAAGCCGATCCGGAGTTTATAGTGGCTTGGGGAGTTACGGGGGGTGACGTCTTAATCATGCACTGCCAACCGACCGATATGGACAGGAAAGCGGGCGGGAATCATGCATATCCTCATAGTCGGACATGAGCAGGGTGCAGTCGATTCATTGGCCACCGGCCTTCAAAGGTGCAACTTCGAGGTCATGGCGGTGGCCACGGGGCTCCAGGCGCTGCGAGATCATTTCACGGCGGATTTTATACTGCTTGATCTGGAATTGCCCGATATGGACGGCCTTCAGGTGTGCCGCAATATCAGGGAGAATTCCAATACCCCGATCATCGCCTTCACCGGGCGGGCCACGGAATTAGACCGGGTCCTTTGTCTGCAAGCGGGCGCGGACGACTGCCTGAACAAGCCCTACGGTTTCCGGGAACTGATGGCGCGGATTGAAACGGTGATGCGGCGCACCGGACAGAAGCGTCCTGGCGCGTCCGACGTCATGGAATACGGGCCGCTGCGGATCGACAGCTCGTGCCGGGAGGTGCGGCTCCACGATGTGCCCGTCGAGCTGAGCCGGCGGGAGTTCGACCTGCTGCACTACCTGGCCGGCCGGCCCGGGGTGGTGCTCTCCCGGCAGCGGCTCCTGGTGGAGATCTGGGGCCACCCCGTGGCCAACGGGGGCTCGCGGGGGCTCCAGGCCAGCCGGACCATCGACACCCATGTGAGCCTGCTCCGCAGAAAGCTGGGCGAGAGCTGTGGCATCCGCACCGTGCGGGGCATCGGGTTCGTCTTCGCCTGCACGGACGACAACCGGGGCTGAACCGCCTCACCCGCGCGCCCCGGCGGCACCGGCCGCCCGCCCGCGCAGGTCCTTGGCCACGTCCAGGCCGTGATAGAAGGTCAGCCGCCCCTGCCTGCGGCGGCGCCAGCCGCTGCGGCAGGCGGTCCGGTAGACGCTGCCCAGCGGTACGTTCCACAACGCCGCCACGTCCGACGGGGACAGCCACATCGGCCGGCGCTCGTCCTCCTCGGGCGCGGCGTCGGTCAGGCCCATCGCGCGCCGGATCAGCTTTCCCCACTCCTCCCCGGCCCAGCGGTGCGCCGGTTCGCTCCCGCACCGCAGCTCGGTCTCCCGCCGCGGCTCCCCGGGGCGTACGGCGGCGGCCAGCGCCCCGGTGCACTGCGGATGGAGACACGAGCCGGCCGGCACCCACCGGGTCGGCTCCGGGTCGCACACCCGGCGGGCCCGGCGCGCCAGCCGGGCGAACTCGTCGGTGAGTTCGGCGGCGGCCCGGTGGCCGGCCAGCCAGTCGATGTGCGGGAGGACGAAGGCCGTCATCGCCCGCACCGTGCGGCGCGGCGGCGTCAGCCCCCGTTCGTCGGCGAGCAGCGCGGTCCAGGAGCTGAGCGTGGTGACGATGTCCGCCCGCACCCGGCTCGCGGCCTCGTTGAACGGCAGATCACCGGGGCCGCCGCCGGTGACCCGCACCCCGTCCCCGGCCCGGCCGCCCCCCAGCACCTGACCGCACGCGGCATGCAGCGCCGGCAACTCCCCGACATCCGTGGCGAGCCCGTCCCGGCACGGGCGGCACAGCAGCACACCGCCCACCGCGCGCCGCCGTCCATGCCCGCCCTTCTCCCGCGCCGTGCAGCCGGAACCCGTACAGAGCCTCACCCTTGCCATGCGTTCTCCCTGGGGACGGAGTGGCGATCTGACCGACCGTTGGACGCTAGGAGACGCGGACGGAAGCGTTCAAGAGCACTTTCACTCCCTTGTGCCGCACCACAGAGTGCTTGAACTCATGACCCAGAATTTCAGGCCGCTGACAAGAAGTTTTCAATCTCTTGAAGATTGCCACTTGACGCCGCCGCACCATCGCGAAGAAGATTTTCACTAGCTTCCGCAGAGGTGTGCCCGACAGGCTGCCCGTCGAGGATTATCACCCGCAGATCCCGGCACCGTCGCCGGATTTCCGGAGAGCTGACACCGCATCCGCCCGGCATTCCCCGGGATGAGAGCACCCGCCTGCCCGCAACACCGGCCGGCCCGCCCGAACACCGTTTCCTCCACCGCTTCTCCGATTCCCCCACCAGCCCGTTCCCCCTCCTGTGAGGAGAGGTATATGGACGCTTCCGTCATCGTCGTGGGCGCTGGCCCCGCCGGCCTCATGCTCGCCGCCGAACTGCGCATCGCGGGGGTTGGCGTCACCGTTCTGGAAAAACTCACCGAGCGCACCGGAGAATCCCGGGGACTGGGATTCACCGCCCGCACCATGGAAGTGTTCGACCAGCGTGGCCTGCTGGCCAGATTCGGCGATGTGGAGACCAGCGACCAGGGCCACTTCGGCGGAATACCCATCGATTTCGGCGTTCTGGAAGGCGCGGCCCAGGCCGCCAAGACCATCCCGCAGTCGACGACCGAGACCGTCCTGGAGGAGTGGGCGGCCGGCCTCGGCGCCGACATCCGCCGCGGCTGCGAACTGCTCGCGCTCCACGACGACGGCGCCGGCGTCACCCTCACGGTGCGCGGCCCCGACGGCGAGGAGGAACTGCGCACCGGCTGGCTGGTCGGCTGCGACGGCGGACGGAGCACCGTACGCAAGGCCGCCGGCTTCGACTTCCCCGGCACCGCCGCCACCATGGAGATGTACCTGGCCGACCTGCGCGGCGTCGAACTCGAACCCCGCATGATCGGCCAGAACCTCCCCGGCGGCATGGTCATGGTCGGCCCGATGCCCGGCGGCATCACCCGCATCATCGTGTGCGAGCGCGGCACCCCGCCCCAGCGCCGCACCCGGCCTCCCGCCTTCGGCGAGGTCGCGGACGCCTGGAAGCGCCTCACCGGAATCGACATCTCGCACGCCGAACCCGTCTGGGTCAGCGCCTTCGGCGACGCCACCCGACAGGTCACCGAGTACCGCCGCGGCCGGGTGCTGCTGGCGGGCGACGCCGCCCACATCCACCTCCCCGCCGGCGGCCAGGGCATGAACACCAGCATCCAGGACGCCGTCAACCTCGGCTGGAAACTGGCCGGCACCGTACGCGGCACCGCCCCCGGAACGCTCCTGGACACGTACCACACCGAACGCCACGCCGTCGGCGAACGGCTGCTGATGAACACCCGGGCCCAGGGGCTGATCTTCCTCGGCGGGGACGAGGTGGCGCCGCTGCGCCACGTGCTCGGCGAACTCACCCAGTACCCGGAGGTCGCCCGCCATCTGGCCGCCATGGTCAGCGGCCTGGAGATCCGGTACGCGTCCGGCGGCGGCCGGCACCCCCTCCTCGGCGCCCGCATGCCCGCACTTCAACTACGCACCGCCCAGGGGCGCGACACCAGCAGCGCCGAAACCCTGCACCGAGGCCGCGGCGTACTCCTCGACCTCGCCGACAACCCGCGGCTGCGCGCCAACGCCGCCGGCTGGACCGACCGCATCGACGTCATCACCGCCACCCCGCACGGGACCGAGCCCCACTCCGCCCTCCGGGACACCGCGGCCGTCCTCGTCCGCCCCGACGGCTACATCGCCTGGGCCGCCCCCGGCAGCCACCACGACCTTCCCATGGCACTGGAGCGCTGGTTCGGCCCCGCCCGCGCCTGACGGCGGGCAGCCGCGACCCCGCGTACCGCACCGGTCCGACAAGGAGACAGCCCAGATGCACAGCACGCTGATCGTGGCGAAGATCGCCGCGCCCTCCGTCGACGACGTCGCCGGAATCTTCGCCGCGTTCGACGAGACCGAGATGCCCCACCGGATGGGCACCCGGCGCCGCCAGCTCTTCGAGTACCGCGGACTCTACTTCCACCTCCAGGACTTCGACACGGACACCGGCGGCGAACGGATCGAGGGGGCCAGGAATGACCCGCGCTTCGTCCGCGTCAGCGAAGACCTCAAGCCGCACATCCAGGCGTACGACCCCACGACCTGGCGGTCGCCGGCCGACGCGATGGCCCAGCGCTTCTACCACTGGACCGCCCGATGAGCGCGCCGACCGGGCGCCGCGTCGTCATCACCGGCATCGGGGTGACCGCGCCCGGCGGCGTCGGCACCAAGGAGTTCTGGCGGCTGCTCACCGACGGTCGCACCGCGACCCGCCGGATGAGCCTGTGCGACCCCGCGCCGTTCCGCTCCCAGGTCGCCGCCGAGGTCGACTTCGACGCCCAGCGGCTCGGACTCGGCCCGCAGGAGACCCGGCGGATGGACCGCGCGGCGCAGTTCGCCGTGGTCACCGCCCGCGAGGCGGTCGCCGACAGCGGGCTGGAGTTCGCCGGCATCGCCCCGCACCGCATCGGCGTCACCATCGGCAGCGCGGTCGGCGCCACCACCGGCCTCGACGAGGAATACCGCACGGTCAGCGACGGCGGACGCCTCGAACTCGTCGACCACGCCTACGCGGTGCCCCACCTCTACAACTATTTCGTCCCCAGCTCCTTCGCCGCCGAGACCGCCTGGGCGGTGGGCGCCGCCGGGCCCA
The DNA here is from genome assembly GCF_059510435.1 of Streptomyces sp. NTD107. Taxonomy (NCBI): domain Bacteria; kingdom Bacillati; phylum Actinomycetota; class Actinomycetes; order Kitasatosporales; family Streptomycetaceae; genus Streptomyces; species Streptomyces sp. NTD107. The sequence goes on along the minus strand of NZ_JCAJZV010000009.1, from coordinate 109,162 downwards.
ACACTGTGATCTCCACCGGCTGCACCTCCGGGCTCGACGCCGTCGGCCACGGCGTGGAACTCGTCCGCGAGGGATCCGTCGACGTGATGGTGGCCGGCGCCACCGACGCCCCCATCTCTCCCATCACCGTCGCCTGCTTCGACGCCATCAAGGCCACCACCCCGCGCAACGACGACCCCGAGCACGCCTCCCGCCCCTTCGACGGCACCCGCAACGGCTTCGTCCTCGGCGAAGGAGCCGCCGTCTTCGTCCTGGAGGAACGGGAGCACGCCCGCCGCCGGGGCGCCCACATCTACGCCGAGATCGCCGGCTACGCCTCGCGCTGCAACGCTTACCACATGACCGGACTGCGTCGCGACGGAGCGGAGATGGCCGAGGCCATCCGCGCCGCGCTCGACGAGGCCCGGCTCGCCCCGGAGGCGGTCGACTACATCAACGCGCACGGCTCCGGCACCAAGCAGAACGACCGGCACGAGACCGCCGCCTTCAAGCGGAGCCTGGGCGACCACGCGCGGCGGATCCCGGTCAGCTCCATCAAGTCCATGGTCGGCCACTCCCTCGGTGCCATCGGCTCCATCGAGATCGCCGCCTGCGCGCTGGCCATCGAGCACGACGTGGTGCCCCCCACCGCCAACCTCACCACCCCCGACCCGGAGTGCGACCTCGACTACGTGCCGCTCACCGCTCGGGAACAGCGCACCGACACCGTGCTGTCGGTCGGCAGCGGCTTCGGCGGCTTCCAGAGCGCCATGGTGCTCGCCGGCCCCGACCGGAGGCCCGCATGACCGCCCCCGCCCCCGCCCCCGACCGCACCGCGACGGCCCCGGTCCTGGTCACCGGCCTCGGGATCGCCGCCCCCAACGGCCTCGGCATCACCGACTACTGGGCCGCCTCCCGCGCCGGCCGGCACGGCATCGGCGGCGTCCAGCGCTTCGACGCCACCGGCTACCCCGCCAAGCTCGCCGGGGAGATCCGCGACTTCGCCGTGGAGGACCACCTCCCCGGGCGGCTCGTCCCGCAGACCGACCGGATGACGCGGCTCGCCCTGGTGGCCGCCGACTGGGCCTTCGCCGACGCCGGGATACGGCCGGACGACCTCCCCCCGTACGACATGGGCGTGGTCACCGCCAGCTCCTCGGGAGGCTTCGAGTTCGGCCAGAACGAACTGCGGAACCTGTGGAGCAAGGGCAGCCGCTACGTGAGCGCGTACCAGTCCTTCGCCTGGTTCTACGCCGTCAACAGCGGCCAGATCTCCATCCGCAACGGGATGAAGGGACCCAGCGGAGTCGTCGTCAGCGATCAGGCCGGCGGCATCGACGCCGTCGCCCAGGCCCGCCGGCAGATCCGCAAGGGCACCCGGCTGATCCTCTCCGGCGGCATCGACGCCGCGCTGTGCTCGTGGGGCTGGGTCGCCCAGCTGGCGAGCGCCCGCATGAGCACGTCGGAGGACCCGAAGCGCGCGTACCTGCCCTTCGACGCGGCGGCCCGCGGCCATGTCCCCGGCGAGGGCGGGGCCCTGCTGGTGCTGGAGGACGCGGACAGCGCGCTGCGCCGCGGCGCCCCGCACATCTACGGTCAGATCGCCGGCTACGGCTCGACCTTCGACCCCCGGCCCGGGCCGGGACGGGTCCCGCTGCTCCACAAGGCCCTCGAACTGGCGCTGGAGGACGCCGGCGCCGAACCCGCCGACATCGACGTGGTCTTCGCCGACGCGGCCGGCCTCCCCGCCCTGGACGCGGTCGAGTCCGAGGCGATCACCAAGGTGTTCGGCCCCCGCGCGGTGCCGGTCACCGCCCCCAAAGTGCTCACCGGCCGGCTCAACTCCGGCGGCGCACCCCTGGACCTCGCCACCGCCTTCCTCGCGATCCGGGACGGGATCATCCCCCCGACCCCCCACGTGTCCCTCGCCGACCGGTACGACATCGACCTGGTCGGCGCGGCGCCCCGCACCGCCCGGGTGGACACCGCCGTGGTCCTCGCCCGGGGCTTCAACGGCTTCAACTCCGCGATGGTCGTACGCGCCTGGGACCGGCCCCGTCCGTAGCCCATGTCCGAGAAGAAGGAAGAGAAGGAAGAGACAGCCATGAATTCCCCCACCTTCACCCTGAACGACCTCAGGCGGATCCTGCTCGAAGGCGCCGGAGCGGACGAGAACGGCGGCCTCGACGGCGACATCCTCGACGCCGAGTTCGACCAGCTCGGCTACGAGTCGCTCGCCCTCCTGGAGACCGGCAGCCGCATCGAGCGCGAGTACGGCATCAGTCTCGACGACGAGGAACTGGCCGAACTCCGTACCCCGCGCGCCCTGATCGAGACCGTCAACAGCCTGCTGACCGCCGACCCGGTCGGCTGACGGCGACCGACCCCACCGAGCCTGAAGGAGGCAGACATGGCAGGCATGACGGCGCAGAACCCGCGGGTGGCCATCGTCACCGGCGCGACCAGCGGCATCGGCCTTGAGGTGGCCCGGCTGCTGGCCACCACGGGACACCACGTATTCCTGTGCGCCCGCACCCCCGAGAGCGTGAGCGCCACCGTCAAGACGCTGCGCGAGGAGGGCCTGGAGGTGGCCGGCGCACCCTGCGACGTACGGTCCGCCGAGGACATCACCCGCTGCGTGACCGCCGCCACCGCCACGTACGGCGCGGTGGACGTCCTGGTCAACAACGCCGGCCGGTCCGGGGGCGGCCCCACCAAGGGCATCGCCGACGAGCTGTGGCTGGACGTCATCGACACCAACCTCAACAGCGTCTTCCGGATGACCCGCGAGGTGCTCACCACCGGCGGCATGGCCGACCGGAACTGGGGGCGCATCGTCAACATCGCCTCCACCGCCGGCAAACAGGGTGTCGTGCTCGGCGCCCCCTACTCCGCCTCCAAGCACGGGGTGGTGGGCTTCACCAAGGCGCTCGGCAACGAGCTGGCCCCGACCGGCATCACCGTCAACGCCGTGTGCCCCGGCTACGTCGAGACCCCGATGGCCCAGCGGGTGCGGCAGGGGTACGCCAGCGCCTACGACACCACCGAGGAGCAGATCCTCGACAGGTTCCGGGCCAAGATCCCGCTCGGCCGGTACTCCACCCCCCAGGAGGTGGCCGGCCTCGTCGGATACCTGGTCACGGACACGGCGGCGTCGATCACCTCGCAGGCCCTCAACGTCTGCGGCGGCCTGGGCAACTTCTGAACCACGCACCGGAGCACACCCACCACGAACGAGGAGAGATCAGCGTGACCGTGCACGAGGTTGAGCACGAGACGACGGTGGAGGCGCCGGCGGCGGAGGTGTACCGGCTGCTCGCGGAGGTCGGGAACTGGCCCCGGATCTTCCCGCCCTCCGTACTCGTCGAGCAGGTCGAGAGCGGGGAGAGCGGCGCGGACGGCACCAGCGAGGAACGCATCCGCATCTGGGCGACCGCCAACGGCGAGGCCAAGCACTGGACCTCACACCGCCGGCTCGACCCGCACCACCTGCGCATCACCTTCCGCCAGGAGGTCTCGGCGCCCCCCGTCGCCGCGATGGGCGGCACCTGGATCATCGAACCCCGGGGGGAATCCTCCTGCCGGGTACGGCTGCTGCACGACTACCGCGCCGTCGACGACGATCCGCGGTCCCTGACGTGGATCGACGAGGCCGTCGACCGCAACAGCCGCTCCGAGCTGGCCTCCCTCAAGAGCAACGTCGAACTCGCCACCCACGCCGCCGGACTGACCCTCTCCTTCGAGGACACCGTCGAGATCCACGGCCCGGCCAAGGACGTGTACGACTTCCTCAACGAGGCCCGGCTGTGGCAGCGGCGGCTGCCGCACGTCGCCTCCGTCGAACTGCGCGAGGACACCCCCGGGTTGCAGATCCTGCGCATGCAGACCCTCACCAAGGACGGCTCCGCACACACCACCGAATCGGTCCGGGTGTGCTTCCCGCACCACCGGATCGTCTACAAGCAGACCACGCTGCCCGCCCTGATGACCCTGCACACCGGCTACTGGCTGCTGGAGGAGGACGACCACGGGGTGACCCGGGCCACCTCCCAGCACACCGTCGTCCTCAACACCGCCAACATCACCACCGTGCTGGGCGAGGACGCGGGGGTGCCCGAGGCCCGTACCTTCATCCGCGAGGCGCTGGGCGGCAACAGCCGGGCCACCCTCGGCCACGCCAAGGAGTACGCGGAAGCGCGGGGCTGAGCCATGCCGGCGCTGGACACCGATGTCATCGTGGTCGGCGCCGGACCCGTCGGGACGCTGCTCGCCTGCGAGTTGCGTACGGGCGGGGTCCGGGTGACCGTCATGGAGCAGCTCGCGGAGCCGTCCACCGAGTCCCGCGCTTCCACGCTGCACACCCGGACGATGGAACTGCTCGGCGAGCGCGGGCTGCTGGCGGGGCTGGGCCCGCCGCCGCCCGGGGGCGCCGGGCACTTCGGCGGCATCCCGCTGGACCTGACCGCCGCCGACCCGGCGCATCCGTACGCCGGGCAGTGGAAGGCGCCGCAGACCCGGATCCAGGCGGTGCTCCAGCGCCGGGCGCTCGGCCTGGGGGCACGGGTGCGGCGGGGCACCCGGGTCACCGGACTCCTGGCCGGCCCGGAGTCCGTCACCGTCGAGGCGGTCGGCCCCGATCGGACCGCCTTCCGTACGACGGCCGGGTTCGTCGTCGGCTGCGACGGCGAGCACAGCACGGTGCGCCGGCTCGCCGGCATCCCCTTCCCCGGCACCGACGCCACCAAGGAGATGCTCAGGGCGGACGTCGGCGGCATCGACATCCCCGACCGCCGCTTCGAACGCCACCGGGCGGGGCTCGCCGTCGCGGCCCGCCGGCCGGACGGCACCACCCGGGTGATGGTGCACGAGTTCGGCCGCGCGCCCGGGCAGCGGTCCGGGCCACCCGCGTTCGCCGAGGTGGTCACCGCCTGGCGGCGGGTGACCGGCGAGGACATCGGCCACGGCACCCCGATCTGGCTCAACGCCTTCGGCAACGCCCGCCGCCAGGCCGCCCGTTACCGGCAGGGCCGGGTCCTGCTCGCCGGGGACGCGGCCCACGCGCAGCTGCCGGTGGGCGGGCAGGCGCTCAACCTCGGCCTTCAGGACGCGGCCGAGCTGGGGCACCGGCTCGCCGCCCAGTTCACGGACACCCCGCACGCGGCGACCCTCGACGGCTACCACGACGTACGGCACCCGGCGGGGCGGCGGACCCTGACCAACATCGAGGCGCAGGCGCAACTGCTGCTCGGCGGACCCGAGGTCGAAGGCGTACGCACCGTGCTCCGCGAACTGCTGGACCTCGCCCCGGTACGGCGCCACCTCGCCGCCATGATCAGCGGCCGCAACACGTCCATCTCCGCCACCGCCATCTCACCGTCCCGCGCCACCGCACCGGCGGCCCGGGACGACCACTCCCACAGCCACAGGAGGACCACGATGGGAACTCTCACCGGCAAGACCGCCCTGGTCACCGGCTCCAGCCGGGGCATCGGGCGGGCCACCGCCCAACGCCTGGGCCGGGACGGGGCACTGGTCGCCGTGCACTGCGCCGGCAACCGGGAAGCGGCCGACGAGGTCGTCGCGTCCATCGAGAAGGACGGCGGCCGGGCCTTCGCCGTACAGGCCGACCTCACCGAGGTCAGCGCCGTCCACGAGCTCTTCCTCCAACTGGAGCAGGGCCTCAAGGACCGCACCGGCGGTACCGACCTGCACATCCTGGTGAACAACGCCGGAGTGATGGGCGGCACGGCCCCCGAGGAGATCACCGCCGAGCAGTTCGACCGGCTGTTCGCCGTCAACGCGCGGGCGCCGTTCTTCCTCGTCCAGCGGGCGGTGCCCAACATCCCGCGCGGCGGGCGGATCATCAACATCTCCTCCGGGCTGACCAGGTTCGCCAACCCCCAGGAGGTGGTGTACGCGATGACCAAGGGCGCCGCCGACCAGCTCACCCTGCACTACGCCAAGCACCTGGCGTCCCGTGGCATCACCGTCAACAGCGTCGGCCCCGGCATCACCAACAACGGCGGCCCGGTCTTCGACATCCCCGAGGCCGTCGAACAGATGGCCGCCCTGTCGGCGTTCCAGCGGGTGGGCGAGGCCAAGGACATCGCGGATGTGGTGGCCTTCCTCGCCGGCGACGACTCCCGCTGGATCACCGGCTCCTATCTGGACGCCAGCGGCGGCACGCTGCTGGGCGGCTGAGCCGTGCCCATGGCGCCGTCCACCGCCGCGCCCGTGGCGGACGCGGGCCCCGGCCGCCGGTTCTGGGCCCTGCTCTTCGTGCTCGCCGGGAACATGCTGATCGACGCGCTCGAAGTGTCCGTCGTACTCCCGGCGTTGCCGGCCACCGCCGAGGCGCTGCGGCTCTCCCCCTGGGGCGCGCAGTGGGTGATGAGCGGCTTCGCGCTGGGCTTCGCGGCGCTGCTGCCGCTCGGCCCCAGGGTCACCGGCCGCTTCGGCCGCCGGCGGGTCTATCTGACGGCGCTGGGCGTCTTCGTCGTCGCCTCACTCACCGGCGGCCTGGCGGACAGCGCGGCGCCGGTGGTCGCCACCCGCGTGATCAAGGGCGGGTGCGCCGCGCTCACCGCCCCCGTCGGGCTGGCCATCATCAGCGCGGCCGTCCCCGATGAGCGTAGGCGGCGGCGGGCCGTGTCGGTGTACGCGTTCTTCGGCGCGGCCGGGTTCACCGTGGGCCTGCTGGTGTCCGGCGCGCTCGCCTCGGTGAGCTGGCGGTGGACGCTGCTGGCGCCGGCGCTCGCCGCCCTGGCGCTGCTGCCGTTCGCGCTGCGGCTGATCCCGGAGGCCGGCGGCGGATCCGTACGAGGTGGGCGGGTGCGTCCGCAACTGCTGCGGAACGGCCCGCTGCTGCGCTCGGCGGCCGGGGCGGCCACGCTGAACGGCTGCTTTCTGGGCCTGCTGATGGTCACCGCCTTCACGCTCGCCGCCGGGGGCTGGGCGCCCTGGCAGCTCGCGCTGGCCTTCCTGCCCGCCTGCGTACCCCTGGCCGGCGCGGCGCTGTTCGCGGGCCGGGTGGTGGAGCGGTTCGGCACGGAGCGCCCTATCGCCCTGGGGGCGCTGCTGGCGGCCCTGGGGGTGGGGTGGCAGCTGGCGGGCCCGGGCCCCGGCACCGGCACCGGCCCCGGCTCGTACCCGACCGCCGTGCTGCCCACCCTGCTGCTGCTCGGCATCGCGCTCGCCCTGGCCTTCGGCCCGCTCAACATGCAGGCCACCTCCCGGATCCCGGACCCCGACCGGGGCGGCGCGGTCGCCCTCTACCAGACGGGGGTGCAGCTCGGCGCCGCGCTGGTCCTGACCATCGCCGCCGCACAGCTCACCGCCACCGGTGACCCGGCTGCGGCGCAGCTGTTCATCACGGCCGTCGCCGTCGCCGGACTGGCCGTCGCCCTGCCGTCCGTGCGCCACCCGTGAAGCCAAAAAAAGGAGAAGCATGTCGGAACAGCCCATCAAGCTCGCCGTGGTGGTCGGAAGCGTCCGGGGCGGCCGGTTCGGCACCACCGTCGCCCGGTGGTTCGCCGACCAGGCCGCGCGACACGGCGGCGTACAGGTGGACCTGGTCGATCTCCTCGACCACCCACTCCCGCTGGCCATGCCGGACGTCGCCGCCGAACCGGGCCCCCGGACCCAGGAGATCTTCCACCGGTTGCAGGCCCGGCTCGCCGCCGCCGACGCCTTCGCCGTCATCACCCCGGAGTACAACCACAGCACCTCCGCGGTGCTGAAGAACACCATCGACTGGTACCTGGACGAGTGGAAGGCCAAGCCGGTCGGCCTGGTCTCGTACGGCGGCATGGGCGGCGGCCTGCGCGCCGCCGAGCATCTGCGGCAGATCTTCGCCGAGGTCCACGCGATGACCGTGCGGGACGTCGTCAGCTTCCACAACGCCTGGCAGTCCTTCGAGAAGGGCGGCGAGCCGGCCTCCCCGGAGGGCAGCGAGGCCGCCGCCAAGACCCTGCTGGACCAGCTCACCTGGTGGGCCGAGGTCCTGCGGGACGCCAGGGTCACCCGCCCCTACGTGAGCTGACCGGCCCAGCCATCCCCGAGAGAGGTACTCATGACCGACGCAGAGAAGAAGCAGATGGTGCTGGTGTTCGGCGCGACCGGCAATGTCGGGCCGCTCGCCGTGGCCCAGCTCCTCGAAGCGGGCGCGCACGCCCGGGCCCTGGTGATCGAGAACGATCCGAACATCGGCCGGCTGCCCGCCGGAACCGAGGTGTTCCACGGAAATCTCGCCGATCCGGACAGCCTCACCGCGTGCCTGGAAGGAGTTGACGCGGTATTGCTGATGTGGCCCTTCTTCACCCTCAATGTCGATACCGCGCCCGAGGTGCTGGAGAAGATCGAACAGAAGGCCCGAAAGGTCGTCTTCATTTCCTCCATCGGTGTTCACATCGGCCTGGAACCGGTGAACAACAACTGTCATGCCTACATAGAGAATCAGCTGGAGAAGACCGGCCTTGAATGGACCTTTCTCCAGACCACGGGATTCGCCGGCAACGCCCGGATGAGCTGGGCCCACCAGATCACGGCGGACGGCGTGGTGCGCTCCCCGTACGGCTCGGCCGCCCGCTCCCCGATCCACGAGGCCGACCTCGCCGCCGTCGCCGTACGCGCGCTGACCACCGAAGGGCACGCGTACCAACGCCACGTGGTGACCGGCCCCGAGGCGCTCACCCAGACCGAACAGCTCGCCATCATCGCGGAGGTGACGGGAACGGACCTGCGCTGGGAGGACGTCCCGCACGAGTCCGCCCGCGACGCCATGATCAACTCCGGCTGGCCGCCCTCCTACGCCGACGGCGCGCTGGACTACTTCGCGATGCTCGTGGACACCCCGGAGACGGTGACCTCCACCGTGGCCGAAGTCCTCGGCCGGCCGCCCCGCACCTTCCGTGACTGGGTCACCGAGAACGCCGACGCCTTCCGTTGATGGCTGACATCCGCCGGTGCCCCGGACAACGGATGGGACGATGACCGTTATGACGACCACAGGCCATATCACCTATCGCACACTTCGCACCCGTAGCACGGATTTCGCGCGGGAACTGGCGGATTCCCTCACCGCCGAATTCGACCGCTGGGTACGGCACGCGGACGGATTCCGTACCGCCCGCGTCCATATGGACCTGGACCGGACCACCGTGGTGATCCGCACCGAGTGGGAGAGCGCCGAGCAGTACCGCAAGGGCGTTGAGGAGAACCCCGAGAACGCGGCACTGGAGGCCCTGCGCGCTCACCGGGACGTCACGGAGGTCACCGACCTCGCCGGCGCCCCGTCCCCCGGCATCACGGGCCCGGCCGCCGCCGAGCCGCCCGGCATGGCCGTGGTCGCCATCCGGCGGACCGTCGGGCCGGAGGGCACCCAGAAGATCAGCGAGGCGCTGCTGGGCACCGGGGACTGGAAGAAGACCTTCCCCGGCTTCATCCGGGCGCAGCCGTGCGTCACCCCGGACGGCGCCACCTTCATCAACTATCCGCAGTGGGTGGACGAGGCCGCCTACCACGCCTTCATGGCCGACCCCCGCAACGCCCAGGGCCGCTCCGGCCTCGCGCACTGGGAGGCCACCCCGCCGGAGGTGGTGATCTGCACCGTCCACGCGCAGATCGACGCACCCTGATCCATCAGGAGGTGACAGCGATGACCGCCTTGCGCAGCACGGGATCGCTGACCGGAGGGAAGCTCTCCGAACTCGACCAGCTGCGGCTGTTCGAGAAGAAGTACGACCCGGTGACGACGGACATCCTGTCGTCCCTTCCGCTCGGCCGCTCCTGGCACTGCCTGGAACTCGGCGCGGGCGCCGGATCGATGGCCCACTGGCTGGCCGACCGGGTGGATGAGGGCTCCGTGCTGGCGGTCGACGCCGACCCCCGGCACCTCGACCCCGGCCGCTCCGCCGCCCGGCTGACCGTGCGCGAGGCGGACATCACCGAGGAGGAGTTCACCGCCGGACGGTACGACCTCGTACTGGCCAGGGCGGTCCTGGAGCACCTGCCCCGGCCCGATGAGCTACTGGCCCGCGCCGTCGAATGGCTCGCCCCCGGCGGCTGGCTCGTCGTGCAGGACTTCTACTACCTGCCGGCCGAGCACGCCGCCACCCCGGTGTCCCGGGCGCTGGTGGGCGCCTACGTGCGGCGCATGGAGAGCCAGGGCGCCGATCTGAGCTGGGCGCGCCAGCTGCCCGCGACACTGGGGCGCGCCGGGCTGACGGACATCGGCTCCCGGGTGACCCCCGCCGGCCCGGGACAGTCGCCGGCCGACGACGAACTGATCGGTACGCGCATGCGCCAGGAGGGCCACACCCTGGTGGCGGGCGGACTGGTGACCGAGGAAGAGCTGAACTCGTTCCTCGGACTGCTCGGCCGGCCGGAGGGGCGGGACATGACCACGCTGCTGATCTCCGCATGGGGACGGCGGCCGGTGGGGGAGACCCACGAGTGACACCGGCACGCCGGGCGCGCCTTGTGGTGCGCCCGGCGTGACCACCCACCGCCCGACCACTGGAGCGCCACTGTGCGGGACACCACCGATACTTCCGTTTGTCCGATCACCGTGGAGGCGGCCGGCGTACGGCTGTCCGGACTCCTCGCCCAGCCGGGCGGGACGGCGGCGCCCCGCGCCGCGATCCTCGCCCTGCACGGCGGCGGAATGAACGCCGGCTACTTCCACAGCCGCCCACACCCCGACCAGTCGTTCCTGGAACTCGGCGCCCTCCGGGGCTGGACCGTCCTCGCCCTCGACCGGCCGGGCTACGGGGCATCGGCCCAGGCGCTGCCCCACGGACTGCCCCGCACCGAACAGGCCACCGTGCTGCGCGCCGCCCTGGCGGAGTTCGCCAGGAACCACCCCGTGGGCGCCGGCTGGCTGCTGGCCGCCCACTCCTACGGGGGAAAACTGGCCCTGACGATGGCCGCGCACGACGAGGGGGGCGGGGACGGGGGCGGGGACGGGGGCGCCGGCCCGGCCCTGATCGGCGCGGACATCTCTGGCCTCGGGCACCGCTGGGCCACCGACCCCCCGGACCCCGCGACCCCGAGCGGGCTGCGTACCCGGCGCCTGCACTGGGGCCCGCTGAGCGGCTACCCGCCGGGCACCTTCACCAACGCCCAGAAGCTGACGGAGCCGATGCCCGCGCGGGAAGCGGCGGAACTCCGACGCTGGCCCACCACCTTCGACGCGCTCGCCCCCCGGGTACGGCTGCCCCTGCGACTCACCTTCGCCGAACACGAACAGTGGTGGCGGCACGACGAGCCGGCCCTCACCGACCTGACAGCCCGACTGGGCGGCAGCCGGACGATACGGGTCGAGCGACTGCCGGGAACCGGGCACAACGTGAGCCTCTCCTGGCAGGCCCGCGCCTACCACGAGAGCGTGCTGGCATTCTTCGACGACTGCCTGAAGCCGACGAACCCGGGAACGGCAGGACCGTAGCCGGACGCCAGAGCCGGCCGCCACAAAATCAATACCACCCACCCCCCACCCGCTGGCAGAATTCCCCGCTGTGCTCCCGCTCCTCCAGGCCGACTGCGGCAACTGCTTCGCGCTGTGCTGCGTCGCCCTGCCCTTCGCCGCCTCCGCCGACTTCGCCACCGACAAACCCGCCGGCCGCCCCTGCGCCAACCTCCGCACCGACCTCCGCTGCGGCATCCACGCCCGGCTGCGCCCGGCCGGCTTCACCGGCTGCACCGTCTACGACTGCTTCGGCGCCGGCCAGCGCGTCTCCCAGGACACCTTCGCGGGCCGCGACTGGCGCGGCGACCCGGACACCGCCGCCGCGATGTTCGCCGTCTTCCCCGTGATGCGGCAGCTCCACGAACTGCTCCAGTACCTCACCGAGGCCCTCACCCTCCCGCCCGCCGCACCGCTGTACGGCGAGCTGCGCCGCGCCCGTACCGCCACCGAGCGGCTCGCCGCCGGCACCCCGGACGAACTGCTCGCCCTCGACGTGCCCGCCCACCGCGGCACCGTCAACGAGCTGCTGCTGCGCACCAGCGAGCTGGTACGGGCCGGGGCCCCCGGCCGCAAGCGCCGCGACCACCGCGGCGCCGACCTGATCGGCGCCGGACTCAAGGGCGCCGATCTGCGCGGCGCGAACCTGCGCGGCGCCCTCCTCATCGCCGCCGACCTGCGCTCCGCCGACCTCACCCGGGCCGATCTGATCGGCGCCGACCTCCGCGACACCCGGCTGCACGGGGCCGATCTGACCGGCGCGTTCTTCCTCACCCAGGCCCAGCTCAACGCCGCCCGGGGCGACGCCGCCACCCGCCTCCCCGCCACCCGCACCCGCCCCGCGCACTGGACGGCGGGCTGAGCGGCGGTTACCGCTACCGCATCCGGTGTGCGAGCAGTACGTGGGCGAGGGCGACCTGTGACGGTTCGAGGCCGGACTTGCCGTCCTCGATGTCCCACAGGGCGTTCTGGAGGATCCGCCCCAGCGTCCAGCCCGCCGCCCGCCGCCGGCCCAGGCCGACCGCCTCGGTCAGCTGGTCGAAGCGGCGCAGCAGCGTACGGCGTACGTCACCACTCAGCGGCGAGTCCAGGGCCGGCCACAGATCGAACCCCGGGTCGCCCGCGAGCGGTTCGGGGTCGATGGCCAGCCACGGCTCGCGCTCCCCGGCCAGCACATTGCCGTAGTGCAGATCCCAGTGCAGCAGCCGGTCACCGGCCTCGCCCATCAGCTCGGCGGTGGCGTCGGCGCAGGTACGCACCAGCCGCCGTTCGTCCGGATCGGCCAACGACGGTACGGCCCCGGGCGCCGCCGCCACCATCGCGGCGGCGACGTCCCCCAGTCGCCGCATCCCGACCGGCGCCGGCACCGCGCTCAGCCGGGCCAGCAGCGCACCGAGAACCCCGGTGGCGGCGACATCATCCTCGGCGGCGAGCCGGGCCAGCGGACGCGCCGCGTCCAGCCGCTCCAGCAACAGCGCCCCGCTGTCCGCGTCATGCTCCAGCAGCCGGACGACCCCACCCCCGTCCCAGGCCAGCAGCCCGGGTACGACACCGGCGTTGTCCTCCTCCACCGGCTGGATCTTCAACACGGCAGCCGTACCGTCCGCGCACCGCCGAACCGGCAGCACCACCCCGGCCATCCCGTGCCCGACCACCCCGTCCGGCCGCAACGACCACCGGTCGAGCAGCCCCCCGACCACCCCCGGCAACGCCGCCACCCACCCGGCCTGCTCGGGCCGCGCCGCACGGAACGCGTCGGGCACGACGAGGCGAAACGATGTACTCATCTGTGGACCTACTCCTTCGCAAAGATCATCGGCACAGCGACACAACGAAGAAGCAAGAACGGAGGCCCCCGGCAACGGGAGCGGCGTCAAAGCATGTGCCCCACCCTATCCGGCACCGAGCAGCACCTTGATCGCCTCCACGGGCGAGCCAACCGCGTGGTCCGGCGCCGGGTGATCGGCGGGCCAGACGCGGTCCCGGCGCATCCAGATCGTGCGCAGTCCCACACCCCGCCCGCCCAGTACATCCGCGGTGACGCTGTCGCCGGCCATCCATCCCCCGGCATCCCCGCCGCTCCCGGCACCGCACCGCTCCCGGCGCGGGCGAAGATCCGGGGATCGGGTTTGCGTATCCCCTCCGCCCCGGAGATGCACCACCCGTCGAGCAGCTCGGCGAGCCCCGTGCGGCGCAGCTTGGACAGCTGTGTCTCCTCGCTGCCATGGGTCACCACGCCCACCCGCCAGCCGGCCGAACGCAGTTGGGCCAGGCCATCGAGAACATCCGGATCGCAGCGGATGTGCCGTGGATAGTGCCACCGGTAGTGCTGCCACAGCTGCTCGCCAGGGGCGGCGAGCCCGTACCGCTCCCGGACCGCGCCGAAGAACTCCGCCTTCGGCCGCATTCCGTCCGCGTCCAGCTCGACCAGCCACGGCACCGCGTCGTCACCGCGCAGCCCCCAACGCAGGGCGAACTCCTCGGCCCACCGCAGGAAGGCGGGCGCGCGGTCCACCAGCGTGTTGTCGAGGTCGAACAGCGCCAGCTTCATGTGGGCACGGTAGCGATACCAGTGACCGAACATCCGATCCCCGCACGCGCGTTGCGGCTCCCCGGCGGCGGCGGACCGGGTCAGGAGGTGACGCCGGCGCCGGCCCTCGCCGCCGCGGCCAGGTAGGCCGACACCACCGGCCGGTCATCGCCCACCCGGGCGGCCACGGCCAGCTCGCACGGGGCGACGCCGCGCACGGGCAGGGCGACCACCCCATCCCGTACGAGCAGCGCGGCGTTGCCGCCCGCCAGCAGCACTACGCCCTGGCCGCCGGCGATGGCCTCGTGGGTCTCCTCCGCGCTGCCCACCTCGCCGCCGATCCGCGGCGCGCGGCCCGCGCGGGCGTCCAGAGCCAGCCAGTAGTCCCGGAGCGGACCGGCCTCCGGGGGGAGGGCGAGGAACGGCTCGTCGAGGAGATCGGAGAAGTCCACCGCTCCCTCCGGGTCGGCGGCGGCCCGTGCCACCAGGGGGTGCTGGCGCGGCAGCGCCACGAGGCAGGGCTCGCGGGCCACCACCACGTACCGGTAGCGGTCGCCGTCCGGCAGCGGGCGCCAGACGAAGGCGACATCGCTCGATCCGTCCGCCAACCCGCAGCTCGGGTCGGCCCAGTTGACCTGCCGCACAACGGGGCGGGCTCCCGGACAACGGGACAGCAGCCGGGTCCGCAGCGCGGGCAGCAGCCCGCGGCCCGGGCTGGTGGACATGCCGATCACCAGGTTCTGGAGTCCGGCCGCCCGGACGTCCGCCACCGCCGCCTCGGCCGCCCGCCAGGCGGCCAGCATCGCGCGGGCGTGCGGCAGCAGGGTCTCGCCCACCGCCGTCAGCCGCACCGCCCGCCGGTCCCGGTGGAACAGCTCGGCGCCGAGCTGCTTCTCCAGCATCCGTATCTGTTTGCTCAGCGCCGGCTGGGAGATGAACAGCAGCTCGGCCGCCCGGGTGAAGCTCAGTTCCTCGGCGACCGCTGCGAAGTAGCGAAGATCACGCCCGTGGACATCCATAACCCATGGTTATCACGGCAGGTCTTGGACATGCCTGCGGAGTACGGCGAAGGATGGGGCCACGGCGTACGGCAGTTGACCGATGAGGGAGACGGAGCAACCGATGAGCGACAAGGGCGGCAAGGTATGGCTGATCACCGGCGCGAGCAGCGGTTTCGGTCGGGCCGTCGCCGAGGCCGCGATCGCCGCCGGAGACACGGTGATCGGCACGGCCCGGCGGACCGAGGCACTGTCCGGCCTGGTCGCGGAGCACCCCGACCGGGTGGAGGCGATCCGCCTGGACGTCACCGACGGAGAGCGGATCGACGCGGTGGCCGCCGATGTGCTGAACCGCTACGGCCGGGTGGATGTCCTGGTGAACAACGCCGGCCGCACACAGGTCGGAGCGTTCGAGGAGACCACCGACCGGGAGTTGCGTGACCTGTTCGAATTGCACGTCTTCGGCCCGGCCCGGCTGACCCGGGCGCTGCTGCCGCAGATGCGGGAACGGGGCAGCGGATCGATCGTGAACATCAGCAGCTTCGGCGGGCAGATGTCCTTCGCCGGATTCTCCGCGTACAGCGCTACCAAGGCGGCGCTGGAGCAACTGTCGGAGGGACTGGCCGATGAGGTGGCGCCCGCCGGTATCAAGGTGCTGATCGTGGAACCCGGAGCGTTCCGCACCAACCTGTTCGGCAAGGGCGCGGCCTACTTCTCCGAACCGCACCCGGCGTACGCGCAGAAGGTCGGCGCCACCCGGGACCTGGTACGGAACGGCGACGGCAACCAGCCCGGGGACCCGGCGAAGGCCGCGGCGGCGATCCGGCAGGCGCTGGACGCGGAGAACACCCCGCTGCGGCTCGCCCTGGGCGGTGACGCGGTGGACGCCTTGGTCGGACACCTGGACTCGGTACGGGCCGAACTGGCCCAGTGGGAGGAACTTTCCCGGGCGACGGACTTCGACGGACAGTGAGCACGGCCATGGGCGGGCGGCGATCAGTGCCCCCCATCACCTCCCCGATCGGCCGCCGATGCCGTCCAGGACCGTGGTCAGGTTGTGGTGAAAGGTCTCCTCGGGGTTGAGGTGGGCGCCGTCGATGACCAGGCGGGAGACGGTGGGGTACCTGCCGGTGTTCAGCATGCGGGTGAGGTAGGGGCCGAGGCCGGCCTGAAAGGCGGCCTTGTCGGTGCCGGTGGCACGGACGGTGCGTCGTTCGGTCACCTCTGTGCGAATCGCTCCGACGAGGAAGGCGTTGAAGGCCCCCAGCGCCCGCTGGAGGTCGTCGGTCCCGCGCACGCCGGGTGCCCGGCTCAGCGCCGCCGCCGTCGCTTCGCCCACGGCGAGCGCGTGAGGCCCCAGGTGGGGCCGTCCGCCGAGCAGGTCGGCGAACCACTCGTGGTCAAGGGCGGCCTCGCGGGTCGCCTGGGCGATGGCCACCGCCGTGGCCCGCCACCCGTCGGGCCGGCCGGCCTCTGCGATCCGGGCGTAGACGACGTCGACCATCAGGTCGAGCAGTTCGGATCTGTTGATCACGTAGTCGTAGAGCCGCATCGGACCGATGCCCAGTTCCTTGGCGATCTTGCGCACCGACAGGCCGTCGAGGCCGTGCGCGTCGGCAAGCCGGATCGCCGTGGTCGCGATCTTCTCGCGGCTCAACGGCACCGGCGCCGCCCGTGGCTGAGGCTCGGGCCGTTCCCAGACGGGCAGCGCCTCGTTACCGTACGGTGTACTCATGAATACATCGTACGGTAACGGCATGGCGGCGCGCATCGCGATCGCCGGTGGTGGCCTCGGCGGGCTGACGCTGGCCCGGATCCTGCACCGGCACGGCATGGATGCGACGGTGTACGAGCGCGAGGCCGGCCGATCCGCCCGGCCGCAGGGCGGGTCGCTCGACCTGCACCCGGAGTCCGGACAGCACGCCCTGGCCGAAGCGGGTCTCGCCGCCCGGTTCCGCTCGACGGCGCGGCCCGACGGCGAGGAGCATCGCATCCTCGATCCGGCCGGACGCACCCTGATCCACCACGAGCCGCAGCCCGGCTCGTTCTCCGGACGTCCCGAGATCGACCGGAGCGCACTGCGCGACCTGCTGCTCGATTCCCTCCCCAGCGGCACGGTGGCGTGGGGGCGCCGGCTTGTCGCGGCGGCGCCACGACCCTCCGGCGGCTGGCAGCTGACGTTCCAGGACGGCCACCACGCCGACTGCGATGTCCTCGTCGGCGCGGACGGCGCGCGCTCAGCCGTCCGGCCGCTGCTGACCGACGTTCAACTGTCGCCGGTGGCGACCCTCGTGGAGCTGACGATCGAAGACGTCGACCGCCGCCGTCCCGATCTCGCCGAGCTGGTCGGCCCCGGGAACCTGTGGTGCGTCGGCGAGAACCGGATCCTCGCGGCGCAACGCCTCGGCGACGGCAGCCTGCGGGTCGGGATATCGCTGCGCGCGGCCGATCGCCCACTCGACGCCTTCCGCAGCAAGCGCGCCCTGCTGGACGTGTTCGATGGCTGGTCCCCGCGCCTCACCGCGCTGATCGAGGCCGGCGACGGCGCGCCCATGCCGCGCGCGATCGAGGCGATGCCGACCCGTACCCGCTGGCCCGGCCGACCGGGCGTCACCCTCATCGGCGACGCCGCGCATCTCATGCCGCCGGTCGGCGAGGGCGCCAACCAGGCCATGCTCGACGCCGCCGAACTCGCCGCCCGCCTCGCCGCCACCCCCGCCGACCCGGACTCGGCGATCAGGGCGTACGAGGAGGGGATGTTCGCCAGGATCCACCCGATCGCCGAGATGTCCGCACGGGTCCAGGCGATGATGCTGTCCCCCACCGCCGCCGAGGACCTCGTCCGCTTCTTCACCGCCCGCCCCGCCGAACCGGCACCGGCGGACTGAGCGCGCCCGGGATCAGGCAGGCGCCCCCCGGCCGCCGGGGCCGGCGTCCGGCGTGCCGATCCCGGCGGCTCGGAGGTTGCGCGCCTCCCGGCTGCCGGGGTCGAACGGCTTGGCGGCGGTGAACACGATCCGTACGTTCTCGGGTGTGATCACCTCCACGTCCCGGGTGTTCCAGGGGGTGTCGCGCGGATCACCGACAGAGCCCGGCACCTCTCCCCCCTCTCCCAGCGCGCGGCACGCTTCGACGAGCGGGTCGAGCTGGTTCAGTACACACGCGAAGCTGAAACTCACCGCCGGTGTCCCGGCCGGGCCCGCCGGGCCCGGGAGCGCCGTGGCCGGGACCAGGAGCACGTCCTGGAAGGCCCAGCGGCGCAGGTGCACCATCCGGCCGGGGATGCCGAACAGCTCGAAGAAGCCCAGCCCCCGGGTCCAGAAGTCCACGGACGCCGCCAGGTCGCCGGTCGGGATCGTGATGAACGCCGGCATGCCGTAGATGCCCCGGAACGGTTCCGGCGCCACCGCGTCGGGGCCGGGCGCCGGGACGGGGCTCATCCCGGCCGCGTTGAAGTGGTTGTCATCGGAGTGGTTGCTCATGCCTCCCACCGTCGTCCCTCACGCCGGGTGAGGAGCAAGCCCGTAAGCCACCGCCGGGCCTCTTGCGCCTCAGCGGGCGGCGAGCCGCTCCAGCAGGGTGGCGCTGCGGGCCAGCAGCGCCCGTTCCTCGTCGGTGAGTTCGGCCTCGATGGCCTGCGCGAGCCAGCCGGCCCGGCGGCCCCGCTCGGCTTCCAGCGCGGCGCGGCCCGCCGCCGTCAGTTCGACCAGTGACTTGCGGCCGTCGGTGGGGTGCGCGCGGCGGGTGATCAGGTGCTGTTCCATGAGCAGCCCCACCGCCCGGGCCATCGACTGCGGCCGTACGCGCTGATCCGTGGCGAGGTCGCTGGTGGTCATGGCGCCGTTGCGGTCGAGGGCGCCGAGTACGGCGACCTGGCCGAGCGGGATGCGGTCCTCGTGTTTGACGCGCCGGGTGAGTTTGCCCATGGCGGTGCGCAGGTCGGCGGCGATGGCGGCGGCTTCCGGGGTGGGCATGCGGCACTTTACCCCGCTGGCCGGCCGGCGCTGCTGTGCGCTGACCTGCACAGCAATGCTGTACAGCAATTCTGTACAGCCAAACTGAGCAGCATTGCTGTAGGGTTTCGGTTGCCGGGCCCAGCGCCAGCGCTGTCGCAGCCGGGGTCGCGGCACACGACAACGGGAGGAGCTCCCATGTCCACCATCACCACCGTCACCGCCCGCCGGATCATCGACAGCCGGGGCAACCCCACCGTCGAGGCCGACGTCGTCCTCGCGGACGGCTCCCTGGGCCGCGCCGCCGTCCCCTCCGGCGCCTCCACCGGCGCCCGGGAAGCCGTCGAACTGCGCGACGGCGACGCCGCGCGCTGGCACGGCAAGGGCGTCGACCGCGCGGTGGCCCACGTCAACGGAGAGATCGCGGCCTCCGTACGCGGCCGGGACGCGGCCGACCAGGCCGGCCTCGACGCCGCCCTGATCGCCCTGGACGGCACCGCCACCAAGTCCCGGCTCGGCGCCAACGCGATCCTCGGCGTCTCCCTCGCCACCGCCAAGGCCGCCGCCGCCCACCACCACCGGCCCCTCTACCGCCACCTCGGCGGCCCCGACGCCCACCTCCTGCCGCTGCCGATGATGAACATCGTCAACGGCGGTGCCCACGCCGACAATCCACTGGACTTCCAGGAGTTCATGATCGCGCCGGTAGGCGCGGACACCTTCGCCGAAGCCGTCCGCATGGGCAGCGAGGTCTTCCACACCCTGCGCCGCGACCTGCTGGCCGCCGGGCACTCCACCGGCGTCGGCGACGAGGGCGGCTTCGCGCCCGCGTTGCGTACCGCCGAAGAAGCCCTCGACTTCGTGATGGCCGCCATCGAACGCACCGGCTACCGCCCCGGTACGGACATCGGCCTGATCATGGATCCGGCCTCCTCGGAGTTCTTCCGCGACGGCGTCTACGACTACACCGGCGAGGGCGTGCGCCGTACCCCCTCCCAGCACGCCGACCACCTGGCCAAGCTCATCGACGCCTACCCCGTCCTCTCCATCGAGGACCCGATGGCCGAGAACGACCTGGACGGCTGGCGCGAGCTGACCGCCCGCGTCGGCGACCGCTGCCAGCTCACCGGGGACGACGTGTTCTGCACCAACGAGACGCTGCTGCGCGAGGGCATCCGTACCGGCGTCGGCAACTCGGTCCTGGTCAAGGTCAATCAAATCGGCACCCTGACCGAGGCACTGGCCACGGTGGCCACGGCCCACCGGGCGGGCTGGACGGTGGTCATGTCGCACCGCTCGGGCGAGACGGAGGACACCACCATCGCGGATCTGGCGGTGGCCACCGGCTGCGGCCAGATCAAGACCGGCTCGCTCTCCCGCTCCGACCGCACCGCTAAGTACAACCAACTCATCCGGATCGAGGAGGAGCTGGGCGACGCCGCACGCTTCGCGGGGCGCTCCGCACTGCGCGCGGCCCCCCGCCCCTGATGAGGTACGAGGCCGGGCGCCCGGCGGGGAGGCGGCTCGCGCACGCGACCACCCAACCGGGCCGATGTACGCGCCGGGCGACCGCCGTCCCCCCTTCTGATGTCCGCCCGGAGAAGAAGCCGCGCCGATTGTCCGAATTTCATTAGCATGCGGACGCATGGAACGTCTCTCCGAGATCACCCTCCTCGCCCCGGCGACACCGGACGCACGCCGCTTCCTCCACGCACTGCGCTCGCTGCTCGACGGGGTGGCGTACGCCGCACCGGACGGCCGCAACACCGACCGCCTGACCTTCACCCCGCCCCGGCCCAGCGGCGCCCTGCCGGTGACGGCGTTCGAGCTGGCCGATGTACCCGCGCCCCGAATCGACTTCGACACCGGCCAGTCCATCGACGTGTGGGTGGGCGACACCCCCGATCCGCGCGCGGTCGCCGCCACCGTCGGAATGGCGGAACTGACCCGCCGGCTCGCGGGGCATGTCCGGCGGATCGACCACACCGGCGTGAGCCTGCCCGCCGCCACCACCTCACCTGAGCAGTGGCGGGACCTGGTGGGCGCGCTCGCCACGGTGGCCACGGTGTACCGCTATCCGGGCGGAGAGGAGTGGCCGTTCATCCTGCCCTCCTCGGCGGCTGAGTTCGCCGACGACATAGACGACTTCGTCGTCGGCCGGGAGCCCAGGTTCGAGCTGGTACACGACCAGTGGCTCAGCCAGTCACAGCTCCAGTTCGCGCTGTGGACCGATCTGACCCGGGCCGCGCTGGAGCGGATGTTCCCGGATCCCGAGGGGCTCACGCTGCCCGGGCTCGGGGACGTCTTCCGCACCGTCCCGGTGGCTCCCCCGTGGCCGGGGCTGAGCATCAGGTTCGACCTCTGCTATCGCGTCGACGGCGGCCCCACCGACTGGGAAACCGGCGAATGGCTGGTCACCGAGGGCGGTCGCATCCGGTGAGGCTGTCAGTGGGTGCCCCTACGATCCGGGGTGGCAGGTGATCAAGCAGCAGGCTGAGGGGCGCCGTTCCGTATGACCACGATCTACAAGGTATCCATCGACTCCGTCGAGGGCCCGACCCTCCGGGCGAGGATCCACCTCGTCAACCCCGACGCCCCGTACGTGCCCGAGGAGGCCGCCTTTCCGCTGTCGCTCCTGGCGGACGCCTGGTCCAACATGGACCAGGGGTACGTCTACACCCTGGGCACCGAGGAACGCGGCGGCGAACGGTACCCCTTCACGGCGGAGCGGGCCAAGGAGATCGTGACGGGCATGCGGCTGCGGGAGGAGCTCTCGCAGCTCTTCGACCTCATCCTCGGCAAGGTCATACCCGTCACCGAAGAGGGGTACCTCCTGGCGGCGGACGGCCGCACCGTGCTCGAACCCCGGCGCGCGGCGGCAGAGGTGTACCGGCTGAGCGGGGCCGGCGGAAGCGACGGCGTTACCCACTTCGTCCGGACCTCCGGCGATCAGGAGGAGTTCACCCGCCGCGCCGCCGCCGTCGTGACCGCGTACGACATCAGCCGGTACGGGAACGTCCCGCTACGCAGCGAGGTCGCCGCGTCGGCGGACCCCGAGGGGTCCTGGGACCCGCAGGAGTGGGACGGCCCCGCCGACCTGTACGAACGCGCGACGTGGGACCTGCTGGCCGACCACCCCTTCGCCGAACTGCCCTACGCACGGATCATGGTGACGGTCAGCGACGCGGGCTACCTGGACCACCTCGCCGCAGGAATGCGATGGGGGACGGCCATGACCGGTCACGTCTGCTGACGAGCCCCAGCCGAAGCGACGAAGGCGGCCCAGGCCGCCGGGGGGAGGTGGAGCCGGGGACCGGTGGGATTCTTGGAGTCGCGTACGGCCACCGTGGTCCGTATGTTCGTCGCGACCTCCACGCAGTTGCCGTGGGTGGTGCTGTAGCTGGACTTGCGGAAGACGAACTCATGCATAGGGCGTTCTCCTTGTCTGTCAGCGGCGGGCTTCAATCGCGCTGGAGGTCATGAAGGCGGTCCAGGCAGTGGGGGGGAGGTGGAGCCGGGGGCCGGTGGGGTTCTTGGAGTCTCTTATGGCCACCGTGGTGTGTATGTTCGTCGCGACCTCGACGCACTCGCCGTTGGTGGTGCTGTAGCTGGACTTGATGAACCGGAACGCCACCACGGTCACATTTCCTTTCGGATGGTGTCGATCAGCGCGATCGAGTCGTGCTGAGCGAGGCTGGCCCTGGCGGTGGAAGCGAAAGCAAGCCGGTAGAGGGCACTGTCAGCCTCATTCTCCACCCACACGGTAGAGCCGATGGTGTCCGAGTGGACGACGTCCATGGCGTCGGACTCCGCGAAGGAGATGATGTTGAATGTGCCTCCGATGCAGGCATGCGAACCCGCCCGGAAGGGGAGCACCTGCAAGTTGACGTTGGGCAGTTGGGCCATGTCGATCAAGTGGTTCAGCTGCTTGCGCATCACGGACTGCCCGCCGATCTGCTGTCTCAGGGCGCCTTCCCACACGATGGCATAGAGATGCAGCGGCTGGGCGGCGTGGAGGCGCTGCTGACGCATCTGGCGTACTTCGACGATGGGTTCGATCTCATCCGGGTTGTCCCAGCTGCCTTCCCCCACGGCGAGGGCCCGGGAGTATTCGGCGGTTTGCAGCAGCCCGGGTACCAGCGACAGTTGCCAGTTTTGGACCCGGGTCGCCACGTCCTCCATGGAAATGTACTCGGCCATGCTGCCGGCGGGTGAGTAGTGCTGCCACCAGCCCTTCGCCTTGCGACGCTCCCGGTCCAAGCGGGCCAGTCGCAGCAGCGCTTGAAGCGCCTCGGGGTCGGTGCAGCCGTAGAACTCGTACAGGGCCTTGATGTCCGGGTCACGCACCGGAACCCAGCCGCGCTCTATCTTGACGAGCTTGGTCGGCGTCGCGCTCAGCACATCGGTGGCCTGCTGCTGCTTGAAGCCGGCGGCGACCCGCAATCGCAGCAGTTCGGCACCGAGCTTGCGACCCAAGACAGTTGAGGTCTGGTTGGACTTCGTTACCGGTGAACTCACAGTGACAGTCATACCTCTTTCCGTGGCTCCAGGTCGACCGGATTCACTCTTTCAGGAATATCTTCCCTGAATGGATTGCTCTCTCGAAGTTCTAGGCCATGCCGTCAGTCATTGACCGCTCACTCTCGTGGAAGGTGTGATCGTCCATGGCTGCCGCCGTCCCCCTCCCCCCACCGCCTGATCCGCCCCTGGTGCTCCGTCAGGACCGCCTTGACTACACGCCCGTTCCCGGCAGCGTCCGGCTCGCCCGGCGGCGGGCCGCGCGGCTCGTGGGGGAGTGGGGGTGTCCCCGGCTGGCCGGGGATGCCGCGCTCGTCGTCTGCGAGATGGCGAGCAACGCCCTACTGCACGGCCGGGTGCCCGGCCGCTGCTTCCGGGTTCATCTGATGCTGCTGCCCGCCGTGTTGCGGGTGGAGGTCACCGATGCGCTGGGGGAGCGGGTACCCGTACAGCGGCCCGTGGTCGGCGAATCGACCTGCGGGCGGGGGCTGTTGCTGATCGGGGCGCTGGCCGCGCGGTGGGGTGTCCTGCCCCTGCTGGTCGGCAAGACGGTGTGGGCCGAGTTCGATCTCAAGGAGGAGGAGGGCAGTGGGCATGTGGTTCAGCCGGCGTGACCGCCGGGCCGACGCAGCGCCGATGTCGCACCGGATGCGGTGCGATCTGTGCCGCAAGAAGTCGGGCGCCAGCGTGGACTTCGGGCACGTACAGGACTGGCAGCTCGACCATGCGGCGCGCAATCCGGGGCATCGGCAGTTCACCGAGATCCTGACCCGGCCCTGGCGCACGGAGCGTCAGGCGGTGACGCTGGGGATCGAGATCGCCACCGTGCAGGGGGACGGCTGGTACCGGACCGGTGAGTGCGCGCTGTGCGACCACTCGGGGGTGGCGGTCAACTGGATCGGGTCGGCTCGGGTCGCCGGCCGGTTCGCGCATCTCTTCGGCTGTCAGGACTGCGTGACCGCGCTGCACGAACGGGTGACCCGCACCTAGCGCTCACGCCATGGACCGGCCGGCGCCAGGGCGCGGAGCACGGCCGCCAGTCGCGGTGGCTCGACCGGGTCCGGCAGCGAGTCCAGGTCCGGCCGTGTGACCCACGCGTGGGTGTCCAGGCTGGCCTGTTCGTCGGGCAGCAGGCCGGTCCGTACGAGCGGGGGTCGCTCGTCGGCGAATCGCGCGAGGAAGAAGCGCTCGGTTGCGATGTACCGCTCACCGTTCCACCGGAAGTCGCGGTCGACCGGCACGGACCGGTCGAGCACGGCGGCGGGGTCGAGGCCGGTTTCCTCGGCCAGTTCGCGCCGCGCCGCCTCCAGCGGCGTCTCACCCGGCTCGATGCCGCCACCGGGCGGCTCCCAGAGCCATGTCCCGTCGTACGGATCGCGCCAGCGCAGCAGGAGCAGGCGTTGGGCGGCGTCCAGACAGACGATCCGGGCGGCGGGCCGGTGGTTGCTGTGCACCGGTCCGACGGTACGCCCCGCGCGGAACGCCGTTCAAGACGGTCAGACGGTGATCGCCGGCTGGGTGGGGCTGAGCCAGTGGATCGTGGTCCCGTCGGCGTGCGGGGTGAGCAGGGTGATCAGTTCCTCCGCCGCCTGCTTGACGAGCGCGCCGTCGCGGTCGGCGTGCAGGGTTTCCAGGAGGAACGCGACATGCGTGGAGTCCTCGGTGACCCGGGTGCGGTGGGCGTCGCGGTGGTTCCAGTGCCGGGTCAGTACATCGGTGGCGTCGGTGTAGATGATCTCGCCCGGCTTGGGGGTCTCGGTGGTGTCGGGCTCGCCGAGCGGCGTGAAGGACTCGGTGCCGTCCGCGTACCGGATGTGCACATCGCCGCTGACCTGGTCCAGGTCGAACGCTCCGGCGGGCAGGCCGTGCCGTACGGAGGCGGCGTTGTAGGAGTCGACGGCCGGGTTGATGCGCGGCAGCGCGCCCTTCTTGGCGAGGCGGCGGCCGAGCGCGTCGACGCTGGGGCGGATACGGCGCGGGTTGGTGCCGAAGGCGCGGTACGCGGTGTGCCATGCCTCGATGCGCGGGTCGGCCTCGTCGGCGGGGTGCCAGCTGCCGTCGGCGAGTTGCCGCTCCAGTTCGGTGACGGCGTCGTCGGTGGCGGGCCACGGCTCACGGCCGCGCAGGCCGGAGGCGGTGACCAGGGCGATGAGCGTGCCGGGGAAAGCCGCCGCGACGGCGGGGGTGAGGTGGAAGGTGGGCATGGGTGGGCAAGCTCCGTTCCGACGTTGGTTCAGCGAAAGCGACCGAATGGTGCACTCCAGTGAACCACAGAACGGGCGGCCCACCCCGGGTGGGGCGGGTGTGCTCAGGGCGCCACGTCGAGTTGGACGAGATATCCGGTGAAGAACAGCCCCCCGTCGTGCTCGGGCGAGCGGCGGTCCGCCGAGGCGACCGGGACGCGCGCGCCCGAACCCGGCACCGGCTCGGGATCGAAGCGGCAGTGCACCGCGTCGATCGCGATGACCCTTCCCGACACCGTCTCCGGGCCGTGGTCACCGTGCCACCCCGCCGAGCCATCGACCCGGCCCGCGACCTCCGGGCCAAGGACGGTCACCACCGTCTCGGTGCCACCACGCCGCGTCGGCCAGGACACCACCGCCCCGGGCTCGAACGGCTCCCCGCAGCACTCCATCTGCCAGTCCTTGATCCACACCGTGACCGTTGTCCCCATGTCACCAGAGTGCCACCGTGGCTGGGCCGACCGGGCCCTGGCGGGCGGGGTCACGACGTCCCTCGCACGCCCCGTACGTCCGGGCCCTCGCGCGACACGGCCGCCGGGATCACGGGAGGCTGGGGCGACGGCGCCTCCTCACCCCCGTGGTCCTCCCGGGACCCCCGTTCCCCGGGCCCCTCCTCCCCGGGCCCCTCCTCCCCGGGCCCCTCCTCCCCGGGCCTGCCCGGCGGAGGGCCACACAAATCCGCCACAGGGCGCTCCGTCGTCCGCGCCAGCTCTTCGCCATTGGTGCGGGTGAGCCAGCCACTGATGCGGCATGCCTCCTCCCGCAGCGTGGCGATGTCGTCCAGCCGGATGATGATCACGACTCCCTCGGCCGACCAGGCCGAGGAGGATTCCTTCCACGGGCTGTACAGCAGGGTGTCGCCGTCGGTCGAGGTCGCCAGGAAATCCCCGCCCCGGCCCAGGTCCCAGCGCTCGACCGGGACGGCGGAATCGTGGTCGTAGATCCCCACCTGGTCGGCAGCGGCCAGCTGGAACCGGCCGTCCGGACGGGAGGCGGGAGAGATCACGAAGCGGTGTCGGCAACTGCCGCACAGCTCGGTGGGGCCGGTGAGCCGCCGCGCCGTTTCCCCGCTTCCCGGCTCCGGAACCAGCCACTGCTCCCAGGCCGTGCCGGGCCGCACGACGATCAGCAGCCGGTCGTCATGGAGGTTGTTGAAGGCGGCGGTGTTGATCCGTGCTCCCGTGTCGACGCGCAGCTCCGCGACTTCCCGCCCGGCGGACAGGTCCACCACGCGCATCTCCGGACCGCCGTTGGTGACGGCGACATGGCCCTCTGTGGGATGGCCGGTGATCCGTAAGAGCTGCGCCATCAGCGGATCGTCGCTGAGCATCCCGAGATCGGCGAGGTCGAGGCGGTCGATGCGCCGCCCGGTGCGCGCGTCCCACCGCTCGACGACGGTGTGCGAGAGGGTGATCAGCCGGTCCCCGCCCTGGAAGAAGTAGGTGATGTCGGGACCGGTGTTCGGATGGGGCTCCGCCGGTGGCGCGGCCACCTGGAGTTCCGCCACCTCCTGGAGGGTTCCGGTGTCCCGGATCACGATCCGGCCCTCCGCGGTCATCAGGTCGGCCATCAGTTCGTCCGCCCCGTTGGTGATCACGAGGTCGTCGAACTCCGGGACGAAGGTGGCCCCCAGCCGCTCCACCCTCGCCAACTCCTCGTACTCCGTGGAGACGTCGCTGACATCGTGCAGCATCACGTAGGAGGGGCGGTCTTCGAGGGAGGGGTCACCGATGAAGCCTTCGCTGTAGGAGATCAGCCGGTCGCCGTTCCCGAGAAGTCCCATCGCCCCGTGGATGGGCTCGCGTACCACTGACTGCTCTATCAGGGCGACGGTCTCGTCGCTGGCGACGAGCAGGAAGTACCGGTCCCCGTCGCGGAGGATCGAGCGGTGCACCAGGTGCCCGAAATCCTCGGTGAGCATGTTCCCCGGTGCCGGCGCGAGCGGGGTGGCCTCCCCGTCCTCGGTCAGTTCGAACACGAGGGGCGTGACGGCACCATTCGATACGTAGCGGCCGGAGTGGTCCAGTGCGGGCGCTTGCGAATAGCACGTGTCGGGGAGGGAGGTCTGTGTTTCCTCACCGGCGTGGACCACGTGCAGCGTGGACGCCCCGTCGCAGAAGGCGACCGTCCTCCCGTCTCCGGAGACGGCGGCGCCCGTCATGTTCTCGACGACCACGGTCGTGATCTCACCCGAGTCGAGATGGATGTTCAACACGTCGTTGGACGCCTCCACCAGTACGGTCTCCGCGCTCCTGCCGAACCACACCTGCCGGATGAGGTACGAGTCCGGGAGCGTGACGGTCGGTCCCGCGGTGCCCGCGTCCAGGTCCCACCGGAACAGCTGATTGCCGGTGGAGGCCGCCACGACCCGGTCGCCGTCCGGGGAGACGGCGATCAACCGCTGCTCGCGGGTCAGGCCGGACTCGTCCATGCCGAACTTCTCTCCGGCTATGGTGTGCGCTTCTCCCCGTCGCGGGCCCGCCTCCGACCCCCGCGTCCCGGGAGGGCCCAGCTGGTACCAGACGAGGACGCCGGACAAGCTCACCCAGCCCACGCGCCCTCCGTCGGGTGACACGAACGGGTAGATGGCGTAGTCGTCGCCGAACGGCAGCGGTTCGCGATACAGCTGACCGGCCCCGTCCCGCACGAACAGCGTGACCTGCCCCTCCCTGCCGCTGACCAGGATCACCCGCCCGTTGTCGCTGGTGGCGACCCGCTGAACCCCGCCCCGGGCACCGGACATCACCACCTCGGTGGTCGCGTAGGCGGCGTACGTCTCCAGCAGCGCGTTCCGCGCCTCATCGGTCGGCGACCGCTCGTGTGCCGCGAGGGCGTACACCGCCGCGAGCGCCGGGTCGTTCGGCAGCGCCCTGGCCGACGCCGCCGCCATGGCGCGGGAGTCGGACTCGGCCCGGCGATCGGCACTGACGTGTGTCTGGTAGGCGAAGAGCGATCCGAGAACGGCCGCGAGAGCGAGCATGGTGCCCAGCGTGCCGGCCACCCCGCGCCGTACGCGCCGCTGACGCCGTCGCCGGGCCCGGCCCTCGTCGATGAAGTGGGCGTCCACCGGGTCGATGTCGTCACGGCGGCCGGTCAGCCACGGCTCCGCCGCCGCCAGGTCCGTGTCGCCGGGCAGCAGATCACCCGGTTCCCCGGCCGCCTCCCAGCGCAGCCGGTCAAGACGCAGCCGCTCGTACCAGGCGAGGAAGTCCCGGTCCTCCTCCGTCCAGCGGCGCAGCCTCGGCCAGACGGTGATCAGCGCCTCGTGCGCCAGCTCGACGCTCTCCCCGTACCGCACTTCCTCCTCCGTCGAGGGCGGGGCGATCACCAGCAGCCGCTGGTCGGCGAGGGCGCGCGCCGCTTCCCACGCGCCGTCGGGCAGTTCGGTGCGGCGCACGGTGCGGCGGACGGGGGTGTGGGTGCCGGGCGGCAGCCGGATCAGCCGGGTCAGCAGCCAACGGAGCCGCTGTGCGGCGGCCCCGTCCGTACGGTCGTCCGTGCCGACCCCGACCCCGACCCCGGTCGCCGTACCCGCCCCCGTGCCCTTTTCCGTGCGGTCGGAGGAGGTGTACCGCAGCCAGGTGCGCTCCGCCCGCTGCGCCAGCGCGCCGTGGACGCCGCCCAGCCGGGTGTACGCCTCCTGGGTCAGCAGCCCGGCCCGCTGGTCACGCCAGAGCTGATCGAGGGTGAACCCGAGCAGCGGCAGCACCCCCGCCGCGTTCCCCACGTCCGCGACGATCCGGTCGACGAGCCCGTCCTGGTACGAGACGGCCGGCACCCGGGCGACCGGTCCCGTCACCGCCTCGCGGATCTGACCCTCTGTCATCTGCGGCAACACGAACGTGGCGCCCTGCACCGCCCGCCGCAGCGACTGCTGCTCCTCGACCTGCGGCAGGAAGTCCACCCGCAGCGTCGACAGGATCCGCAGTCCATCCGGCGGTCTGCTTCCGAACAGCAGGGCCAGCGGTGCCTCCGCGTCGGGGCGGGTCAGCAACTCCTCCAGCTGATCGACCACGATGACCAGTCCGTCGGCCTCGCAGGTGACGCGGATCTGGTCGACCAGGTCGGGCAGCCGGCCCTCGGCCAGTTCACGCCGCGTCGAACGGATCTCGGTGCGCTGCGCGTGCCCCTCCAACCCCGGGCGGATGAGGGACGTCAGCCCGGCCGCCAGCGCCCCGAGCAGATCGCGGGTGCGCGGCACCACGCAGGTGGCCATCCCCGCCCGGCGCAGCCGGGGTACCACCCCGGCCCGTACCACCGAGGACTTGCCGCACCCGGAGGCCCCGAGTACCGCCACCAGCGGATGATCGAGTACCAGGCGGGTGATCCGTTCGCTCTCCCGTTCCCTGCCGAAGAACGCCGGTGCGTCGCTCTCCTGGTACGGCTCCAGGCCGGGGAACGGGGACGGCAGGCCGACGACCGCCCGCAACGAGGGGGCGGCGGCGACCAGCCGGTCGGTGGGGATCAGGAACGCCACCGGATGGCCGAGGTCGGCGGCGACCACCATACCCACCACGGCGGCCAGTTCGTCGTCCCACACCGGAGCGCCGCTGAACCCCCGGCGGACGGCGTACCGGCCATCGGCGGCCTGCTCGAACTGGAGCCAGCCGTTGCCCTGTTGCTGCCGCAGCACCGCCGAGTGCCACACCCCCTGATCGTGACTGCGGGGAAAGCCGAGCGTCCTGGCCCGGTGCCCCCACAGCCGGTCGCCGGTCTCCACCAGCGGCACCGGCCGGGTGCCGGGCAGCGGCGCCGCCACTTCCAGGACGGCGACATCCGCCGCGGGGTGCCACTCCCGCACGGTCGCGGGGAAGGGCCCGGGGCCGTCGACGGCCCCGACATCCACCATGACCCGGGTACCCGGGCCCACGTACTCGCTCGTACCGATCACATGCGCGCAGGTCACGGCGAGCCGTTCGGACACCAGGAACGCGGCGCCCACCACCGCGCCGTCGGTGCGCAGCACCCGCAGAATGCCGCCGGCCAGCGGCGCGGGTTCGAGCGCGGTCACCGCTGAACGGGCTGGGGCCGCCAGGTCAGGGTGACGGCGAAGTTGGCCTCGCCCGAGGCGGTGGCGATCAGGATGTCCGCCTCCGCCGTCAGCGAGATGCCGAAGCCGAGGCTGATCTCCTCCGGCGGGTGCTCCATGTCGGAGAACCGCGCCACGAACGACTCCGCGACGGGGCGCACCACGCCCAGCATCGCGCCCAGCGAGCGGGCGGCCCGGCCGACCGGCGGCTCGCCGGTCCTGCCGACCGGCACCACGCCCTGTTCCGCGCCGGGCGCCGTCTCCCGGATGTGCACCAGGACGTGCTCGGTGCCGTCATCGGTCAGCGGTAACTCGATCATGGGCATGCGATATCCCCCCTCTTCCCCTATTCCCTACTTCTCCACCCCGCAGGGATATGCCCGACCCGCTCGGTGTGTACACGGTTCCCCAGACTCTCCCTCACATCTGCACGCCATCCCATGGCCCGGTCCTCACCGGTGATTTCCGTCCGTTTGACAGTGGCCGAGCACGCCGCTTGTAATGGCCGTGTGCCACGTGGCGCCGGCCAGAGAGCAGTGGGCAGGCCGGTAGCCGGGCGAGCACAGGAGTAGAAGGGCTTCCGCCATGAGTACTCACTCAGCGCCCTGGGTCATCTGAGCGTCCTGAGCGGCTGATTCAGCCCCGCTCCCACGCGCAGTCCCCCTCGCATTTCTTCTCGCGCGCCTTGCCGCGCCCCTTTCCTCACGCCGCGTCGTGCCGCCATGGCCGCACGCCCGCACGCGTGCGTTCCGCGCGCCTTCGCGCGTTCTCACCTTCCCGGAGACACCCACACCCATGTCCTTCAACCAGTCCGTCATCGATGAGTTCCGCGCCAACGGCGGCCAGGTCGGCGGCCCCTTCGAGGGCGGCGATCTGCTGCTGCTGACCACCAACGGCGCCAAGTCCGGGCAGGAGCACACCGCCCCGCTGGGCTACGTCCGGCACGCCGGCCACCTGCTGATCGTCGGGTCCGCCGGCGGCGCCGACCGGCATCCCGCCTGGTACCACAACCTCCTCGCGCACCCGATGGTGCGGGTGGAGATCGGCACCGACACCTTCCACGCCATCGCCGTGCCCGCCGAGGGCGAGCGGCGTGACCGGCTCTTCGCCGAAGTGGTACGGGCGGCCCCCGGATACGCCGACTATCAGACCAAGACCTCCCGTACGCTCCCGGTCGTCGTCCTGGAGCGGTCCGAGCCCGACCCCGCCGAGCTGCCGGCGGCCGTCACCGACTTCGCCGCCAAGCTGCTGGAGATCCACGCCTGGCTGCGCGCCCAGCTGCGCGCGGTACGGGCGGAGGCCGACGCGTACTTCGCGGACCGCGACGCCCACCCCACCCGCTCCGTACCGGGTCTGGGCATGCAGATCCGGCAGCACTGCCTCGCCTTCTGCGAATCCCTGGAATTTCATCACCGCAGCGAGGACGCCGGGATGTTCCCGATGCTGGACCAGCACCACCCCGAGCTGCGGGAGGCCATCGCCCGGATGCGGGCCGAGCACGTCACCGTCAGCCGCATCAAGGGGGAGCTGCTCGATCTGCTGGGCGGGGTCGGGGAGGCCGACCCGGAGCGGTTCCGGGCGGAGCTGGCCCGGATGACGGACGAGCTGATCGCGCATCTGGACCATGAGGAGGCGACGCTCTCCCCGGTGCTGGCCACGATGCCGTTCCCGCCCAGGTAGCACTCGGGCGCACGCACGTGGGACGGGCGCTTCCGGTGCGGAGTCCGCACCGGAAGCGCCCGCCGGTTCAAGGGGTCGGCGGCCGATCAGTCGTCGTCGCCGTCCTCGTGGTCCTCGTGGTCGCCCCGCTGACCGTGCTGGCCCTGCTGGTCCTGGCCGGCACCGTCGTCGTCGGTCTCCTGGTCATCGGCCTCGTCCTGACCATCCGCCTGGTCGCCGTCGTCGCCCTCATCGGCCTGGTCCTGCGAGGTGACGTCCGTGACCGTGCCCGCCGCGTCGACCTTCAGATCGTGCTCGGCGCCGTCGTCGCCGAGGATCTCGACCTTCCACTGGCCGTCGTCGTCGATCTCGGCCTCCTGGAGGGTGCCCGCCGTGTTGTCCTTGGCCGCGCTGATCGCGCGGAGAATGTCGAGCTGGTCGGCGGCCGGCTTGGTGTCCTCGGGATCGGTCTGCTTGCTGCTGACCACCGTGCCGCCGTCCTCGCTCACCTCCAGCTCGTACCAGGTGCCGTCGCTGCCGAGGATCTCGACGTCCCAGACGGCCGGCTCGCCGGCCCCGTCGCCGTCCGGGGTGTCCAGCTCCAGCTGGGTGACCGTGCCGGGGGTGTCCGCCAGCGCGGTGGCCACGGCCGTCTCGTACGCCGCGTCCGAGGGCGAACCCGCCGGCGCCGGCGCGGCGTCCGACGACGTCGTCGGCGCCGTCGGCTGCCCGCCGCCGCTGTTGGCGCTGGCCAGCGTCGCACCCACCACGCTGCCGCCGCCGATGATCGCACCGGCGGCGACGGTGGCGATGATGACCTTGCGCTTGTGCTTCATGAGGGGGTCCTCCCCGGTAGTCGTCCCGTAGGGGTCGCCGTGCGGCAACGCCTCGAACACTGGCCGACCGACGCTGAAGCGGAGCTGAAGCCACCTGAAGCCTTCTTCAGGAATGATTTGCGAAGCTGTCCCCCATGCGCCTGCTGATTGTGGAGGACGAGACGCGGCTGGCCCGCTCCCTCGCCCAGGGCCTGACGGCCGAGGGCTTCGCCGTGGACGTCGTGCACACCGGCATCGACGGGCTGCACCGGGCCACCGAGAGCGACTACGACCTGATCATCCTCGACATCATGCTGCCCGGCCTCAACGGCTACCGGGTGTGCGCCGCCCTGCGCGCCGCCGGCGACGAGACGCCGATCCTGATGCTGACCGCCAAGGACGGCGAGTACGACGAGGCGGAGGGCCTGGACACCGGGGCCGACGACTACCTCACCAAGCCCTTCTCGTACGTCGTGCTCGTCGCCCGGGTCCGCGCCCTGCTGCGCCGCCGCGCGGCGGGCGGCGCCGGGGCGGCCCCCGCGCTGCGCGTCGGTGACCTGGTGGTCGACCGGGTGAAGCGTCAGGTGAGCAGGGCCGGTACGGAGGTGGCGCTGACCGCGAAGGAGTTCGCCGTGCTGGAGCATCTGGCGTCCCGTGCCGGCGAGGTGGTCTCCAAGCCGGAGATCCTTGAACACGGCTGGGACTTCGCCTACGACGGCGACCCCAACGTCGTCGAGGTCCACATCAGCGCCCTGCGCCGCAAGCTGGGCTCCGGTCTGATCCACACGGTACGGGGCGCCGGCTACCGGCTGGCGGCCGATCCCCGTGGCTAGCGTCCGGGCCAAGGCCGCCACCGGGGCCACCGTGGTGGTGGCGGTCGCGCTGGTCGCCGCCGGGCTCGCCATGCTCATGCTGCTGCGCGCGCACCTGTCGGACCAGGTACGGCTCCAGGCCGAGCTGACCGGCCGCGAGGTGGCGTCCGAACTGGCCACCGGCACCGATCTGCACGACCTGGACCTGGACGCGGCGCTGCCGGTGCAGGTCCTGGACGGCGAGCACCGGGTGCTGGCGGTCAGCCCCGGCCTCCAGGAGATCCGGGGCACCGGCAGCGACGAGGTGACCCCGCTGGGCGCCCCGGCCGGCTCGGGCGCCGGCTTCCCCGGCGACGCCTTCGGCCTCGACTTCGACTTCGACGACGACTTCGACGACGAGTCCCAGGACGACGCCGAACTGGGCCCGGGCGAGGTGGACAACGACATCCGCACCGTGACCGGCAGCGCCGTGATCAACGGGAAGGCGAACGACTACCGGTTCGCCGTCCTGGAGGTCACCACCCCCGCCGACGCCGAACTGACCGTGTACGCCGGCGCCCCGCTCGACGTCGAGCAGACCGCCGTCAACAGCGTCCGTACCTCCATGATCATCGGGATTCCCGCCCTGCTGCTCATCGTCGCCGCCGTCACCTGGCTGGTGACCCGCCGCGCGCTGCGCCCGGTGGAGGGGATCCGCCGCGAGATGGCGGCCATCACCCACTCCACCGATCTCTCCCGCCGAGTGCCCGAGCCGGCCACCCGCGACGAGGTGGGGCGGCTGGCGGTCACCACCAACGAGACGCTGGCCGCGCTGGAAGCGTCGGGGGAGCGGCAGCGGCGGTTTGTCGCGGACGCCTCGCACGAGCTGCGCAGCCCGATCGCCTCGCTCCGTACCCAGCTGGAGGTGGGGCAGGCGCACCCGGATCTGCTGGATCTGTCCGGCGCCGTCCACGACACCATCCGGCTCCAGCATCTGGCCGCCGATCTGCTGCTGCTGGCCCGCCTCGACGCGGGCGAGCAGCCGCTCTCGGGCCGCCGGGTGGAGCTGGCGGCCCTGGTACGGGAGGAGCTGGCGGCGCGCTCCGCGCTGCTGGCGGGGGCCGGGCTGCGGGTGGACACCGAACTGGCCGAGGTCACGGTGGAGGGCTCGCGGGCGCAGCTGAGCCGGGCGGTCGGCAATCTGTTCGACAACGCGGTGCGGCATGCGGTGCGGAGGGTACGGGTATCCCTGCGTGCGGCGGACGGGCAGGCCGTCCTGGATGTCGCCGACGACGGGACGGGGGTGCCGCCCGATCAGCGGCAGCGGATCTTCGAACGGTTTGTGCGGCTCGACGACGCCCGCAGCAGGGACGCCGGCGGCGCCGGCCTCGGTCTCGCCATCGCCCGCGACGTGGTGCTGCGCCACCACGGGACGCTCACCGTCCAGGACGCCCCGGAGGGTGGCGCCCGCTTCCGGCTGGTGCTGCCGGTGGCGCCGGTCCGTCCCTGATCCGAGACGAGAAGAAGGGAGAAGGGAGAAGGGAGAAGGAGGAGAGACGGGGAGGGGAGAGGTCAGGCCCGCCCGGCGCGCTCGCTGTGCAGGTGCCGCGCGACGGGGGCGAGCGCCTGGTACAGCTCGTCCAGCGACTCCGGCGGCAGCAGATCGACGAAGTGCCGCCGTACCGAGGCCACGTGGTGCGGGGCGACCTTGCGCATCGTGTCCCAGCCATGATCGGTCAGCACCGCGAACAGACCGCGCTTGTCCGAGTCGCAGTGCTCTCTGCGCACCAGCTGCGCCTTCTCCATCCGGGTGATCTGATGCGAGAGTCTGCTCTTGGACTGGAGGGTGGCCGCGGCGAGATCGCTCATCCGCATCCGGCGCTCGTCGGACTCGGAAAGGTTCACCAGGATCTCGTAGTCGTTCATGGTGAGGCCGAACGGCTGGAGATCCCGCTCCAGCTGGTACATGAGCAGCTTGCTGACATCGAGATGGGTGCGCCACACGCGCTGCTCCACCCCGGTCAGCCAGCTGTTGCCGGTGTCGGTGTCCATAAGCCCGAACAATAGCCGCGCCTCCCCACCCCGCCCCCGCCCGGAATGATCGTCAGGGCGGCTGCGAGAATTCCGTGCATGGACCTCAAGACCGTCTCCGCCCTGCGACGGCTCCGGCTGGTGTCCGCCCCAGAGGCGATCTCCTTCCTGGTGCTGCTCGTGTGCTCCGTGCTCAAGCGCACCACCGACTTCGACGCCGTGCCCGTGATGGGCATGGTGCACGGCATCCTCTTCATCGGCTATGTCCTGTTCTGGGCGGATGCCTGGAACCGTGCGAAGTGGCCGCTCAAGACCGCCGCCTGGTACTTCGCGATGTCGGTGGTCCCGCTGGGCGGGTTCTTCGCCGAGCGCAGCCTGCGCCGTACCCAGGAGGACGCGCTGATCGCGCTGCGCGCCCGCCGTGAGGGCGTCGTCAACGCCTGACCGGCCGGATTTCGCCCATTCGAAGGACCCCGCCAAGTCCCCGGCGGGGAACCCCGCGGGGAACCCCGCAGGGGATTCCCCGGAGCACCCCGGCCGCGGCCCACGTACCGCCCGGCGCACCACGCGTCAGCGCCGGGCGAGATAGCTGCGCATCGCCTTGTGGAGCGACCGGTTCACCGCGCCCGGCAGCGGTCGCTCCCACTCACCCAGCATCTCCACCGTGTCGCCGCCCGTGCCCAGCTTCCAGCGCAGCAGCCCGAACGCCCGCACCTCCGGGTCGAGGGTCTCCGGCACGCCCCGCATGTCGTACGCCGATGCGCCCATCCCGTGCGCGTCGCGGATCATCTGCCACTGGAGCGCGTTGCTGGGGCGTACGTGCCGCAGATGGTCGGCCGAGGCGCCGGACTGGTACCAGACGCGGGCCATGTCCGCCGAGCACAGCATCGTGTGGGCGGCCAGCACCTCCCCCGCGTAGCGCGCCGTGTACAGCCGCATCCCGTACCCCGGCTGCTGGGCGTCGAGTACGGCGTACTGGCGCTGGTAGTAGGCCAGGGACCGCCCGAGCCGGAATCCGTCGCGGCGTTCGGTGATCCCCAGCAGTTCGTGGAAGACCGGCAGTTCGGACGGGCCGGCCACCTCTGTCAGTACGTCCATGGTGGCGGCCTTCTTGATGTTGCGCCGCCACTCCTGGTTGAGGCCGCGCCACACCGCCTCCAGATCGCGGCCGGCCAGCGGCACCTCGAAGACCAGGCGCGGCTGGGCGTCGCCGCCCTGCTCGGGGTCGCAGCGCTCCCAGCCGGCCGCCCGCAGCCGGTCGGCGACCACGGCCCCCACCGGCTCCACCCGGTCCGGCAGCACATCGAACACCCGGCGGCCGGGCCCGGTGGCGTCCTTGAGGGTACGGGCGTGCCACCGCCGGTACGCCAGCGGCGGGCCCATCCGTACGGCGAACGCCCCGGCCCGGTCCAGGTGCGCCATGAGCGGATCGAGCCAGCCCGGCAGATCGGGGGTGGCCCAGTCGATGACCGGGCCCTCGGGCAGATAGGCGAAGGACCGGCGGACGCCCGGGGCCTCCCGGTAGAGCACCAGGGCGGCGCCGACCAGATGTTCGAGCTCGTCGAACCAGCCCAGGGACTCCGCCCGCCAGCCGTCCTTGACCAGCGCCCAGGCCGGGGTCTGCAAGAAACTCACCTGGCCGCCGCGCCCGGAGTCGGTCAGCGCCCGGCGCCCCCGCAGAAAGGCCAGGTGGTCGTCGGCGGACAGCGGCCGTACCCGCAGCGTGGCGGCGCCGGGATGCGGCGTGTGCCGGTGCTCGGGCCGGGGCGTCGCGGTCATGATCGCCATTGGGTCATCCCCTTCACGGATGGCGGGGCGCACCGGATGCGCTCCGCCCACTCATCCGGTGTCACGTCCGGGGGAGGGGGGATGTGACAGAGATTTTTCCGACAGAGGTTTGAGTGTTCTGATGCTCATCGCATCGGGCACAATCCTGTGCTCTGAGCATCAGTTGAGGGGGCCGACCACGGTGACCGTGGAAACAAGAGCCACGAGTACGAGCGGCGAGGCCGCCGCCACACCGCGACAGCCGAAGAGCTCGCTCGCCCGGGACAGCGCCATCTCCGCCGGCGGCTCCCTGGTCTCCCGGGCCACCGGCTTCGTCCGCAGCGCCATCGTGGTCGCGGCGCTCGGCACCACACTGCTCGGCGACGCGTTCAATGTCGCCAACACCGTTCCCAACATCCTGTACTTCCTGCTCATCGGCGGCGCCCTCAACGCCGTCTTCGTGCCGCAGCTGGTGCGCGCCGCCAAGGAACACCACGACGGCGGCGCCGCGTACACCGACCGGCTGCTCACCGCCTGCGTCCTCGCCCTGCTCCTCCTCACCGCCGCCGCCGTGCTCGCCGCGCCGTGGCTGGTCACCGCGTACGCCCCCGGCTTCACCGGCGCGCAGCGCGATCTGACCGTGGCGCTCGCCCGCTACTGCCTGCCGCAGGTGCTGTGCTACGGACTGTTCACGCTGCTGGGGCAGGTGCTCACGGCGCGCGGCCGGTTCGGGGCGATGACCTGGTCGCCGGTGCTCAACAACCTTGTGGTGATCGGCGTCTTCGGCCTCTACATCGCCATCGCCGGCCAGGTCACCGACGCGGGCGCGATCACGGACGGGCAGTCGATGCTGCTCGGGCTCGGCTCCACCGCCGGGATCGCGGTGCAGGTGCTCGCGCTGCTGCCGGCGCTGCGCGCGGCCGGCTTCCGGTGGCGGCCCCGCTTCGACTGGCGCGACTCCGGGCTCGGCACCCCGTTCCGGGCGGCGATCTGGACGGTGCTGCTGGTGCTGGTGAACCAGGCCGCGTACTGGGTGGTCACCCGGCTGTCCACCTCGGCGGGGGTACGGGCGGCGGCCGAGGGCATCGCCGAGGGCGTCGGCTTCACCGCGTACACCAACGCCTATCTGCTGTGGGTGGTGCCGCAGGGCATCATCACCGTCTCGCTGGTCACCGCCATGCTGCCGAGGATGAGCGCCAAGGCGGCGGACGGGGACCTGGCGGCGGTGGGACGGGACATCGCGCGCGGGCTGCGCGGCAACGCGGTGGTGATCATCCCGGCGGTGCTGGGGTTCGTCGCGCTGGCCCCGCAGCTGATGGGTGTGGTCTTCGGACACGGGCAGACGAGCGAGGCGGACGTCCGGGCGCTGGCCTGGATCCTGATCGCCTTCGCCCCGGGGCTGCCCGCCTTCGCCGGGCAGTACCTGCTGGCGCGCGGCTTCTACGCGCTCAGTGACACCCGTACCCCCTTCTTTCTGAACGTGGTCATCGCGTCGATCAACGCCGGAGCGGCGGTGGCCAGCTATCTGCTGCTGCCCGCCCGGTGGGCGGTGGCCGGCATGGCGGCCGGGTACGCGCTGGCCTGCACGGTGGGACTGCTGTGCACGGTACGGGTGCTGTCGCGGCGCATCGGCCGCTGGCCCGCCACGTCCGGCACCCAGCTGCGGCTGGTGCTGGCCGCCGCCCCGGGCGCGGCGGCGGCGTACGGCCTGG
The DNA here is from genome assembly GCF_059510435.1 of Streptomyces sp. NTD107. Taxonomy (NCBI): domain Bacteria; kingdom Bacillati; phylum Actinomycetota; class Actinomycetes; order Kitasatosporales; family Streptomycetaceae; genus Streptomyces; species Streptomyces sp. NTD107. Next base: position 69,673 of record NZ_JCAJZV010000009.1, on the reverse strand, counting down.
GCCTGCTGTTCACGGACCGGCTGGGCTTCGGCCTGGCGGCCAACGCGGCCGGCCTCCTCACCGGCGCCCTGGCCCTGGCCGCCTCCGTCCTGCTGCTGGCCCGCCCGCTGCGGATCACGGAGGTGGCGACGCTGACGGCACGGGCCCGCGCCGTGCTGGGCCGCCGAGGCGGCGGCAAGGGAGCCCACTGATGAGCCGCCCCGCAGGGGGTTCGGCGGCCGGGGACCGACTCCGTGGACGCGCGACGGGCCGGCGGTGGCGGGGCGCCACGGACCCGGCGGGTGCGGCGGGTGCGCGGGGTGGCGGTGGTCCGGTTTCGCGAGGCGTGACCCTGCCGGGGCCGGGCGGGTCCCTCGGCGGCCGTTCCGGGCGAGGTCCGAGCGCGGCGGGGCGGCGACGGACCGACGCCGCCGCGCCGCCCTTCGGCGGCGGTGGCCGGCCACGGCCGGCCGGCTGCGCCGCCGCGCCGCCCTTCGGCGGTCCGGGGCGGCGGCGGTCCGAGGCGGGCGGTGACGGTGGCTCGCCGGTGCCGGTGCCGGTGCCGGTGCCGGGTGCCGGGGGACGGCGGTTGACCGGGCGGGGCGCCACGGCTTCGCCCGGCGCCGGGGCGACCGGGGTCCTGGCCCTCCGGCCGCCCGGCGTACGCGCATCCCGACGCGCCGGTGCCGCTCCGGCGCGAGCCGGGGCGGGAGGCGGCCGGTGAGCGGCGGGGATCATGAGGCGTTCGACGCCTTCTACACCGCGACCGCCGCGCGGTTGACCTCCGCCGTGTACGCGGTGACCGGAAATCTCGCCGACGCCGAGGACGCCGTGCAGGAGGCGTACGCGCGCGCCTGGCTGCGGTGGGACAAGCTGTGCGCCGAGGGGGACCCGGCGCCCTGGATCCGTACGGTCGCGCTGCGGCTGGCCGTCAGCACCTGGCGCAAGGCCCGCAACCGGCTGCGGGCCCAGTTCCGGCACGGCCCGCCGCCCGACGTGCCGGCGCTCGCGCCGGACCGGGTGGCGCTGATCGAGGCGGTACGGGCGCTCCCCGCCGATCAGCGCACCGCCGTCGTGCTGCATCACCTGCTGGACCTGCCCGTGGCACAGGTGGCCCGGGAGATGGGTGCCACCGACATGGCCATCCGCACCCGGCTCAGCCGGGCCCGCAAGGCGCTCGCCGTCCGGATGGACGGCGGCCCCACCGACAGACCCTCGGCCGGGACGCCGGCCCCGCGCCGTACCCCCCATCACCGGAACCGGAAGGGACTCCCGTCAGCATGAGTGACGACGGCCTCGACGAAGGACTCCGCGCCCTGCGGGATGACCTCGCCCCCGGCGTCGCCCTGCCGGACCCGGCGATGGTGCGGCGGCGCGGCGCCCGCCGCCGGGCCCGCCGCCGCACGGCCGGGGTGACCCTGTCGGTCGCCCTGCTGGCCGCGCTCGGCGTCGGCGGCTGGCAGCATGCGCCCTGGCACGACGACCCGCCCCCGTCCGTCGCCCAGCCCGCCCCGCCGGACGACCGGGACGACCCCTCTTCGGCGGATCTCCCGGAGATGCCGCCCAAGGCCCTGCTGGGCACCTGGCGCGGCTGGAAGTGGGAGGCGGCCGAACCGCCCCGGGCCGTGGAGAAGCGGCTGTCGGAGTTCACCGACGATCCGGAGTGCGGCTGGCCGCTGACCGCCGAGGCGTTGGGCGCGGATGCCCACCGCGCGGACTTCTACCGTGAACTCCGGGGCGGCGCGTGGGCCTCCTACGAGGCGATGGCCTTCGCCGACCAGTTGACGGCGCGGCGGGCGCTCATGCGGTTGCAGGGGGACCCGAAGCGGTGCGGGCTGATCGCGTCCGGCGAGACCGGCGAGGACAGCCAGATCGATCTCGCGGACGGCTCCGTGGTCTGGCTGGCCTGGCAGCGCCTGGAGACCGCGTCCGGCCTGGAGGCGACCACTCTGATCGCCCAGCGCGGCAACCAGGTCGCGGTGCAGCGCACCCTCCTCGAACGGGATTCCGAGACCGCCTATCACGTGGAGGACCCGGCCGGCCCCTGGGCGACCGACTGGCCTCTGGGCCCGGACGAGAGTACCTACACCTGCATGGCGGTGCTGATGGCGGGCGAACTCGGTGTGCCGGATGACGGCTGGAGTTGTCCGGCCAAGGGCTGAGACGCCACCGCGCCGGATGTGACCAGCGGGTAGGGTCTTGCTGTGCCGAAGCCGCTCAGCCTGCCGTTCGATCCCATCGCCCGCGCTGACGAACTGTGGAAGCGCCGATGGGGCCCCGCCCCCGCCATGACCGCGATCACCTCGATCATGCGCGCCCAGCAGATCCTGCTCGCCGAGGTCGACGCCGTCGTCAAACCGTACGGGCTGACCTTCGCCCGCTACGAGGCGCTGGTGCTGCTGACGTTCAGCAAGGCCGGCGAACTGCCGATGTCCAAGATCGGCGAACGGCTGATGGTGCACCCGACCTCGGTCACCAACACCATCGACCGGCTGGTGCGCTCCGGCCTGGTCACCAAGCGGCCCAACCCGAACGACGGGCGCGGCACCCTCGCCTCGATCACCGGCAGGGGCCGCGAGGTGTGCGACGACGCCACCCGGGATCTGATGGCGATGGACTTCGGCCTGGGCGCGTACGACACCGAGGAGTGCGCGGAGATCTTCGCCATGCTGCGCCCGCTGCGGGTGGCGTCCGGCGACTTCGCGGCGGAGTGACCCGGCCGCAGGCCGCCCGGAATGACCCGATAGGCTGCGCCGCATGAAGCAGAGCGTGCTGACCCGCTACCGGGTCATGGCTTATGTCACCGCTGTGATGCTGCTGGTGCTGAGCACCTGCATGGTCTTCAAGTACGGATTCAAGATGGGGCACGACGTCACCTTCGTGGTGTCCCAGATCCACGGCCTGCTGTACATGGTCTATCTGGTGTTCGCCTTCGACCTGGGGCAGAAGGCCCGCTGGCCGTTCGGCAAGCTGCTGTGGATCCTGGTCTCCGGGAGCATCCCGTTCGCCGCGTTCTTCGTGGAGCCGCGGGTGGTGGCCGAGGTCAGGCCGCTGATCGCGGCGGACGGCGAGGACGACGACGCGCAGGACGCGTCCACCTCGCTCAGCAAGGTCTGACGCCCGCGCCGGTGCCTGCCCGCGGCAGCCACCGGCGCACTTCGCTCGACATTTACTAGGACGTCCAAGTAAATTGGCGTCATGGGTACCAACGCCGATGCCATCGCCGCCGGCCGCCTCCGCTGGCAGGCCCGGTACGACGCCGCGCGCAAGCGGGACGCCGACTTCACCACCCTCTCCGGTGACCCCGTCGACCCGGTCTACGGGCCCCGTCCGGGTGACACCTACGAGGGATTCGAGCGGATCGGCTGGCCCGGTGAGTACCCGTACACCCGCGGGCTGCACCCCACCGGGTACCGGGGCCGCACCTGGACCATCCGCCAGTTCGCCGGCTTCGGCAACGCCGAGCAGACCAATGAGCGCTACCGGATGATTCTGGCCGCCGGCGGCGGCGGGCTCTCGGTGGCGTTCGACATGCCCACCCTCATGGGCCGCGACTCCGACGATCCGCGCTCGCTCGGCGAGGTCGGCCACTGCGGGGTGGCCATCGACTCCGCCGCCGACATGGAGATCCTCTTCCGGGACATCCCGCTCGGCGAGGTCACCACCTCCATGACCATCTCGGGACCGGCCGTCCCCATCTTCTGCATGTACATCGTGGCCGCCGAGCGCCAGGGCGTGGACCCGGCCATCCTCAACGGCACCCTCCAGACCGACATCTTCAAGGAGTACATCGCCCAGAAGGAATGGCTCTTCCAGCCCGAGCCGCACCTGCGGCTCATCGGCGACCTGATGGAGCACTGCACCGCCGCCATCCCCGCCTACAAGCCGCTGTCCGTCTCCGGCTACCACATCCGCGAGGCCGGGGCCACGGCGGCGCAGGAGCTGGCGTACACCCTCGCCGACGGCTTCGGCTACGTCGAGCTGGGCCTCAGCCGCGGCCTGGACATCAACACCTTCTCCTCCGGGCTCTCCTTCTTCTTCGACGCCCACCTCGACTTCTTCGAGGAGATCGCCAAGTTCCGCGCCGCCCGCCGGATCTGGGCCCGCTGGATGCGCGAGGTGTACGGCGCCACCAGCGAGAAGGCGCTGTGGCTGCGCTTCCATACCCAGACCGCCGGGGTCTCGCTCACCGCCCAGCAGCCGTACAACAACGTGGTGCGCACCGCCGTCGAGGCACTGTCCGCCATCCTGGCCGGCACCAACTCCCTGCACACCAACGCCCTGGACGAGACCCTGGCACTGCCCAGCGAGCGCGCCGCCGAGATCGCGCTGCGCACCCAGCAGGTGCTCATGGAGGAGACCGGTGTCACCAACGTCGCCGATCCGCTGGGCGGCTCCTGGTACGTGGAGCAGCTCACCGACCGGATCGAGGCGGACGCCGAGAAGATCTTCGAGCAGATCAGGGAACTGGGCGCCGGGCGCGCCGAGCACCCCATCGGGCCGATGACCTCGGGGCTGCTGCGCGGCATCGAGGACGGCTGGTTCACCGGGCACATCGCGGAGGCGGCCTTCCAGTACCAGCGCGCCCTGGAGAAGAACGACAAGCGGATCGTCGGCGTCAACTGCCACACCGGGTCCGTCACCGGCGAGCTGGAGATCCTGCGGGTGAGCCACGAGGTGGAGCACGAGCAGGTACGGGTCCTGGCGGCCCGCCGCGCCGCCCGCGACGACGCGGCGGTACGGGCCGCCCTGGCCGAGCTGGTGCGGGTGGCCAGGACCGAGGGCAACATGATCGAGCCGATGCTGGACGCTGTGCGCGCCGAGGCCACCCTGGGCGAGATCTGCGGTGTGCTCAAGGACGAGTGGGGCGTCTACACCGAGCCGCCCGGCTTCTGATCCCGCCGCTCGGTGCCGCTCGGTGCCGCTCGGTGCCGGCACGGGTCGGCGCGGGTCGGCCGGGGTCAGTACGGGCGTTCGCGGGCCAGCGCCCGCATGTGCAGGCCCTTGGGCATGAGCGTCACCTTCGCGGCGGCCCGCACCGGGCGCCCGCCGGCCGGGATCAGCCGCCACCGGGAGATGATCGCGGTGAGGATCAGCGCGGCCTGCGCCATCCCGAACCGGTCCCCGATGCATTTGCGGGCGCCCGCCCCGAACGGGATGTACGCGCTGCGGTCGGCCGGCGGCGACAGCCAGCGGTCCGGGTCGAAGGTGTCCGGCTCCTTGTAGAGGTCCGGCAGCCGGTGGATGAGATACGGGCTGTAGCCGACGATGGTGCCGGCCGGCAGCACCACCCCGCCCAGCTCGGTGTCGCTGGCCACGGTACGGGTGGTCAGCCAGGCCGGCGGGTACATCCGCAGCGTCTCGGCCAGTACCCGGTTGGCCATCTCCAGGCCGCCCGGATCCACCAGCACCAGCGGGGTGTCACGCAGGGCCTTGCGGCCCTCCTCGTACAGCAGGATGTCCAGATCGGTGCGCTGGGCGAGCAGATGCAGCGCCCAGGCCACGGTCGCGGCGGTGGTGTCCGAGCCCGCGTACAGGAAGATGATCACCTGGTCGACCAGTTCCTCGTCGGACAGCGAGTAGCCGCCGCCCTTGCTGTCCGGGTCCACGGCGTTGGCCAGGGAGGACAGCAGATCGCCGTGGTCGGTGGTGGCGGAGCGGCGGGCGGCGATGATGTCGAAGACGGTGGCCTTGAGCCGGTGCAGCGCCCGCCGATAGCGGCGGTTGGCGGGGACCGGCAGCCGGTTGAGGGTGGCGGGGGTGACGGCCCGCCGGAAGATGCCCTCGCTGAGGATGATGAAGTCGTCGAGGATCTGCGAGGCGACGGCGGACGGCAGTGAGCGGGCGAACATCGTCTCCACCGCGACCTCGGCCGTCAGCCGGGTCAGCGCCTCGGTGACGTCCACCACCTGGCGGTCCTGCCAGGACTTGGCCAGGTTCTCGGCGAGATCCGCGAACGCCACGTTGTAGCCGGGGAAGCGGTCGGCGTGGAAGGCGGGCTGGCACAGCCGGCGCTGCCGGCGGTGCATGTCGTGCGGGCAGCTGAGCAGGCTGTTCCCGGCCACCTCGCGGCCCCGTTCGAAGAGCGGTCCGCCCTTGTCGAAGACGCTGTCGTTCAGCAGGACCTGCCGGGTCAGTCCGGGATCGCAGACCATGACCACCGAGCGGGTACCCATCCGGATACGGACCAGGCCGCCGTGGTCGGGCAGCGAGGAGACGAAGTCCAGCGGACGGCGCACCAGGGGCACGGCGTGCCCGAGCAACGGCAGGGCGCCCGGGGCGAGGGGGAGTGAGGTTACAACGGTCACGGATGCACCCCTGCTCCACCGGAAGGCCGCCCACACCCGGCCGCGCCCGCGCACGGAAGCACTGGCGATGGCGCGCGCGCACCCGATCGCGCCCCCGCGCTGCGCCGTGCCGTGCCGCGTCTCAGGGTCCCGGTCCGCCGCGCACCGCTCGCCAGGCGGCGGCCAGTGGGCGGGCGCAGAACCGGAACGCCGGTCCGTGCGCGGGCAGTTGCGCCAGATAGCGGTCGGCCCGCGACAGTTCCCGCATCGCGTAGCCGCGCAGCCGCGCGGCGTCCCAGCCGTCCGGCCAGAAGTCCACGCCACGGCCGAGGTCCTCGCCCTTGTCCTGGTAGATGTTGACCGCCTGGAGCGCCCGGCCGTACCCGATGCCGAGGGTACGGTCGGAGCGGGTGCCGTCGTACCAGCTCCACAGATCGCTCAGCAGCAGGACGAGGGTGCCGGCGACGGCGTAGGTGTAGCGGTCCAGATCCCGCTCGGTGTGGATGTGCCAGCCGTGCAGCGCCCAGCCGCCCATCCGTTCCGCCATGGTCGCGAAGGTCTCCCGGATGCGCGGCGCGATCTGCGGCGGTGCGAGCGCCGCCCATTCGCCGATACGCAGGCTGACTTCGGGGAGCGGCACGGAGCAGTCGGCGAGGACGGCCTTGAAGTCCTCGGGGCGGCAGCGCTCTTGCAGTACGGCGCTGATGCCGCACAGCAGGATGTCTTTTTCCTTGGGGGGGAGTTCGGGATGATCCTCGATCTCATCGATCGCCCGCATAAGCAGATAAGCCGATGAAAGTGCTTCGTTCAGTCCCGCCGGCATCGTGGTCACCGGCACGTACCAAGTAGTGCTGTACTCCCGGATGGCCCGATGCGCTTCCAGCAAAGCAGCGGTCATCGCCCTTATCCCTACGCAGTCATGGGCACTTTAGCGCCTTCTGGGCCAGCTTGCGTGAAGGGCCCGACCGATGATGAGTGCGCACGGGGGTGGCGTGGTGACTCCGCGGACCGGCCTCCCGCGATCGGGAGCCGCCGCTTCACTCTCCGGAGTGGTTTGGGGAAGGGACTACGGGCGGAAAGGCGTAAGGGTTCCCCCGTACCCGTCAGCTACCCCCCAGGAGCGGCCCGCTGTGGCGTCCCCCGACCCCGCCCCCGACCCCGCCCGCGTACCCGCACCCCGCCCGGCCCGCCGGCACCCCCAGGAGCGGCGGATGACGCTCGGCGCCCGGCAGTGGGCCGAGCGCTTCGCCCTGATCCACGGCGAGGAACAGGCCCGGGCACTGGAACGCGGCGCCCCCGCCGCGCTCGCCGCCGCCATGCTGCCCGACGCCCACTGGCCCCAGGCCGAACTGGCCGCCTGCTGGATGACCTGGACCTTCTTCGTCGACGACCAGTACGAGGAGGGGTCCGGCGGCAGCGCGCCCGCCTGGTCGGGGGTGACCGGCTCCGTACGGTCCCTCCTCGCCGGCCAGCCCCCGCCGCCCGGCGCACCGCCGCTGATCCACGCCCTGGCCGATCTGCTCACCCGGCTGCGGCCCTACGCCTCGCCCCGCTGGCGGCAGCGGTTCGCCCGGCACATGGCGGACTCCCTGGCCGCCGTACGCCGCGAGATCGAACTGCGGGACGCCGGGCTGCCACCCACCCTGGACGAGTACCGGCCGCTGCGCCGCGACACCAGCGGATTCGTCCCGACCATCGACATCCTTGAGCTGTGCCACGACGCCGAACTGCCCCCCGACGTCTACCACTCGGCCGACTACCAGCGCGTCGTACGGGCCGCGATCGACGTCAGCGCCTGGACCAATGACCTGTACTCCCTGGACAAGGAGATCGCCTGCGGCCTGGTCACCAACCTGGTGCTGGTGCTGGAACACGAACGCGGCCTGGACCGGCCGGCGGCGCGGGCCGCCGTACGCACCCTGATCGACGACCGCGCCACCGGCCTGGCCGCCGCCCTGCACCGGCTGCCCCCGGGACCCGCCCCGGCCAACCGCTGCGCCACGGCCGTCGGGGACCTGGTGGCCGGCTGGCTCAACTGGCACGCCACCGGCACCGACCGCTACCACCGGCCCCCGCCACCGACCGGACGGCCGGCGACAGTTGCTGACCGTGGCGCCGTCGCACCACCAGGCGCGCCGTCGACATCGTGAACGTGACTCCCTGCCCCGTCGCGGACCCGGTCCCCCCGTGGGCCGCCGTCGTACCCGCGCCGGCACTCACTCCGGGACGCCGACCGCACCCCCTCGGCGGCCCCCGGCGACCGGTTCGCCGCCGCTCAGCGCCCGGCGCCGGTACGCCCCCGGCGGCAGGCCGTATGCCGCGCTGAACGCCCGGTTGAACGCCGCGGCCTGCGGAAAACCCCAGCGGGCACCCAGTTCGTGCACCGCGGTGCGGGACTGCGCCGGGTCGGTGATGTCCTGGCGGCAGCGTTCCAGCCGCCGGTGCCGGATCCAGCCGCACACGGTGAGCCCGTGCCGCTGGAAGAGCCGGTGCAGATAGCGGGTGGAGATGTGGTGCGCCGCCGCGATCCGGCCCGGGGTGAGGGCCGGATCGGCCAGCCACCGTTCGATGAAGGCCCGAACCCGCAGCATGAGCGCGTCCTGGTGCGCCTGCGGCGGCGCCGCCGCGTCCGCGTGATGACCGAGCAGCACGGCGATCAGATCGAGTGCCGCGACCCCCAGCCGGGCGGCGTCGGCGGGCCCGTACCCGGCGGCGCCGGCCATCAGCCGTACCAGGAACTGGGTGAGCAGCGCGCCCAGCGCGTCCTGCCCGGACAGCCGGGTCGCCAGCAGCCGGTCGGCGGCGGCGGCCGGCAGCGGCAGCAGGGTGTGCGGGACGATGACGTGGATGGTCGAGGCCGGCCGCGGACCGGTGGGGCCCTCGTCGTCCCAGATCCGGCCCCAGTAGGGCCGTGAGGTGTCGGAGAGCACCAGCTCGCCCGCGCCGAGCAGGGCATCCCGTCGCAGGTGGGAGACGCCGACCCGGCCGCGCAGCACCAGGGAGAGCTGGTACTGCTCCGGGTCGGAGCGCCGGACCAGCTCGGCGGTGCGGTCCGAGCGCAGCGCCGGGCAGTCGGTGACGGTCACCGTCACCGGCCCCAGGCGCACGGCCCGCATCGTGGCCCGGAAGCGATCCGTGTCCTCCGCCCTGATCCGGCACGGCGCATGGCTGGCGAAGGCCGCCTCGCGCCACTGCTCGAACGGCTGCGCAACGGGCAGCCCCGGTCCGTGGAACTGGTTGGTCGGCACCGAGCGTTCCCTTTCGGCTCGCGCCCTCCCCCCGTCGTGGCACGTCCGGCCACGGGCGCCACAGCGTAGTCAACCCGCCCCCGATAAGCGTTCGCTGAACGCTGCGTCACGGTCGGCGGGCGGTGTGCGAGCGCCATGGGCCCGGCCGCGTTCCGGAACGGTGCGGCGACGGGGGAGACTGGTGTCATGCAGCCACGCAATATGTCCATGAGCGGAGCCGTCGATCTCTCCGCGGTGAAGGCCGCCGCCGAGGCGAAGCAGAAGGCCGAGCAGGCCAGGGCCCAGCGGGCGGCCCAGCCGGAGGGGCAGGGCGACGCGGCCGGCGCCCAGCTGGTGATCGATGTCGACGAGGCGAGCTTCGAGCAGGAGGTGTTGCAGCGCAGCACCGAGGTGCCGGTGGTCATCGACTTCTGGGCCGAGTGGTGCGAGCCCTGCAAGCAGCTCAGCCCCGTACTGGAGCGGCTCACCGCGGAGTACGCGGGCCGGATCGTTCTGGCGAAGATCGATGTCGACAGCAATCAGATGCTGTTCCAGCAGTTCGGGGTGCAGGGCATCCCCGCCGTCTTCGCGGTGATCGCCGGGCAGGCGCTGCCGCTGTTCCAGGGGGCCGCGCCCGAGCAGCAGATCCGGCAGGTGCTCGATCAGCTGATCCAGGCCGCCGAGGAGCGGTTCGGGATCGTGGGCGTCCAGGCCGCGCCGGGCGAGGGGGCCGCCGCGTCGCGCCCCGCCGCCCCCGAGCCGCCGTCGAACCCGACGCTCGCCGCCGCGCACGCCGCCCTGGACGCCGGGGACATGGGCGGCGCGATCCGCGCGTACGAGAATGTGCTGGCCGATGAGCCGGCCAACGAGGAGGCCAAGCTGGGCCTGGGCCAGGCGCGGTTGCTGGACCGGGTGCAGGGCGCGGACGCGCAGCGGCTGCGGCTGGAGGCCGCCGCCGACCCCGGCGATGTGGCGGCGCAGCTCGCCGTCGCCGATCTGGATCTGGTGGGCGGCCATGTGGAGGACGCCTTCGGCCGGCTGGTGGAGACGGTGCGGCGGACGGCGGGGGAGGAGCGGGACACGGTGCGGGTCCGGCTGCTTGAGCTGTTCGAGGTGGTCGGTGCGGACGATCCGCGGGTGACCGCTGCCCGGGGGTCGCTGGCGCGGGTGCTCTTCTGAGTCATAGTCTGGTCATCTGCTTAGCAGCGGCGGCGGTCGTGCTTTGCCAAAACTTGGCACTGTACGGCCGCCGCTACGTTCTGTGGTGTGCCTCACGTTTGGGCGGGCGGATGTCCAGTTGGGGGCCTTGCGGGCGCAGTTGTGGGTCTCACTCTCCGTGTACCGGGGAGGATGGTCAACAACCCAGTGCGATAAGGCATTTACCGGCGGGTAACCAGCCCCTTGTGCCTTTCCGTGAGATGCACCACGATCGGCCAGACCGGTGGAGCCACGCACCGGTCGGGGAACAGGGGGGTACGCGCCGTCACAACGGCGGGTCCTGGTCCCCGGAGAGACCGTGCAGTCGGCGGTCAGTGGCTGTCGTCGGGGTGCAGCCCGGTGGCAATGCTTCTCCCTCCTGGCCTCCAGGCGGTCCTCCCCGAGAGGGGGCACCCCCGGACCATCGGGCGCCGGAGCCGGAGCAGTTCGTCCGAGAAGGAGGAAATTCATGGAGTCACAGCCTCGCGGCGGCACCAGATGGAAGCGCTTCGGTCTGGTCATGGTGCCGAGCGTGGCCGCCACCGCCGCGATAGGCATCGCGTTCGCCCAAGGGGCGCTCGCGGCGTCATTCGCTGTCTCCGGACAGCAGTTCAAGGTCACCACCCAGGTGCTGGACGGCACTGGATTCACCCAGTACGGGGCGGTGGACGTCAGACACGACGGGGAGCGGATTCCGGTCGCGGTCTCCTCGTTCAACAAGGCGACCATCACCGGCCTGTGTCAGTCGGTCGTCGTACCCACCCCGTTGGGGAACATCACGGTGAAACTCACCGCGGGCTATGGTTCCAGGCCGGTGGAGGCGCAGAATCTCTTCATCGACCTGACCAATCTGGATGCCGGTACCGCCGAGTTCACCGGTATCGACATCGGGGTGAGCGTCGACCACGTGAGCAAGGGCCCCAAGCCGCCGGACGGAGAGAGATACGAGTCGGGCTCGTTCGCACAACAGTCCGACCGGGCCGTGCTGACGAATGTCAAGCAGACGGCGTGGGCCACGTCAGCCGGTACCTTCAAGCTGCCGGGGCTCAGCCTGAACCTGCACCGGGGCAAGAACGAGTGCTACTGACGGTGTGAGGTCCGCCGGGGGCAGGAGGCAGCACCGCTCCCGCCCCCGGCGGCCCCGCCGAAGCACCTAGACAACCCGCCGGGTCCGGTCCGCCGACGGCCGCAGTCCGGTGTCACGCCAGGGGAGCACCCGCACATGAGCACCACCACCCAGGAAGACCTCCAGACGTCGCGGACGGCCAGAGCCATGGTGGCCTTCCGGCACTGGCGCTGGCGCCGCCCGTTCTGGGCGGGTCTGTTCACCTCGCTCGCCGGGCTGCCCATCGTGTACTTCCCGTACGCGTCGGTCACCATCGCGGATCTGACCATCCGCATGGCCACCACGGCCGGCGGCAGTTCGCTGGTCATCGGGGTGCTGCTCATCGTGCTGGGGCAGACCATGTGGTTCCAGCCGCACTCGCGGATATTCGCCGGGGTGGCCTCCATCATGCTGGTGCTGGTCTCCCTGGTGGTCTCCAACGTCGGCGGCTTCGGGATCGGCTTTGTGCTGGGGCTGGTCGGCGGCGGGATGAGCATCGCCTGGGTCCCGGGGGAGCCGGCCGCCGAGGCCCCGCCGGGTACGGATACGGACACGGCCCCGGCCGCAGCGGTCGTACCGGCCGCGCCGGCCATGAACATCCCGCACGCGTCGCCCGGCACGGGCAGCGCGCTCGCCGGCTTCGCCAGAGGCACCACGGAGCGGGGGACCGACCCGGAGAAGGGGAAAAACCGTGCCGAGTGAGGAGATACCCACAGCGGACGACGCGGGCAGCAACCCGCGTCACGCCGCGCCGCGCAAGTCCCTGCTGCGCCGGCTGCACATGCCCATCTCCTTCGCGGCGATGCCCTCGGCCGCCCTGCTGGGCATGGGGCTGACCTCCTCGATGGCCAAGGCCGACCCGCAGCCGGAGAACCCGTTCTCGGGCACCGCCTGCGTGGAGCTGCCGGACCAGCAGATCACCGAGATCCAGGACCCGCCGCCCGTCCAGGGGCCGCAGGAGCCGCCCGCCCGGCAGGAGACCACCGCCGGGGACCAGGACGGGGGGACGGCGGCCGGCCAGGAGGAGGAACGGGCCGCGGAGCAGCGCGAGTCCGCCGCCGACCCCGTACCGGACACCGCCCCCGCCCCCGCCCCCGGCCCCGATGCCGGGCAGGGCCGGGAGACCGACCCGGAGCCCGCCCCCGAGCCCGCTCCGGGGGCCGGCTCCGCACCGGACGCGGAGAGCCCCGAGCCGCCCGCCGAACCGGAGCAGGGGGACCAGCGCCGCCCGGACTTCAACCCGCTCGACCCGCTGGGACTCGGCCCTGCCCTTGATCAGTTCGGCCGGGACGTCGTGGACTTCTTCACCCCTGGCCGTGGCAAGGATCAGGATCAGCCGCCGGAGTCGGACCCGGAGCCCGCCCCGGAACCGGAGACCGAAGCGCCTCCGGAGGCCGATGAGCCGGAGCCGGCCGAGGAGGCCGAACGCCCGCAGAACCGCTCCCGCGACCCCAAGGACGAGGCCGGTACGGCGGACGAGTCGCCCCTTCCCGAGGGGCCGGACGAGCCCGAGGGGGAGCCCGAGGACGCGTCGCGGGAGGCGGCGGACGAGCCGGCGGACGACGCTTCCGACGCCACGGCGGAGCAGGAGAACGCCGGGGAGCCCGAGCGTGAGGTGGTGCACGACCCGGCGGCCGGGGACGGCAAGCCGGGCCTGCCCTGCCCGGTGGAACTGCGGGTGCCCGGCTCCGATGAGCGCACCCCGGTCGTCATTGCCGACAACCCCTGGCGGCTGGAGGCCACGACGCTGACCCTGCGCGGCCTGGAGTACCACGGCGTGGTCAACGTCACCACCGCCAACGGCACCGTCAAGCAGGCGCTCAAGTTCACCGCGCGCGAGGTGGACATCGGCGATCTGCACCAGATCGTGGACGGTGCCGACGGGCTGCTGCACCATGTGGCCACCGCGCCCGGCAGCACCTCCACCTTCCGGGGCGGCACGGTCACGATGTACACCGAGCATCTACAGGGCCTGTTGTTCGGGGTGATTCCGGTGGAGTACGACCCCGAGCACCAGCCACCACTGGACATTCCGTACGCCCACTTCACCGGAGTGAACCTCACCCAGGCCGCGCAGTTCGGCGGCACCCTGACCATGACCGGGATGCGCCAGTACATGACCGGCGGCTGATCAGCGGCACCGGCGCGCCGGGCTCCTGCCGCCCGCGCGTCATCGCACGTGACGGGAGACCCGGGTCGCCGTGTGCAGCAGGTACTCCAGCGGGCCCCGGGCGAAGAACCTGGACCACAGCGTCGCGAAGGCCCCGGCCGCCGCGACGAAGGCGGCCAGGACCCACAGCGGGGAGCCCGGCAGATCCTCGATGTCCAGCAGCCAGATCGCCGCGATGTGCCCGACGTACACGGTCAGGGACATCGAACCGACGGCGATCACCGGGTGGGCGATCCGGCGCGGCCACGGCGCCGGGGCGGCCGTCGCCGCCAGGCAGGCCGTCAGGACCAGCAGGGCGACGCCGGTGCTGCCCAGGATGGCGAAGGTGGTGTCGCTGTGCGGCGAGGCCACCAGCTGCCAGGCGCGGGTGCCGCCGGCCGGGGTGCCGCCGACGTCCGACCACCACAGGGAGCTGATGCCTTCCTCCTGCGGCCAGGAGGACTCGATCAGCTGGTCCATGACGCCGGGCAGCCGCAGCGCGAGCCAGGAGCCGCCGTGCCCGAGCACCACGAGGCCGGCGCCGAGCGCGGCGAGCCGGGCGCGTACCCGGGTGGCGCTGAGGTCCAGCCGGGCCACCGCCATGCCGGCCACCACGAACGGCAGCCAGGTCAGCGCGGGGTAGGTACCGGTGAGCAGCAGGTCGAGGAAGCCGCCGGTGTCGCTGACGCGGGCCAGCGGGTCGAGGGTGGTGACGCGTTCGGCCCAGCCGCCGCTGTCCCACATCGAGGCCCACGCCGACTCGCGGAGCGGGAACAGCAGCTGGGGCAGCAGGAGCGCGCCGGCCGCGGCGATGAGGGCCAGGGTGCGGGCGGACAGCCGGTACAGCGGGAGTACGAGGACGAAGTACAGCCCGTAGTAGGCGAGGATGACCGCCACGGGGGTGTCGGCCATGGTGAGCGCGGTGCCGGCGGCCAGCAGGAGCACGGCGCGGATCAGGACCCTGGCGGCTGCCCGCCGCCCCTGCCGGCCGGTGCGCGGCGTGCTGCGGCCCATGATGAGGACGATGGAGAAGCCGGCCAGCAGTGCGAAGAGCGCGGAGGACCGGCCGTGGGTGAGCTCCATGAGGAAGCCGAGCACCCCACCCTCGGCCGGGTCGGCGCCGACGTGTGCGGCGTACATTCCGAACACCGCGAGCCCGCGCGCGAGATCCACTCCGACGAGGCGGGCGGTGGACAGCGGCGGGCTCGGTGGTGTGGGGCGGGGGACGGGGGGTATGTCGACGGATGCAGTCACGAGGTCATTTTTTATGACCGTTGACGGTGGGCTTCCCCCGCCCCCGCTCCCGCTCCCGCCCCCTGCCTCCCGCCGGACTCCGGCGAGGCGGGCGCTACACGCCCTGCTGACCGCCCAGGTGGTGCACCCGCACCATGTTGGTGGTGCCGGCCACCCCGGGAGGCGAACCGGCGGTGATGATCATGGTGTCGCCGCGGTGGTAGCGGTTCAGCTTCAGCAGCTCCGCGTCCACCAGCTCCACCATCTCGTCCGTGTGGCTCACCCACGGCACCACAAAGGTCTCCACGCCCCAGGTCAGCGTCAGCTGATTACGGGTCGAGGGCTCGGTGGTGAAGGCCAGGATCGGCTGGGCGGCCCGGTAACGGGACAGCCGGCGCGCGGTGTCGCCCGACTTGGTGAACGCCACCAGCGACTTGCCGTCCAGGAAGTCCGCCATCTCGCACGCCGCGCGCGCCACCGAACCACCCTGGGTACGGGGCTTCTTGCCGGGCACCAGCGGCTGAAGGCCACGGGCCAGCAACTGCTCCTCGGCCGCGATCGCGATCTTCGACATCGTCTTGACCGTCTCGATCGGATACCGCCCGACCGAGGACTCCGCCGACAGCATCACCGCGTCCGCGCCGTCCAGGATCGCGTTGGCGACATCCGACGCCTCCGCCCGGGTCGGCCGCGAGTTGGTGATCATCGACTCCATCATCTGGGTCGCCACGATCACCGGCTTGGCGTTGCGCCGGCACATCTCGATCAGCCGCTTCTGCACCAGCGGCACCTTCTCCAGCGGGTACTCCACGGCGAGGTCGCCGCGCGCCACCATCACGGCGTCGAAGGCGAGGACGACCGCCTCCATGTTCTCCACCGCCTGCGGCTTCTCCACCTTGGCGATCACCGGCACCCGGCGGCCCACCCGGTCCATGACCTCGTGGACGTCCCGCACGTCGTCGGCGTCGCGCACGAAGGACAGCGCCACCATGTCGGCGCCCAGCCGCAGCGCGAACTCCAGGTCCTCGACGTCCTTCTCGGAGAGCGCCGGAACGTTGACCGCGATGCCCGGCAGGTTGATCCCCTTGTGGTCGGAGATCACCCCGCCCTCGATGACGATGGTCTTCACCCGCGGGCCGTCCACCTCCAGCACCTGGAGGGAGACGTTGCCGTCGTTGATGAGGATGGTCTCGCCCTTGGCGACATCGCCCGGCAGACCCTTGTAGGTGGTGCCGCAGATGTGCTTGTCGCCGGGGACGTCATCGGTGGTGATGGTGAACTCGTCGCCGCGCTCCAGCTCCACGGGGCCGTCCGCGAAGGTCTCCAGGCGGATCTTGGGGCCCTGGAGGTCGGCGAGCACCCCGACGGCCACGCCGGTGTCCTCACTGGCCTTCCGCAGGCGGTGGTACCGCTCCTCGTGCTCCTGGTGGGTCCCGTGGCTGAAGTTGAAACGGGCCACATTCATGCCGGCGTCGATGAGCGCCTTGAGCTGCTCATAGGAGTCGACAGCGGGGCCCAGGGTGCAGACGATTTTGGAACGGCGCATGCCGACGATCCTATCGTTTTGTTCCGAAGCGGAATAATGGCGGCCCCGCTGCCCGCCAGGTCAGGGGCTGACCAGCGCGAACGCCTGGCCGGCGATCTCCAGTTCCTCATCGGTGGGGACCACGGCGACCGCGACGGAAGCGTACTGCGGTGAGATGAACCGCGGCCGGCTGCCGGGCGTCGTGTTCAGCTTCTCGTCGACGACCACCCCGAAGCCGACCAGGCCGTCGACGGCGGCGGCCCGTACGTTGGCGGCGTTCTCCCCGACCCCGGCGGTGAACGCGATCGCGTCGACCCGGCCGAGCACCGCGTAGTAGGCGCCGATGTACTTCTTCAGCCGGTAGGTGTAGATCTCGAACGCCAGCCGCGCCGCGTCGTCGCCCTCCGCCATCCGGCGGGTGATCTCCCGCAGATCGTTGTCCCCGCACAGTCCGACCAGCCCGGAGCGCTTGTTCAGCAGGGCGTCGATCTCGTCCACCGACATGCCCGCCACCCGGGAGAGATGGAAGATCACCGCCGGGTCGATGTCGCCGGACCGGGTGCCCATCACCAGGCCCTCCAGCGGGGTCAGCCCCATCGAGGTGTCCACGCACCGCCCGCCCGCCACGGCCGAGGCGGAGGCGCCGTTGCCCAGGTGCAGCACGATGACGTTGACGTCGGCGACGTCCTTGCCGAGCAGCTCGGCGGTGCGCCGCGAGACGTACGCGTGCGACGTGCCGTGGAAGCCGTACCGCCGCACCCGGTGCGCGTCGGCGGTGGCGGTGTCGATCGCGTAGCGGGCGGCGTGCTCCGGCATGGTGGTGTGGAACGCCGTGTCGAACACCGCGATCTGCGGCACGTCCGGGTTCAGTTCGAGGGCGGTGCGGATGCCGGTGAGATTGGCCGGGTTGTGCAGCGGGGCGAGCGGCACCAGGCGCTCGATCTCCTCGATCACCTCGGCGTCGATGACCGTCGGCGCGGTGAACCGCCGCCCGCCGTGCACCACCCGGTGGCCGATGGCGGCGAGCGACGGGTCATCCAGCGGGTAGCCGTCCGCCGCCAGCTCGCGCGCCGCCGCCCGCAGGGCCGCGGCGTGATCGGACAGCGGGGTGCCGGCGCCGGTCAGCTCGCGCCGCTCGCCGTCGGCCCGGGTGTGCACCAGCCGGGCGCCCGCCTCGCCGATGCGCTCCACCAGGCCGGCGGCGAGCCGGGAATGCTCTGTCATGTCGAACAGCTGGTACTTCACCGAGGAAGAACCGGAGTTCAGCACGAGGACGCGGGAGGGAACGTTGGTCACGGTTGCTTCCTGTTGGCTTCTCCGCCCGCCGGGCGAAGGTGCGGGTGGGGTGGTGAGGTGCGGCCCGGTGGCCCCGCGTGCGTCGCTCACGCGTTCACCTTCTGCTGCTGGGCCTGGATGGCGGTGATGGCGACGGTGTTGACGATGTCCTGCACCAGGGCGCCGCGCGACAGGTCGTTGACCGGCTTGCGCAGCCCCTGGAGCACCGGGCCGACCGCGACGGCGCCCGCCGAGCGCTGTACGGCCTTGTACGTGTTGTTACCGGTGTTGAGATCGGGGAAGACCAGCACGGTCGCCTGGCCGGCGACCTTCGAGCCGGGCAGCTTGGTGGCGGCGACCGAGGGCTCCACCGCCGCGTCGTACTGGATCGGCCCCTCCACCAGCAGATCCGGCCGCCGCTGCCGTACCAGCTCGGTGGCCGCCCGTACCTTGTCGACATCCGCGCCGGACCCGGAGGTGCCGGTGGAGTACGACAGCATCGCGATCCGGGGCACCACCCCGAACTGGGCGGCGGTGGCCGCCGACTGGATGGCGATGTCGGCCAGCTGCTCGGCGTTCGGGTCGGGGTTGACGGCGCAGTCGCCGTACACCAGCACCTTGTCGGCCAGGCACATGAAGAAGACCGAGGAGACGATCGCCGCGTCCGGCTTGGTCTTGATCACCTCGAAGGCGGGGCGGATGGTGGCGGCGGTGGAGTGCACCGCGCCGGAGACCATGCCGTCGGCCAGGCCCTCCTGGACCATGAGCGTGCCGAAGTAGGACACGTCGCTCACCACGTCGTACGCCAGCTCGTAGGTGACGCCCTTGTGCGCGCGGAGCTTCGCGTACAGCTCGGCGAAACGTTCCCGCAGCGGGGAGGAGTGCGGGTCCACCACCCGGGCCACGCACGGAGTGGCGGTGGCGCTCGCGTCCGGGCCGAGGTCGACGGGGTCCGCCGCGCCGTGCAGCCGCAGATCGATGCCGAGATCGGCGGCCCGCTTGCGTACCGCGCCCTCCTCGCCCAGCAGCGTGAGGTCGCACACATTGCGGCGCAGCAGCACCTCGGCGGCGCGCAGCACCCGCTCCTCGGTGCCCTCGGGGAGCACCACATGGCGGCGGCCGGAGCGGGACCGTTCGATCAGCTCGTGCTCGAACATCATCGGGGTGACCCGCTCGCTGCGCACCACCGAAAGCCGCTCGGTGAGCTGCGCGGTGTCCACATGCGTCTCGAACAGGCCGAGCGCGATCTCCGCCTTGCGCGGGGTGGCGGCGGTCAGCTTGCCCTCAAGGCCCGACAGCTCGGCGGCGGTGTGGAAGGAGCCGCCGGGCACGGACAGCACCGGGGTGCCGGGCGCGAGGCGGGCGGCGAGCGCCATCGTCTCGGCACCGGGGTGCTCGCCGAGAGTGAGCAGCACGCCGGCGATGGGCGGGGCGCCGGCGGAGTGCGCGGCGAGGGCGCCGACCACCAGGTCGGCGCGGTCGCCGGGGGTGACGATCAGTGAGTGCTCGCGCAGCGCGGTGAGGAAGGTGGGCAGCATGGCGCCGCCGATGACGTAGTCGCGTACGTCGCGGGCCAGCCCGGTGCGGTCGCCGAGCAGCACCTCGGCGTCCAGGGCCTCGACGATCTGCGCGACGGTGGGCGCGGCGAGCGCGGGCTCCTCGGGGATGACGTACACCGGCTCGGGGAGGTGGGTGCCCAGCTGGCGGGCGGCTGCGGCGGCGTGCGAGTCGCGGACCCGGTTGGCGATGGTGGCGATCACCTCGCAGCCCAGGGAGGTGAAGGCGTGGTGGGCGTTGCGGACCTCGGCGACGACGGATTCGGCGCTCTGGTCGAGACCGGCGACGACCGGGAGGACGACGGAGCCGAACTCGTTGGCCAGCCGGGCGTTGAGGGTCAGCTCGGCGGGCAGCTGGGTGTCGGCGTAGTCGGTGCCCAGGACGAGCACAGCCTCGTAGTCGCGGGCCACGTTGTGGTAGCGCTCGACGAGCGCGGTGACCAGTTCGTCCATGCCGCGCTCGGCCTGGAGCGCGGCGGCCTCGGCGTATGCCATGCCGCGGGCGTCCTCGCGGGGCTGGGAGAGCCGGTAGCGACCGCGCAGCAGCTCGAAGACGGGGTCGGGTCCGGGGTGGGCGAGCGGGCGGAAGACGCCGACCCGGTCCACCTGGCGGGTCAGCAGTTCCATGACCCCCAGTTCGATCACCTGCCGGCCGTCGCCGCGGCCGATGCCGGTCACGTACACGCTGCGGGTCATCGGGCCATCACTGCCGTCCTCATCGTCACCCAATCGTTTTTGACTATGGTCTTGACAATACCTATGACGCTGAGTAATCCACGGGGCGGGTCGGGGTGGCCGGACCGTTCACCATGTGAGCGGGGGAGGCGGGTGGGGTCCCCGGGCGTGAAACAATTCGGGCGGCCCCGACGAAGCGGCCCCGCGCCACCCTCCCGATCCCCGAAGAGGAGAGCATCCCCATGCGTATCGGAGTTCTCACCGCGGGCGGTGACTGCCCTGGCCTCAACGCCGTGATCCGCTCGGTCGTCCACCGGGCCGTCGTCGACCGCGGCGACCAGGTGATCGGATTCGAGGACGGCTTCAAGGGCCTGCTGGAAGGCCGCTACCGCGAGCTGGACATCAACGCCGTCTCCGGCATCCTCGCCCGTGGCGGCACCATCCTCGGCTCCAGCCGGCTGGAGCGCGCCCGGCTGCGCGAGGCGTGCGACAACGCCGAGGCGTTCCGCCAGAAGCTCGGCCTCGACGCCCTGATCCCGATCGGCGGCGAGGGCACCCTGACCGCCGCCCGGATGCTGGCGGAGGCCGGCATCCCGGTGGTCGGCGTCCCCAAGACGATCGACAACGACATCTCCGCCACCGATCGCACCTTCGGTTTCGACACGGCGGTCGGCGTGGCGACGGAGGCCATAGACCGTCTGAAGACCACGGCCGAATCGCACCAGCGGGTGATGGTGGTCGAGGTCATGGGCCGGCACGCGGGCTGGATCGCCCTGGAGTCCGGCATGGCAGGTGGAGCGCACGGTATCTGTATTCCAGAGCGGCCCTTCCAAGTCGATGATCTGTGCAAAATGGTCGAGGAACGTTTCGCGCGCGGCAAGAAGTTCGCGGTGATCTGTGTCGCCGAGGGCGCCCGCCCGGCCGAGGGCTCCATGCCGTACGAGAAGGGCGAGATCGACCCGTACGGCCACGAGCGGTTCGCCGGCATCGGCAACCGGCTGGCCATCGAGCTGGAACAGCGGCTGGGCAAGGAGGCCCGCCCGGTGATCCTGGGCCACATCCAGCGTGGCGGCACCCCCACCGCGTACGACAGGGTGCTGGCCACCCGGTTCGGCTGGCACGCGGTGGAGGCGGCGCACGCGGGCGAGTTCGGCAAGATGACGGCGCTGCGCGGCACCGAGATCGTGATGGCGCCGCTGGCCAACGCGACCGCCGATCTCAAGCGGGTGCCGCAGTTCCGGATGGACGAGACGGAAGCGGTGTTCTGAGCCGCGAACCCCGTTCTCAAACCCCCCTTTTTCTCAGGGGAAGATGGGGGACCGGGGCGCTTACGGCGCGGTCGGTCACGCCCTAGCGTGACCGACCATGCATCTCATATCACTATGGAAGAGGGCAGTGGCGGCCGGCGCCGGAGCCGCGGCGTGCGCCGCGCTCCTCACCGCACCCGCCGTGGCGAGTGACCGCTTACCGGCGCCCGCGCCGGCGGCGGCGGACGACGACGCGCTCGCCGCGTACCACGGGCAGACCCTGGACTGGACGAGTTGCACCGCCGCCGACGCCGCGATGGCACGGAGCGCGGCGGACGCGGCGGACGCGGAAGACACGGGGGACGCCCGGACCCTGACCGCCGCCGACGCCCAATGCGCCTGGCTCACCGTCCCGCTCGACTACACCGACCCCGGCGGCGCCACCCTCCGGGTCGCCGTCTCCCGGATCGGCGCCACCCACCCCGACCCCGACCAGCGGATCGGCATCCTGCTGTCCAACCCCGGCGGCCCCGGCGGCCCCGGCCTGACCATGCCGCTCCTCCTGGAGCAGGTCATGGGCGAGGCCGGCGCCCAGTACGACCTCATCGGCTTCGACCCGCGCTTCGTCGGCCTCAGCACCCCGCTCGACTGCGGCTGGCCCACCGGTACCGGAATCCGCTCCGCGGGCCCCACCTGGCACAGCTACCTGCGCGGCGCCGCCATCCAGCGCGACCTCGCCGAACGCTGCCGCACCACGCAGGGCGACATCCTGCCGTACGTCACCACCCGCAACACCGCCCGCGACATGGACATCCTG
Organism: Streptomyces sp. NTD107; assembly: GCF_059510435.1. Taxonomy (NCBI): domain Bacteria; kingdom Bacillati; phylum Actinomycetota; class Actinomycetes; order Kitasatosporales; family Streptomycetaceae; genus Streptomyces; species Streptomyces sp. NTD107. The sequence goes on along the minus strand of NZ_JCAJZV010000009.1, from coordinate 47,401 downwards.
CGCGCGGCCCTCGGCGAGGACCGGATCTCGTACTTCGGCTGGTCCTACGGCACCTACCTGGGCGAGGTCTACACCCAGCTCTTCCCCGGCCGCACCGACCGGATGGTGCTGGACGGCGTCATCCATCCCAGCCGCTACCGCGCCACCATCCTGGGCGGTACGGAGCGGGCCGGCGACGCCGCGCTGTCCGGCTGGGCGCAGTGGGCCGCCGAACGCGACCACCGCTACGGCCTCGGCGCCGACCGGGCGGCGGTGCTGGCCACCGTCGACGGCCTGCTCGCCGCCGCCTACCGCGAGCCGCTGCGGGTGGGCGCCTACACCCTCAACCACTACGAGCTGCCGGTCGTCTTCGTGGGCGGGCTCGGCTCGGGCCGCGAGGAGGCCCGCGACCGGCTGGCCACCGTTACCGCACTGCTGGTGCGCGCCGCCGAGGGACAACCGGTGGTCCTGGACCCCGACCTCGCGCTGGAGCTGGAATCCCTGACCACCGCCGCCGGATCACCCTGGACCAGCCCGCAGATGGCGATCATCTGCGGCGACGTGGCCCAGCGGCGCGGGCTGGCGAGCTACTGGCGCGACATCCGCCGCGACTCGGCGCACTCGCCGTTCACCACGCCGCTGACCCGCAACCTCACCCCCTGCGAATTCTGGGACGCCCCGGCCGAACCGCCGACCGTGCTGACCAACGACGTCCCCGCCCTGCTGGTCGCCGCCACCGGGGACACCCGCACCCCCTACGAGGGCACCGTGCAGATGCGCCAGGAGTGGCCCAGCTCGAAGCTGATCACCCTGGAGAACATCGCCCACCACGCGGTGTACGGCGACTACGGCAGCGCCTGCGTCGACGACCTCGTCAACGACTACTGGCGCACCGGCGTCCTCCCGGACGACGACATCAGCTGCTACGCCTGATCCGGGGCGCCTCGCGGACCCCCGCGAGGCGCCCGCCCCGCCCCACCGCCCACCACCGGGCGCGGTGCGAGACTGGGACCGTGCGGATGGGGATACTCGGCCCGCTGGACGTGGCCACCGAGCAGGGCCGGCCGGTCGCCGTCGGCGGCCCCCGGGTGCGGGCGCTGCTGATCCGGCTGGCCCTGGACGCCGGCCGGCCGGTGCCCACCCGGACACTGATCGACGCGCTGTGGGCCGGCGAGGTGCCCGGCGACCAGGCCAACGCGCTCCAGTCGCTGATCTCCCGACTGCGCCGCGCCCTGCCGGAACCTGGCATCGTACGGTCGCTCCCCGGCGGATATCAGCTGGCACTGCCCGCGGACGCGGTCGACGCGCTGTACTTCGAACGGCTCGCGCGTACCGCTTCTGGATCCGCCACCCGACTCCGCGAAGCACTTGCCCTGTGGCGCGGCCCGGCACTGGCCGACGCGCTGGACGCGCCGTTCGCCGCCGCGCCCGCCGCCCGGCTCGAAGAGCTGCGGCTGACCGCCCTGGAGGAGCTGTACGCGGCGGAGGTGGCGGCCGGCCGGCACGCCGCGGCCGTCGCCGAACTGGAACCGCTGGTCGCCGCCCATCCGCGCCGCGAACGCTTCCGCGCCGCGCTGATCCGCGCCCTGTACGGGGCCGGCCGGCAGTCCGACGCGCTGGCCGTCTACACCGGCTACCGCGAACTCCTCGCCGACGAACTGGGCCTTGACCCCTCCCCGGAACTGCGCGCCCTCCACCTGGAGGTGCTGCGCGGCGCGCCGGGCCCGAGCGCGCACCCCATCGACCCGGCCCCCACCGCGCACACCGCCCCCGGCAACCTCCCCGCCGCCCTGACCAGCTTCGTCGGCCGCCAGGCGGAGCTGGACCTGATCGGCAGCCAACTCCAACAGGCCCGCCTGGTCACCCTCACCGGCCCCGGCGGAGCGGGCAAGACCCGGCTCGCGGTCACCGCCGGCGCCCGCGCCGCCCGCGACCACGCCGCCGAACTGCCCGGCGGCGTGTGGCTGGCCGAACTCGCCGCCGTCACCGACCCCGCCGACCTGCCGCAGGCCGTCCTCGGCGCGCTGCGCCGCACCGGCGACGCCCACCTGGACCGGCGCCGCGCACCAGCCACCCGCCGGTCCACCATGACCCGGCTGATCGAGGCGGTGCCCACCACCGGCACCCTGCTGATCCTCGACAACTGCGAACACCTGGTGGAGGCCGCCGCCGCACTCACCGGGCAACTGCTGGCGCACCGCCCCGCGCTGCGGGTGCTGGCCACCAGCCGGGAGCCGCTGGGCATCACCGGCGAGGCGCTGTCCCCCCTGCCGTCGCTGAGCCTGCCCCCGCCCGGCGCGAGCGCGGCGCAGGCCCTGACCCACCCCGCCGTACGACTGTTCGCCGACCGGGCCGCCGCCGCCCGCCCCGGGTTCGTCCTGGACGACACCACCGCCGGCCCGGTCACCGAGATCTGCCGCCGCCTGGACGGGCTGCCACTCGCCATCGAGCTGGCCGCCGCCCGGCTGCGCACCCTGCCGCTCGGCTACCTCGCCGACCGGCTGGACGACGACCGGTTCCGCCTGCTGACCGGCGGCAGCCGCACCGCCGACGCCCGGCACCGCACCCTGCTGGCGGTGGTGGCCTGGAGCTGGGAACAGCTCACCCCGCCCGAGCGACGGCTCGCCGACCGGCTGGCGGTCTTCGCCGGCGGCGCCGCCCCCGAGGCGGTCGAGGGCGGCTGCGGCGTACCGCCAGGCGAGGGCCTGGACCTGCTGACCGCGCTGGCCGACAAGTCACTGCTGCACCCCGTGGAGGGCCCGGACGGCGAGCCCCGGTTCCGGATGCTGGAGACACTGCGCGAGTACGGCCGCAGACGGCTGGCCGACGACGGCACGCTGGCCGCCGCCCGGCGCGACCACGCCGCGTACTTCCTGCGGCTCGCCGAACGTGCCGAGCCGCAGCTGCGCGGCCCGCACCAGGTCCGCTGGATCGAACGGCTCTCCGCCGAGCACGACAATCTGCTGGCCGCGCTGCACCACTACACCGGCACCGGCGACGCCCACGGCGCCGTGCGGATGGCCGCCGCCCTCGGCCTCTACTGGACCATGCGCGGCGACCACGCGGACGCCGCGCACTGGCTGCGTACCGCCCTCACCCTGCCCGGGCAGGACGAGGTGCCGACCGAGCCCCGCGCGGTGGCCCTGATGTGCCGCGTCCTCAACGCCGGCGCGGCCGGCGAGCCGGAGGAGGCGGCGGCGAGCGGCGCGGAACTGATCCCGCTGGTGGCCGCGCACGGCGGGCGATGGGCCCTCGGCCATCCGGTGCTGGCGCTGTTGGAGCCGGGCCTGGCGCTGATCGACGACGACGAGGAGCGGGCCCTGGCGGGGGCCACCCTCGCGCTGCCCGCCGCCGAGCCCTGGACCCGCGCCGCACTGCGGCTGCTGCGCGGCGCCGTGTACGAGAACGCCGGCGACCCGGCCGGCACCCGTACCGAACTGGAGGCCGCGGTGACCGGCTTCCGCGAGATCGGCGAGAGCTGGGGGCAGGCCACCGCGCTGACCACGCTCGCGGACCTGTACCGGTCGGCCGGCGAACTCGCCCGGGCCCGCGCCGCGCTGGAGGAATCCCTGCGGCTGATGCGGACCCTGCACGCCGACACCGACGCCCGGCATCTGAGGGTCCGGCTCGCCCGGCTGACCGCGCAGGAGGGCGACCCGGCCGGCGCCCTGACCGAGCTGTACGAGGCGGCGGCGCACGCCGAACGCGACGGCAACGTCCATCTGGTCACCCTCACCGCGCTCGCCGTCGGAGAGGTGCTGCGGCTCTACGGGGAGCGGCCCGTCGAGGCCCACCAGTGGTACGAGCGGGCCGGCGGCGCGCTGCGGCACCGCCGGCCGAGCCAGCCGCAGCTGGAGGCGATCACCCGAGCGGGCCTCGCCCTGGCCGCCCTCGACCTCGGTGACAACGACAAGACGGCCGCCGGGGAACTGTCCCGCGCCCTGGCACTGGCCGCCCAGGTCAAGGACATGCCGGTCCTCGCCCAGGTCGGGGTGGCCCTGGCCGCGCTGTGCGCGGCCCGCGACCAGCCGGCGCGCGCCGCCACCGTCCTGGGCGCGGCGGCCTCGGTACGCGGCATGCCCGCCGACGCCGACCCGGACGTCGCCCGGCTCGCGGGCCGGCTGCGCGCCCGGCTGGGCGACACCGGCTACGCCACCGCCGCCGCCCGGGGCGGCGCACTGCCCCGGGCCGCGGCGATCGAGACGCTACGCCTTGCGGCGGTAGGCGCGGACGGCCAGCGGGAAGAACACCGCGAAGATCCCGGCTGACCACAGCAGACTGTGGGTGACCGGACCGGCCACCGCGCCGCCGTTGAGCAGCCCCCGCGCCGCGGCCATCACCTCGGTGACCGGGTTGGCCCGCACCCACGCCTGGAGCCAGCCGGGCAGGGTCTCGGTGGGGGTGATCATGTTGGTGCCGAACGTCAGCGGGAACATCGCCAGAAACACGATCCCCTGCACGCTCCCCGGCTCGCGCAACGTGACGCCGAGCAGCACCCCGATCCAGGTGAGCGCGAAAGCGAACACCATCACCAGCGCACAGGCCGCCAGCGCGGACAGCGGATCGGTCCCGACGCGGTACCCGATGGCGTACCCGAAGCCGAGCAGCACCGCCATGCACACCGCATAGCGGATCAGATCACCCAGCACCGAGCCCAGCAGTGGCGCCGACCGGGCGATCGGCAGTGAGCGGAACCGGTCGAACACCCCCTTCTTCAGATCGGAGTTGAGATTGACGCCGGTGGCCACCGACGCGAACATCACCGTCTGCACCATGATCGCCGGCAGCAGGAACGTCAGATAGACGGTGGTGTCGCCGGCCACGGCGCCGCCCAGCAGATAGACGAACATCACCACGAAGATGATGGGTTGCAGCGTCACATCGATGAGCTGTTCCGGCGAGCGGGCGGTCTTGACCAGGCTGCGCCGGGCGAGCGTCCCACTGTGCCGCAGGACGGCGGGAGCGGTGCCGGCCCTCATGCCGCCACCCCCGTCCCGCGCCGCTCCCGACCCGATCCCTGCCGGGTGAGGGTGTGGAACACCTCGTCCAGGCTGGGCTGCCGCAGCGCCAGCTCCAGCACCTCCACCCCCGCCTCCCGCAGCCGTGCCACGACGGCGGCCAGCACCGCGTCCCCGTCGTCCGCCTGCACACTGACCACATCCCGGCCGGGCGAGGCGGTCCGGTACCCGGTCACCTGCTCCAGTACGGCGGCGGTCGCCCCGATCCGCGCCGGATCGGCAGGCCGTACCACCAGGGTCTGGCCCCCCACCACGGCCTTCAGCTCACCCGGGGTGCCCTGCGCGATGACGTGGCCGTGATCAATGACGGCGATGTCATCGGCGAGCGCGTCCGCCTCCTCCAGATACTGGGTGGTCAGCAGCACCGTGACCCCCTCCGCCACCTGCCGGCGCACGATCGACCACACCTCGTCGCGCTTGGCGGGATCGAGCCCGGTGGTCGGCTCGTCCAGAAACACCACCTCGGGCCGCGCCACCAGACCGGCCGCCAGATCCAGCCGGCGCCGCATCCCGCCCGAGTACGTCCCGGCCCGCCGGCCGGCCGCCTCGATCAGATCGAACTGCTCCAGCAGCTCCACCGCCCTGCTCCGGGCCGCGGCCCGCGACAGGTCGAGCAGCCGCCCGATCATCACCAGGTTCTCGGTACCGGTCAGATCCTCGTCCACCGACGCGTACTGCCCGGTCAGCCCGATCCGCCGCCGCACCTCCTCCGGCCGCCGCACCACGTCGTACCCGGCCACCCGGGCCACCCCCGCGTCCGCCCGCAGCAGCGTGGCCAGCACCCGCACCGCCGTGGTCTTCCCGGCACCGTTGGGCCCCAGCACCCCCAGCACCGTCCCCCGCCGGGCCACCAGATCGACCCCGTCCAGCGCCTTGGTCCCGCCGAAGTGCTTGACCAGGCCATGTGCCTCGATGGCATGGCTCACATCGGTCATGACATGGACTCCTCCCTGTGGCCGGCGATTCCCCGCCCACCCCCAGGACAGTGCCGCCAGGACCTGTCAGCCGGCGCACAGCGGGCTGTCAGCGCACCTGACGATCCCCTGCCAGGGCCCCGACGGCCCGCTCGATCAGCTCCCGCGCGGCGGCCCCGTGCACGGCGAGATCCGCCAGACCGGCGAAGGTACGGGCGTAGGCGGCGACCTCGTTCGGCTGGGTGACCGTGAGATACGCGGCGACCAGCTCGACGTTCACCTGGGCATCGTCGAAGAGCCAGAAGCTCTCGACCGGCCACCTGCCGGTACGGTCCGCTTCCAGCGGAATCACTCCCAGGCTGAGATTCGGAAGCTTCGCCGACCGCGACAGATGTCCGAGCTGCTCCGCCATGGCGGCGGGCTCACCGATGCGGTGCCGAAGGACGCTTTCCTCCAGCAGAAAGGCGAATCGCCGAGGACCTTCGTGCAGAAGGCGCTGTTTGTCCATGCGCACCTGCACAGCCGCGTCAACATCATCGATGGGGACCCGCTGCTCCTTGATCGACCTCAGCACAGCCTCGGTGTAAGCACGGGTCTGGAGCAGACCCGGAAAGAGCGAGGACGAGTAGGTGCGAAAACGCCGGGTCCGCTCCCACAACGGCAGCACCGACTCCTGAGCCCGGCGCAGCCCCGATCGCTCGAACCGCTGCCATTCCACATACGCGCCTTCGACATTGCGCGATGCGGCGATGAGATCGGCGGTCAGATCCACGGCGTCACAGTGCAGAGCCCACACCCGCAGATCGCTGTCGGATGGCAGGGTGCGCCCGTTTTCGAGGCGGCTGCACTTGGACTCGTGCCAGCCGGCCCGCCCGGCAAGCTCGCGCGCGGTGAGACCGGCATCCTTCCGGATCTCCCGCAGCCGCTGCGCCAATGCCGCACGGGCCTGCCGAGCGTTCGCTGATGTGGTCACGCGGTCAGTCTGGCCGATACTCCTGGTGCGGAGTCGCGTGCCGCCACACGGCGGCGAACGCTTCGGCGCACAGGGTCACTGTGCCGGGGTCCGCGACCAGCTCCGTACCGGTCATGTTCCCCTCCCCGTCGAAGTGGTTGATGAGCAGCGTGGTCCCGTCGAACAGCCAGAAGTCATTCCCCGGCAGGGCGATGCCGGATGCCTGCTCGCGCGGCAGCCAGCGCACGGCTTCACCGGCGTTTACGTTGAGTCCCTGGGTGACCTCGTACTCGAACCGGATGTAGCTGGAGACCGGTTCGGAAACGATCCGCGCCCGCTGTACCTCCACCCCCCGGGCCACCGTGCTGCTCACCAGGTCGAACCACGCGGACCAGCGCTCCGCCGGGTCGTACCGACGGCCTTCCGTCCAATCTCTGTAGTCCGCGTTCAGCATGTAGCCGTCGCGCATCTCCAGGTGGTAAGCGCTGTGCTGAGCGTTGTTCAGCAGCTTTTCAATGGACGGCTCAGCGGTCACCGCTCACCTCCGGGAAGAACCTCATCATGCGTTTCGGGAACTCGATCACCGTCTCGTGACTGGGGATGTCCAGTTGCGCGAGCCGATTGGCGTCAACGACCCGCCAGCCTTGAAGGATGTAGTTCCCGCTCTCCTCATCCATGTACACCGTGGGAGATCCGCCGTCGGGACTCTCCGGATCCTTGCCCAGCATGCGCAAGGCCATGATTCCCTCCACTGCGCCAAGTGACGATTGGTAGGCACGATCTTGCGTTGTGTCATCCTTCCAGGTCCAGCTACTTGCGCGGACTTCTACATGTTCGACGGATCCTGCGGGCAGGGGATGGCCCGCCCCGCCGCCGACTTGTGCGGGCAGCAGACGACGGCGACATGGACCATCCCCGGCCCGGGCGGGGTCGGATGCCACCAGCGCCATACGTCGTCCTCGCCGTGGGAGAGGGTGACCTCGCTGTACTGGCGGCGGTTGTCCGGGTCCTCGTGGGTGACGGACGGGGTGTTCGCGTCCCACTGCCGCCGCATCCAGTCCGCGGCGGCGGCTGCCGTCGTCCACGTGCCTTTGAGGAGTTGAGTCTTGAGCAGATAGTGCGCGGTGGTCTCCGGTGGCAGTGCGGAGGTACGGAACTCCTCCGTTCCGGCCGTCCGTTCCGGCTGCCGCTTGTAGGAGAACAGATCGTTGCCGTTGCCGATCCAGTGGTAGCCGTGCCAGTGCAGCCCCGGCCGGTCGGCCGGTGGGCCGCCGTGCAGGAGGGCACGCCAGTCGATGTCAACGCGGTTCATCGGGGAGGCCGCTCAGCTTTCTCATTCGTCGTGGGGAGGTCAGTCGGTACGCAGCGCGGCCTCGCGTATGACCTCGGCCATGGCGTCCTGGTCGAGCGTCAGCAGCGCCCCGATCAGATAGGCGCGCATCTCCCGCACCGCCCGCGCGGGATCCCCGGTGATCTCCTTCGGCGCGACGGCGGCCCGCATCGCCGGGTCGTACAGCGCCCGGTCCAGCACCGCACCGGCCAGTTGCCCGGCCACCCAGTGCCAGGTGCGTTCCTTCAGCGCGATGGTCAGGTGGAGCGAGGGCTCGTCGCCGATGGTGTGCGGCGAGTGGACGTACCCCCGGGGCAGCCACAGCACATCGCCGGGCCGCAGGGTGTACGTCCGCTCGGGCGGGGTGTGTTCCAGGTAGTGCCGCTGCTCGGGGGTGAACCCCACCTGGTGGAAGCTCAGATGCTCGCGCACCGGATGGGCGACGAACGGGCGGTGGGTGGGCCATGCCTTGCTGCCGGAGAGCTGGAGAATCAGGGTCAGATACGGGTCGTAGTGGTACTTCAGCCCCTGCCCGCCCGCCGGGGTGTAGTAGGCGTTCAGATGGACCGCGTACCCGGTCTCTTCCACCAGTTCGCGGCGCAGCGCCGCGAGGGACGGTTTGAGCCGTTCCAGCCGGCGCAGCGAGAGGGTGCCGCCCTCGTCGAGGTGCTGCCGCAGCAGGCCGCGTCGCGGGGCGTCCCCGTCCCCGTCCGCGTACCGGTACGGCTCGACCGGCCGGTTCTCCTTGAGCAGCGCGATGTGCCGCAGGCTCAGGCAGTCGTGGTCGATGAGGCCGTCCACCTCCTCCCGGGTGAGCAGGGAGCGGAAACCGTCCGGCGGGCGGTGGCTGAGGTGGGGTGTGGTGGGCCAGGCACCGAGATGTTTCTCGGCATCGTCGACAAGGTCCGCCAGGGCCATGGGAGCACTCCGGAGTGAGAAGGGCGGTACTCTCCGGGAGGGGATGTCCCTGCCTCTAACGGGGACATCCCCTCCCGCTGCCATGACGGCTGTCAGTCGAGGGTGGCGAGCCGCTGGGCCGCCGCGATCAGTTCGGCCTTGGTGAACCGCAGCTCCGGGCTTTCCGCCCCGAGCTTGGTGTCGCGGACGGCGTACCCGCCGCCGGCCAGTTCGGCGACGGTGAGGCAGTCCTCCATGGTCCCGTCGTTGTCGTCGCCGCCCCCGCACAACGCGTGGAACGGACCGGCGATGGCCTGGTCATACAGGTTCTCTTGCTCTGACATGGCCAGCACGGTAGGGATCGGCGGAGCGCGCCCTCAACGAACTTGCGGGGACTTGTGCGGATTCACTCGACCGCCTTGTCGTCCGGCCAGACCACCCGCACCGGATTGCGCCGCAGCATCGAGTACATCCGCGCGGCGGACTCCGGTGACTGTGCGACGGTGACGTTGACGCTCCCTTCGCGGATCACCTGCGTCGGCCCCTCTTCGAACGCCAGCCCCCACCCGGCGATCTCGGCATCCAACTCCCCGGACTCGGTGGCGAACTCCTCCACCAAGGCGTAGATCCTGGGCGCGAAGCCCTGGACCAGGGCCTTCACTTCTGGCTCGAAGTACTCCGGTCGTGGCAGATCGATTGCTTTGTGCAGCGATACGGTAGTCATGATGAGCCTCCTGCTCTGAACGGCTGGAAGGTATCCGCTCATCACTGTGAGGGGTAGAACTACCCTCATGCAAGAGGGAAGCAGAGGATTCGCTGGTGTGGGTGACACGCCGGTGTCCTCCGTGGACGGGAGACGAAAACCATGGCCGCAGCGCAGACGCCGACTCTGCGTCAGAAACGACTCGGGGCCGAACTCCGCAAACTCCGCGAGCGATCGGGCCTTTCCTCAACGGCGGCGGCTGCCGAGATCGGCGTTCCGCAGGCCCGCATCAGCATGATCGAGGGCGGGCGCTACCGGGTGAGCGCGGAGCGGGTGCGGGCCATGGCCCGCGTGTACACGTGCGATGACTCCGACCTGGTGGAAGCGCTGGCCGGATTGACGGGTGGGCGGTCTCGTGGTTGGTGGGACGAGTACCGGGAGCGGTTGCCCACTTCATTCGTCGATGTCGCGGAGACCGAGCACCACGCGACAGCCCTACGGGTCGCGGTAGTGGTGGCCATGCCCGGTTTGCTCCAGACTCTTGATCAAGCGCGGGCCACGTTCGGTCAGTCGACCCCGGCGCTGCTGCCTCACGAAATCGAGCACCGTGTTTCCTTTCGTATCAAGCGGCAGGAGATCCTTTACCGGGAGCCTCCCGTGCCGTACGCGGTCACTGTGCATGAGGCTGCCCTCCGGATGGGAGGCGGCGGTTCAAGGGTTGCGCGCGGACAGTTGGAGCATCTGCTCACCATGAGCGAGAGGGACAATGTGACCGTTCTCGTTGTGCCGTTCGGTGTCGCTGATTTCCCGGCCTCGGGACAGCCGATCACGTACGTGCAGGGCCCAGTTCCGCAACTCGACACAGTCATTCTCGACTCGGACTACGGGTGTGATTTTCTTGATGCCGAGGCGCAGCTGGCGAAGTACCGTTCGGTACTCGATCGGATGGAGAGCTGTGCTCTCAGCCCCAAGCGGAGCCGAGACGCACTGCGACGCATTGCCAAAGATGTATGACAGGAGTTCGCTTGAAGGCGTGTGAGTGGCAGAAGTCGTCCTATAGTGCCGAGGGCGCCAACTGCGTCAGTGTCGTCGCCGCATCGGATGGCCTGTTGCGGTTGCGGGAGAGCACTGTTCCCGAGGAGATCCTGACGGCCGGGCCGGACCGTCTGGCCCGGCTGCTGATAGCGATCAAGACCGGCCGTCTCCAGCTCTGAGCCAGGAGGAGAGTATGTGGCAAAAGTCGTCCTACAGCGCCCAGGGCGCCAACTGCGTCAACATCGCCGCCGCAGCGGACGGCCTCCTCCGGCTGCGCGAGAGCACCGACCCGGGCACCGTCCTCGCCGCACACCCCGCCACGCTCCGTAGCCTTCTGCTGGCGATCAAGAGCGACCGCGGCCCCCTGCCGCGATAAGCGCTGGTGGCCGGGCCGGTCAGTCCGCCGGGGCCCGGTTCAGGGACGCCGTGCGGAAGGCGGTCAGGGCCGTGTAGCGGTCGTGCAGGGTGGCCATCGTGGTCTCCATCCGGTCCAGCTCGGCGGCGATGGTGCGCAGCACCTCGGGGCACGGGTCCGCCCCGGTGTCCGCGCCGTCCGTGCAGGGCAGCAGCGCGCGGATCGCCTCGGTGGGCAGTCCGGCGTCGAGCATCTCGCGGATCCGCAGGACCGTACGGGGCGCGTCCGCCGCGTACTGCCGGTAGTTGTTGGTGTCCCGCCTGGACTCCAGCAGGCCGCGCTGTTCGTAGTAGCGCAGCAGCCGGGCCGGCACCCCCGTGCGGCGTGACAGTTCCCCGATCAGCATGGCGGCCCCGCCCCTCCTCGCTCCTTGACATTGACACTGATGTCAGGAGTCAACGTATCCACATGAGCGATTCCTTCCCCGCCTTCCCCCGGCTGTCCACCTCCGTCACCGGCCACGGCCCGGCCCTGCTGCTGGCGCACGGTGCGACCGGTTCCATCGCCGGGAACTTCGCGCCGGTCATCCCGGCGCTGGCCGCCGCCCACACCGTCATCGCCCCGGACTTCCCGGGCTCCGGCGACACCGAGCCCGCCCCCACACCCCTCGACCTCGACTCCCTCACCGACGCCGTGGTCGAGGCGGCGGTGAGCCGGGGCGCGGAGCGGTTCGCCGTCCTCGGCTTCTCGCTCGGCACCACCGTCGCCGTACGGGCCGCCGTCCGGCACCCGCACCGCGTGAGCGCCCTGGTGCTGACCGCCGGGCTGGCCCGTGCCGACGATCATCTGCTGGGGCTGCTGCCCGACTGGCGCGCCGCCGAGCCGCCGCAGCTGCGCCCGCACGTCGATCTCATCCCCTCCCTGGACACCACCGCCGACCTGCCCCGCGTCACCGTCCCCACGCTGGTGATCGCCGCCACCCGGGACGGCATGGTGCTGCCCGCCAACTCCGGCGTGCTGGCGGCCGGTATCCCCGGCGCCGAGTACGCCGAGCTGGCCACCGATCACGTCGTCATGGTGGAAGATCCGCAGGGCTGGCTCAAGACGGTGATCTCCTTCCTGGAACGGCACAAGGAGCGCATATGACACCGGGGGTGGTCCTGCCGGGCGAGAGCGCGGTCGCCGGCCCCCGCGCCGGCTTCGTTCTTCTCTCGCGACAGGGGTTGTCGACAAGCCTGGGCGGCGGTTGGGCGGCTGGTCGACTCATGCGAGTGCTGATCGTGCGGTTGCGTTGAATTGCACGTACTCGATGGTCGCGCCGCCGGGGTGCCGCACGGTCATGTTGCGGCCGGTGGGGACCTCGTTGGGGCCGTCGAGGATCTCTCCGCCGTGTTGCCCGGTGAGCCGCAGGACCTGGTCGAGGGACTCGACGATCGTGGTGGCGTGGGTGCCGCGGTACGGGGCGAGGGCTTCTTCCGAACCTGCGAGCAGCAGATAGCCGCCGATGCTCGCGAGGTTCAGGTCGCGGTAGGTGAAGCGGAGTCGTGGCTGTTCTCCGGTGAGCCCGACGAAGGTGGGCAGTGCCGTGTCCAGGTCGTCGACGTAGACGCGGGCGAGGGTGGCGAGTACGGACACAGTCATCTCCTAGATCATTTCGACTTTCCCGAAACGTCGAAGTGATCTGCATACTACGTGTGTGATGTGGGTGAGGATGAGGAGGGCCAGTGGGGCAGCTTGACCATGCGGACCTGGACTTGGCAGTGGTGCTGCATGCCCTGGGTGATCCGGTTCGGCTGGCGCTGGTCCGCCGGATGGCCGAGGAGGGCGAGAGCGCATGCAGCCCGGACGGCGTGGACGTGCCCAGATCGACGCTGTCCAACCATTGGCGGATTCTGCGCGAAGCCGGAATCACTCGGACCCGCCGGCTGGGGAAGGCTCGTCTGATGGTTCTGCGCCGCGCTGATCTCGACGCCCGCTTCCCGGGACTCCTGGCGGCCGTGTTGGCCGAAGGCGGGCGGTGAGCCATGGGCAAGGCCCTCCCGGCAGCTGTCCTGCTGCCGCTTGATTATCTAGCGACGCTAGAATCCGGGTCATGTCGGTACAGGAACGCAAGCAGCGTGAACGGGCGGGTCGCGAGCGCCTGATCGTGGCGACCGCCCGCGAACTCGCCGAGCAGCAGGGCTGGGACGCGGTCACCACCCGCCGGCTCGCCGAGCGCATCGAGTACAGCCAGCCCGTCCTCTACAGCCATTTCCGCGGCAAGCGCGAGATCATCGGCGCCGTCGCGCTCGAAGGAGCCGCCGAGATGGCCGCCGCGCTGCGGGCCGCGACCGACGCCGCGACCGCCGCCGCGACCGCCGCAGCGGACGGCCCCCGCGCCCAGGTCGCCGCCCTCGCCCGTGCCTACCTCGGCTTCGCCGAGCGCAACCCGGCGGTCTACGACGCCATGTTCCAGCTCGACGGCGGCCTGGCGTTCGCGTCGCGGGAGGACGCCCCGGAGCCGCTGAAGGACGCCTTCGCCGCCCTGCTGGAATGCCTCGGTGAGGTGGCCGGGGAGGGTACCCAACCGGCACTGTTCACCGAGGTGTTCTGGGCGGCGCTGCACGGGCTGGCGACCCTGACCCGGGCGGGACGGCAGCCACCCCGGTACGCCGAGCGGCGAGTGGAACTCCTCGTGGAACTGCTCGTGGACCGGCGCGCCATGATCTGACGCCCCACGCCACCCCGCCCCGTACCGTCCTGACCTGCTCATCCTCGCGGCCCGGAGACGCTTGCCCCATGAGATAGGTTCATGACCCATGGATATCGCGATCAGATCCGGATACGTCGTCCCCGTCGCCGCCGAGCCCATCGAAGGCGGCACCGTACTCATCATCGACGGCAAGATCGCCGCCGTGGGCCCCGACGCCGAAGTGACCGTCCCCGAGGGCGTCCCCACCGTCGACGCGGCCGGCTCCTGGGTGCTGCCCGGCTTCGTCGAGGCGCACGGCCACCTCGGCGTCCACGAGGAGGCCGAGGGCTGGGCCGGCCAGGACACCAACGAGATGACCGACCCCAACGGCGCCCGGCTGCGCGCCCTGGACGCCATCAACCCGGCCGACACCGGCTTCGCCGACGCCCTCGCGGGCGGCGTCACCAGCGCCGTCATCAAGCCGGGTTCGGGCAACCCGATAGGCGGCCAGACCGTCGCCCTCAAGTCCTGGGGCCGCACCGTGGAGGAGATGCTGATCCGCGAGCCGGTCAGCGTCAAGAGCGCGCTGGGCGAGAACCCCAAGCGGGTCTACGGCGAGAAGAAGCAGCTGCCCTCCACCCGGCAGGGCGTCGCCGCCGTCATCCGGGACGCCTTCACCAAGGCGCAGGACTACGCCGCCAAGCGCGCGCACGCGCAGGCCGAGGGGACGCCCTTCGACCGCGACCCGACCCTGGAGATCCTGGCCCGCGTCCTGGACGGCGAACTGCCCTGGGACCAGCACTCGCACCGCGCCGACGACATCATGACCGCGCTGCGGCTGGCGGACGAGTTCGGCTACAAGGTCGTCATCAACCACGCCACCGAGGGCCACCTCATCGCCGACGAGATCGCCCGCCGCGACGTCCCGGTGATCACCGGCCCGCTGTTCACCACCCGCAGCAAGGTCGAGCTGCGCCACCGTACGCTGGCCGGCCCCGGCATCATGGAGCGGGCCGGCGTGAAGGTCGCGATCACCACGGACCACCCGGTGGTGCCGATCAACTTTCTGGTGCACCAGGTGACCCTGTGCGTCAAGGAGGGCCTGGCGCGGGAGACGGCGCTGCGCACCATCACCACCCACCCGGCGGAGATCCTGGGCCTGGACGACCGCATCGGCTCGCTCACCCCTGGCCTGGACGGCGACGTGGTGATCTGGTCGGGCGACCCCCTGGACGTCCTGAGCCGCGCCCAGCGGGTCTTCATCGAGGGCCGCGAGGTCTACTCGTACGACGAGACCACCTCGACGGGCACGGTCACCGACCCCTACTACCGCGAGCCGGCCACGGCCTGAGCCCGGTGGGCCGCCCCGGGATTCCGGCCTTCGGGCCGGGGTCCCGGGGCGGCCTTTTTGCTGTGATCTCCTCGCATTCGGATGCGATAGCATCGCATCGTGGCTCCCAAAAAGGCGAATAAGAAGCCCATTTCCGTCACGCTCGATGCCGAAGTGCTCGATGAGTTGCAGAAGCTCATCGAGGCCGGCGAGGCGTCCTCGCTCTCCAGCGTGATCAACGAGACGCTGCGCAGCCGCATCGAACGGCGGCGGCAGGCGCGGCAGGCGCGGGAGTACGTCGAGGAGCAGTTGCTCGGTGGCGAGCCGCTCTCCGAGCGGGAGCTCATCGAGGGGCGGGGCATGCTGGCCGCCGTCCGGGCGCGGGCCGCCGCCCGTCGCGCGTCGGGGGCGTCGGCCGCGTGAGCCACGGCATCGTCTTCGACCACCACGCGCTGCTCACCCTGGGCCGGGGGCACCGTCAGCTGTCGGGGTTCGTGGTGGCGGCGCAGGAGGATCCGCTGTTCACCCTGAGCGTTCCCGCGCTGTGCATGGCCGAGGCGGTCCGGCACCGTGCCGGCATATCGACCCACCTCGCACATCTTCCCGCGGTGGAAGTGGCGGCCCAGGACCGGATCTCCGCCGACACCATGGGCCGGCTGGCGGCGGCCCTCCCGCAGCCCGTTCCCGCCTGGCCGGAGCTGCACGCGGTCGCCGCGAGCCTCACCTCCGGCTGGGAGATCGCGACCACGGAGCCGGGGGAGTACCGGGGGTACGGCGTCCCGGTCCTGCCCATCCCCCCGGGGGCCGCCCGGGCGTAATGCGGTTGCGGTGGGTGGGGTGGGCGGGGGAGGGTGCGGCGGTGGTTGTCCTTTCCGTCGCCGCTCGCGGCCGTCGTCCGAGGATCGTGCATGTCTGGGCCCGTTGAGGAGTTCGACCTCGGCCTCGCCGGCACCGCGCCGTACGGGATCACCGCCGGGCCGGACGGCGCGCTGTGGGTGACGCTCGCCGGGAGTGGGGAGATCGCCCGCTACCATCCGGGCACCGGCGAACTCGTCCGCCATCCGCTCGACTCCGCCGCCTCCGGGCCGATGATCATCACGCCCGGGCCGGACGGCGCGCTCTGGTTCAGCCGGGGCCGGGACCATCGCATCGGCCGGATCACCACCGGCGGCGAGGCCACCTCGTACGCCCTGCCCGCCCCCGACCGCGGACCGTACGGGATCGCCGCCGGCCCGGACGGGGCGCTGTGGTTCACCGCCATGAACGCCGATCTGATCGGCCGGATCACCACCGAGGGTCAGCTCACCGAGTACCCCCTCGGCACCCGTGGCGGCTACCCCTCCGCCCTCACCGCGGGGCCGGACGGCGCGCTGTGGTGCACCCTCAACCAGGACAACGCCATCGCCCGGATCACCACCCACGGCGCCGTCACCCGCTACCCGCTGCCCACCCCCGCCGCCGGCCCCGTCGGGATCACCGCCGGGCCCGACGGCGCGCTGTGGTTCTGCGAGATCGCCGCCGGCCGGATCGGCCGGATCGGCACCGGCGGGGAGATCACCGAGTTCCCGCTGCCCGATCCCGGCGCCAAGCCGCACGCCATCATCGCCGACCCCGCCGGCCGGGGATGCTGGTTCACCGAGTGGGGCGCCGGGCGGATCGGACACATCGATCTCACCGGGCACTTCCGCCACCACCCGCTGCCCGACCGGGCGTCCGAGCCGCACGGTCTCACCGCCGCCCCCGGCGGCGACATCTGGGTCGCCCTGGAGAGCGGTCAGCTGGCCCGGCTGTGCTCCACCCAGAGACAGAAGGGGTGACCCGAGGGGTCGAAGTAGACGCGTACGTCGTCCTGCGGCTGATACTCGGCCGGCACCGCGCCGCAGGAGCGGGCGTGCGCCCCCGCGGCGTCCAGGTCGTCCACCTCGATGTCCAGATGCTGGGTCATCCGCTGATCCCCGGCCGCCGCCGGCCACACCGGCCGTACGAAGTCGGGGTCGGAGTTGAAGGAGATCCCGGCGCCGCCTCCCGGCGGCACCAGCCGGACCCAGCCGGGCTCCTCCTGCGCCGTCTCCCACCCCAGCAACCGGCGGTAGAACGCCGCCAGTTCATTGGCGTCGGGAGCCTCAAGGACGGTGGCGGTGAGTCGCAGCAGCATCGGGTCAGCCTGACAGCGCCACCCGCACCCGTCCAGGGCGTCAGGGGTTGACGGCGTCCGGCATCCAGGCGCGCAGCGGGCGCTGGATCAGCTCCCGGTAGCTGTGGTGGGACGGGTTGCGGCC
The DNA here is from genome assembly GCF_059510435.1 of Streptomyces sp. NTD107. Lineage (NCBI taxonomy): Bacteria > Bacillati > Actinomycetota > Actinomycetes > Kitasatosporales > Streptomycetaceae > Streptomyces > Streptomyces sp. NTD107. Next base: position 29,938 of record NZ_JCAJZV010000009.1, on the reverse strand, counting down.
GGCGTGCCCGCGTACCCAGACCGCCACGTCCTCCTGGAGGGTGGACCGCGGCGAGACGCGCAGGCACACCGCGCACTGCGCCCCGAAGGTGATGGGCTCGGCGTCGGGCTCCTCGTCCGGGGCGACGGTCCACGCCTGGAACTGGAACAGGGCACGGGTCACTTGGCACCGCCCTCCTTGCTCAGCCGGTTGGCGGCGCTGAGGGCGTTGGCCTTCCGCACCTCGGCCCGCAGCTTGTCGGAGGCGGTCACGGTACGGGGGTGGGCAGGGGGAGCGGCCGGGGGTGCGGCCGGAGGCGATGCGGGGGGTGGGGTTGGTGCGGGGGTCATGCGGTGGGGTGCCCTTCTCCGGTTGAGCGGGGGGAAGCGGCCTCGCGAGGGCGCCATGTGTGGTGGCGCTCAGCAACCGTACCGCGACCGTACGAAGCGCGGGAGCCGTTTGGTGGCGAACAGGTTGTGAAGAGGGGGCGTGTGGGGGCGCTGTTATGTGTGCGTCCGCCCCTCCTGAGTGCGCCCTTCCGCCCGCAATGCCGCCTCCCGCGCCGCCCGGCGGGCGAATACGCCCTCGCGCTGCTCCGCCATCGCGCGCAGCGCCCGCTTGCGCTCCCGCTGGGAGAGCCGGTCCACATACAGCCGGCCGGACAGATGATCGCTCTCGTGCTGGAGGCAGCGGGCGAAGTAGCCGCGCCCCTCGACCGTCAGCGCGTCGCCGTTCTTGTCCTTGCCGTGCACGGTGGCGAGATCGGGCCGGGCGACCGTCATGTAGGGGCCGGGCACCGACAGGCAGCCCTCGGGCTCCTCGGCGAGCCGCCGCCGGGCGGCCGGCAGGTGAGCGAGTACGGGGTTGAGGATGTGGCCCCGGTGCCGGGTGCCCCACTCGTCCTCCATGTCCCAGATGAACAGCCGCAGATCCACGTCGACCTGATTGGCCGCCAGCCCGGCGCCCTCGGCCACCTCCAGGGTGGCGAACATGTCCTCGATCAGCCGGTCCAGCTCCGGTGTGCCGAACTCGGTGGTGGCCTCCCGGCAGGCGCGGCGCAGGATCTCCTCGCCGAGCACCGTGATCCTGCGCACCGTTCTCCCTGTCATGGCAGGTCATTCCCCTTCGCCGTCCGATGACTTGACCCAGGACTTTGCAAAGTAGCAGACTTTGCAAAGTGAGCACCAGTGACAACGGCCGGCACCCCGCCGCCTCCCCGCTTCCCGCCTCGCCCCTCCCCGACCACCCGGTACGGATCGCCCTGCTCGACCTGCTGGCCGAAGCCGGCACCCTCACCTCCACCGAGGCCGCCCACCGCCTCGGCCACAGCTCGGGGTTGTGCTCGTTCCATCTGCGGCAGCTCGCCCGCTACGGGCTGATCGAGGAGGCCCCGCACACCGGCGGCCGGGCCCGGCCCTGGCGGTTGCGCTGGGAGAACTGGGAGGGGTTCCCCCAGGTGGTCCCGGATGAGGACAAGGACGCGCTCAGTACCCTCGTCCATGTGACCCCCGAGGAGACCCGGGAGCTGACCGCGCGGATACGCGCCCTCCTCGCCCCGTACCAGGACCCGCGCGGCCGGCCCGCCGCCGCCGTCCCCCTCACCGCCGCCCTGTGCTGGACGGCACCACCGGCCCCGCCCGCCCACACCCGGCAAGGAACCGCGCCATGACCACCCTGCCCGCCTTCCCGCTGGAGCCCTCCCCGCTCCACGTCCCGGACGAGACCCTCGACGACCTGCGCACCCGGCTCACCCTGACCCGCCCGCCCCTGGACGAGGGCAACGAGGACTGGTCCTACGGCGTACCGGCCGGCTATCTCGGCGAACTGGTCGCCCACTGGCGGGACGGCTACGACTGGCGCGCGGCCGAGGCCGCCATCAACGCCTACGAGCACTACCGGGTCGATGTCGCCGGCGTCCCCGTGCACTTCATGCGCAAGCCCGGCCGCGGCCCCCGCCCCATCCCGCTGATCCTCACCCACGGCTGGCCCTGGACGTTCTGGCACTGGTCGAAGGTGATCGACCCGCTCGCCGACCCGGCCGCGCACGGCGGCGACCCCGCCGACGCGTTCGACGTCATCGTGCCGTCCCTGCCCGGCTTCGGCTTCCCCGGCCCGCTCACCGGCTTTCCCGACGTCAACTTCTGGAAGGTCTCCGACCTCTGGCACACCCTCATGACCCAGACCCTGGGGTACGAGAAGTACGCCGCCGGCGGCTGCGACATCGGCGGCATCGTCTCCAGCCAGCTCGGCCACAAGTACCCCGACGAGCTGTACGGCATCCACATCGGCTCCGGGCTGCCGCTCAACTTCTTCAACGGGCCCCGCGCCTGGGACTTCGCCCGCAACCGGCCCCTCACCGACGACCAGCCGGCCGACATCCGCGCCCGCGTCATCGACCAGGACCACCGCTTCGCGTCCCACCTCACCGTGCACATGCTCGACGGCGCCACCCTCGCCCACGGGCTCAGCGACTCACCCGCCGGACTCCTCGCCTGGCTGCTGGAACGCTGGAACGCCTGGAGCGACAACGGCGGCGACCTCGAATCCGTCTTCACCAAGGACGACCTGCTCACCCACGCCACGATCTACTGGGTGAACAACTCCATCGCCACCTCCATGCGCTACTACGCCAACGCCAACCGCTACCCCTGGACCCCCGCCCACGACCGCACCCCGGTCGTCCAGGCCCCGGTCGGCCTCACCCTCGTCACCCACGAGAACCCGCCCGGCATCCACACCGCCGACGAACGCGTCCAGGCGTTCAAGAACGGCCCGCAGGGCGCCTGGTTCCACCACGTCAACGTCAACGCCCACGACCACGGCGGCCACTTCATCCCCTGGGAGAACCCCGACGCCTGGGTCGGCGACCTGCGCCGCACCTTCCACGACCGCCGGCCCCGATGAGCGGTTCCTAGGCGGACTCGCTCCAGTGGTACACGTGCTCGGGACGGCCCTGCGTCCCGTAGCGCGGGTGCCGGGTGACCAGGCCCTGATCCGCCAGGTGTTCCAGATAGCGGCGGGTCGTCACCCGGGCCATCCCCAGCCGGTCCGCCGTCTCGGACGCCGTCAGCCCGCGCGGCGCGTGCTCGCGCAGCGCGTCCACCACCGCCGACAGCGTCTGATTGCTCATCCCCTTCGGCAGCGGCCCGCCCACCGAACCGCGCAGCGCCCCGAACGCCCGGTCCAGATCCTGCTGCGCCGTGGTCCGCCCGTGCCCCACCAACTGCCGGCGGTACTCCGCGTACCGCTCCAGCTTGTCGCGGAACGCCGCGAAGGTGAACGGCTTGAGCAGATACTGCACCACCCCGTACGCCAGCGCCGACCGGACGATCTGCACATCGCGCGCCGAGGTCACCGCGATGATGTCCGCCAGCTGCCCGTGCGCCCGCAGTCCCCGGCACACATCCAGGCCGGTCATGTCCGGCAGATAGAAGTCCAGCAGCACCAGATCCACCGGGTGCCGCTCCGCGAAGTCCAGCGCCTCCGACCCCCGGTGTACGGTGCCGGCCACCGCGAAGCCCGGCACCCGCGCCACGAACTGGGTGTGCGCGTCCGCGATACGGGGGTCGTCCTCGACGACGAGGGTGCTGATCATGATGATGTGGTTCCTGTGGTTCCGGTGATTCCTCGGTACAGACGTACGGTGAAGACCGCCCCGGCGTCGCCGCTGACCTCGACGTCCCCGCCGTACCGGTCGATGACCTGACGCACCAGGGCGAGCCCCAGGCCCTGCCCGCGCGCGCCGCTGGCCGGCTTGGTGGTCCAGCCACGGGTGAACATGGACTCCAGCGCCGCCCCGTCCAGGCCGGCGCCCGAATCGGAGACCCGCACCAGCAGGGTGTCACCCTCGGTCCTGGCGGTCACGGTGACCCGGCGCGGCGGCGGGGCGGCCAGCGCCGCGTCGATGGCGTTGTCCACGAGATTACCCACCAGCGTCACCAGGTCGCGCGGCGCGAAGCCGGCCTCGGTGACGGCGGTGTCGTCGGTGATCTCCAGCTCGACGCCCTTCTCCGCCGCCTGCGCCGCCTTGCCCAGCAGCAGCGCGGCCAGCGCGGGCTCCTGGACCTCGCTGGTGAGCCGGTCGGCCAGCGCCTGCGCGGAGGCCAGCTCCACGGTGGCGAACTCCACCGCCCGCTCGGGCTGGCCCAGCTCGATCATGGTGACGACGGTGTGCAGCCGGTTCGCCGACTCGTGCGCCTGGGAGCGCAGCGCCTCGGCGAAGCCGCGTGCCGAGTCCAGCTCGCCGGCCAGCTCCTCCAGCTCGGTGTGGTCGCGCAGCGTGGTCACGGTGCCCAGCCAGCGGCCGTTCTTCTCGATCCGCTCCTGGCTGAGCACCAGCACCCGATCGCCGTGCACGCACAGCCGGTCGCTGACCGGGGATCCGGAGGTCAGCAGCGGGCCGACGGGGGAGGGCAGCGCCAGCTCCCGCACCGGCCGGCCCTCGGCATCGGCGGGCAGCCCCAGCAACTGCCGGGCGTGGTCGTTGACCAGGATCAGCTTCCCGCGCGGGGAGACGATCAGCAGCCCCTCGCGTACGGTGCGCAGCACGGCGTCGTGGTGCTCGTACAGCCGGGTGATCTCCTCGGCCCCCAGGCCCAGGGTCTGCCGGTCGAGCCGGCGGCTGATCGCCCAGGAGCCGGCGCCGGCGAGCATCAGGGCGCCGACCGAGATGGGGACGACGGGGGTCAGCCGGCGGCGCAGCTCGGCGCCGATCTCCTTCTGGAGTACCCCGACCGACACCAGCGCGGTGACCTCGCCCCGGTCGTCGGTGATGGGGACCACGGCCCGGATGGACGGGCCCAGGGTGCCCTCGTAGCTCTCGGTGAAGGGCCGGCCGGCCAGCGCCCGGTCGATGTTGCCCAGGAACTTGCCTCCGATGACGGTCGGGTCGGTGTGCGAGTAGCGGGTGCGGTCGGGCGCCATGAACACAATGAAATTGGTGTCCGTGGACTTCCGCACCGCCTCGGCCAGCGGCTGGAGCGACGCGGAGGGGTCATCGCTCACCACCGCCCGCTTGACCTCGGGCAGCTCGGCCAGCCCGGCGGCCAGCGTGGCCACCTGGTGCTCGGTGTCGGTGCGGTTGTCGTTGCGCACCTGGAGGAAGACGAGGGCCGCGCTGGTGACCACCAGCAGCAGGATCAGCACGATCTGTAGCGTGAACAGCTGTCGCGCCAGGCTCATCCGTGAGCGTCTGGCACGGGAAACGCGCATGGTGGTGCACCTGCCGAAATAGCGAACCTCCGAATGAGTGTAGGCAGGGATTCACCCATCCGTGCCCGCCCGGCGGCCGGGCGGGCACCCGGCCCGGCCGCCGGACGCGGCCCTACAGCTGGATGCCCATGGCCCAGGGGCCCACCAGCAGGATCATCGCGGTGATCATCACCACCCCGAAGATGTTCAGCCAGATGCCGGCCCTGACCATCTGCGGAATGGTGATGTAGCCGGAGCCGAAGACGATGGCGTTCGGCGGGGTGCCGACCGGCAGCATGAAGGCACAGGTGCAGGCCAGGGCGGCGGGGACGAGCAGCAGCAGCGGATCGACGCCGATGGACACCGCCACCCCGCCGATCACCGGCAGGAAGGTGGAGGCGGTGGCGGTGTTGCTGGTGAACTCGGTCACCGCCAGCACGATCCCGCACACCGCGCCGACCAGCAGCACGGTCGGCAGCACCTCCAGGCCGTTCAGCTGGTCGCCGATGTACGCGCTCAGCCCGGTCTCCTGCACCGCCAGCGCCAGCGAAAGACCGCCGCCGAACAGCAGCAGCACGCCCCACGGGATGCCCTCCTGCACCCGGCGCCAGTCCATGGCCTGCTCGCCGGTGCGCGGCTCGACCGGGATCAGGAACAGCGCCACGGCGGCCGTGATCGCGATGCCCTCGTCCGTCAGATGCGCCATGAACGGCAGCACCTCGTGCAGCGCGGTCCAGTCGGTCAGCTGATCCCGGAAGAGCCACAGCAGTACGGTGCACCCGAACACCACCAGCACCGACCACTCGCCGCGCGACATCGGCCCGAGCTTCGCCAGCTCCTCCCGGACGGCGTCCCGCCCGCCGGCCACATTGCTCAGCTTCACCCGGAAGGCGATCTTGGTGAGATAGATCCAGGTGAAGATGAGGAAGAGCACGGTGACCGGAACGCCGACCTTCATCCAGTCCACGAAGCCGATCTCGATGCCGTAGGTCTGCTCGACAAAACCCTTGAGGATCATGTTGGGCAGGCTGCCGACCAGGGTGGCGAGCCCGCCGATGGAGGCCGAGTAGGCGATCGACAGCATCAGCGCGGTGGCGAAGTTGGCCCGGTCCCTGGCGGCCTGCTCATCGCCGTCGTCGTTCTGCGCCATCACCATGGACAGCACGCTGATGCCGATCGGCAGCATCATCAGCGCGGTGGCGGTGTTGTTGACCCACATGCTGATGAACGCGGTGGCGACCATCACGCCCAGGATCAGCCGGGACGGCTGGGTGCCGATCGCCCGCATCGTCAGCAGCGCGATGCGTTTGTGCAGATTCCACTTCTGCATCGCCAGCGCGATGATGAAGCCGCCCAGATAGAGAAAGACCGTGGGATGCGCGAAGGGTGCCGTGGCCTGCCCGACCTCCAGCACCCCCAGCAGCGGGAACGCCACGATCGGCACCAGCGAGGTGACCGGCAGCGGCAGCGCCTCCGACATCCACCAGGTGGCCACCAGCACCACCACGGCCGCCGTGGTGCGCGCCGGGGTGGGCAACGAGTCGTCACCGGACAGCAGCGCATACGTCAGCAGCGCCAGCAACGGGCCGAGGAACCGGCCGATCCACACCCCGCGCGGGGTGCCCGTACCCTTGTCCGTCTTCGCGCCCGGCCCGGCCGGAGCCGAGCCGGATGGTGCCGTGACCTCACCGGACGCCGTCATGCCTCAGCCCTCCACACCAGCCGACGATCACTCCGCTGTGATCGCGTGCAGGGGACTGTGCCCCACCGCACGGGAGTTGACGCACATCTGTTCTTAAAGTTGTCGGTGTTGTTACTGAGCCGGCCGCAGCCAGACGGTGGCCAGCGGCGGCAGGGTGAGCGCGATGCTGGACTCCCGGGCGTGCCACGGCAGCGCCTCCGCCTTCAGCGGCTCGGTGTTGACCACCCCGCTGCCGCCGAACCGCCGCTCGTCCGTGTTGAGCACCTCCGACCAGGCCGGAATGTGCCCCGGCACGCCCAGCCGATAGCCCTCGCGGACCACCGGGGAGAAGTTGCTGACCGAGATCAGCGGGTCGCCGTCGGCCGCGAACCGCAGATGCGCCACTACGTTGTCCACCGCCGCCCCCGCCTCGATCCACGCGAACCCCGCCGGATCGGTGTCCCGCTCCCACAGCGCCGGCGTCGCCCGGTAGACCCCGTTCAGCTCGCGCACCAGATCCCGCACCCCACCGTGATCCCCGGCCGCCACATAGCCGGGATCCAGCGTCCACCACTGCGGACCCTCGTCCTGGGACCACTCCGCGCCCTGCGCGAACTCCTGCCCCATGAACAGCAGCTGCTTGCCCGGGTGGGCCCACATGAAGCCCAGATACGCGCGATGGCCGGCCCGCCGCTGCCACCAGTCGCCCGGCATCTTGTTGACCAGGGCGCGCTTGCCGTGCACCACCTCGTCGTGGGAGATCGGCAGCACATAGTTCTCGGCGTAGGCGTAGACCATCGAGAAGGTGATCTCGTCGTGGTGATAGGCCCGGTGCACCGGGTCCTTGGACATGTAGAGCAGCGAGTCGTGCATCCACCCCATGTTCCATTTGAAGTCGAAGCCCAGCCCCCCGAACCCGGACTCCCCGATCTGATCGGTGGCCCGGGTGACCCCGTCCCAGGCGGTGGACTCCTCCGCGACGGTCACCACCCCCGGGCAGTGCCGGCCGATCGCGGCGTTCATCTCCTGGAGGAACGCCACGGCGTCCGGATTCTCCCGCCCGCCGCTCTCGTTGGGTGTCCATTCGCCCTCCCCGCGTGAATAGTCCAGATACAGCATGGAAGCGACCGCATCGACCCGCAGCCCGTCGATGTGGTACTCTTCACACCAGTACACGGCGTTCGCCACGAGAAAGTTGCATACCTCCCGCCGCCCGTAGTCGAACTCCAGCGTCCCCCAGTCCGGATGCTCGGCCCGCTGCGGATCCGGATGCTCGTAGCACGGCTCCCCGTCGAAGACCGCCAGCGCCCAGTCGTCCTTGGGAAAGTGCGCCGGCACCCAGTCCATCAGCACCCCGATCCCCGCCCGGTGCAGCGCGTCCACCAGCCGCTTGAAGTCGTCCGGCGTACCCAGCCGCGCGGTCGGCGCGTAATAGCCCGTCACCTGATAGCCCCAGGAGGGGCCGTACGGATGCTCGGCCGGCGGCATCAGTTCCACATGCGTGAAGCCGAGGTCCTTCACATACGCCGGCAGCTGCTCCGCCAGCTGCCGCGCCGAAAGACCCGGCCGCCACGACCCCAGATGCAGCTCGTACACGGACATCGGCGCGCCGGGCGCCGCGTGCCCGGCGCGGCGCTTCATCCACCGGCCGTCGCCCCACACATAGCGGCTCTCGTGCACCACCGAGGCGTTCGCCGGCGGGCACTCGGTGCGCCGCGCCAGCGGGTCGGCGCGCAGCGTGTGCCCGCCGTCCGGGCGGCAGATGTCGAACTTGTAGCGGCTGCCGGCCCGCACCCCCGGCACGAACAGCTCCCACACCCCGCTCGCGCCCAGCGAGCGCAACGGATGCCCGGTGCCGTCCCAGCCGTTGAAGTCGGCGGCGACCCGCACCCCGCGGGCGTGCGGCGCCCACACCGTGAACCGGGTGCCGCGCACCCCCTGATGCGTCATCACCCGGGCGCCCAGCGCCTCCCACAGCCGCTCGTGGCGGCCCTCGGCGATCAGATGCAGATCCAGCTCGCCGAGCGCGGGCAGAAAACGGTAGGGATCTTCCCTCTCCACCGGCGGCCCGCCACCCGCCGGGGTGATCAGCAGCCGGTAGGCGGGCGGCTCGGACAGCGGCAGCAGCGCCTCGAACAGGCCGCCACCGGTGTCCTTCAGCAGGTTGCGCAACCCCGGCCCCAGGACCGTCACCGCGCGTGCGCCCGGGCACAGCACCCGGATCACCACCCCACCAGGCGCCGTGTGCGCCCCCAGGACCGCGTGCGGATCATGGTGCGCGCCGGTCAGCAGGCGGTCACGTTCCACGGCGAGTGCTCCTCCGAGACAGCGGGATCAAGGGATGAAAAGGGTCACAGGGATCAAGGGGTGACCGCGGCCAGCCGGCGGACCGCCGTCATCGGCACATGCAGCCAGTGCGGACGGTGCCTGGCCTCGTACAGCACCTCGTAGACGGCCTTGTCCGTCTCGTACGCGCGCAGCAGTTCGGGAGTGCTCAGCGGATCGGATCCGCTGGCCGCCGCGTAACCCCGGCAGAACGCGCCCCGGCTGGCCCGCGACCAGTCCGTCGCCCACGAGCCGCCGTCCGGCTGCTGGCAGGCCGCGTAGTCGAAGGACCGCAGCATGCCCGCGATGTCCCGCACCGGCGGCCCCGGGCGCCGCCGGTCCGCCAGCGGCCTGGCCGGCTCGCCCTCGAAGTCGATGACCGACCAGTGCGCCTCGTCCGCGCGGCGCAGCACCTGGCCCAGATGCAGATCGCCGTGCAGCCGCTGTGCCACACAGTCGCCGCCGCGCCGGGCGTACGCCGTCAGCGCGTCGTACGCCCGCCCGAGCCCGGTGCGGTACGGGCGCAGCGCCGGCACCGCCGCCGCGGCCTCCGCCAGCCGCTCGCTCATCGCGGTGGCGGTCTGCTCCAACTGCCCGCGGTCCAGCACCGAGGTGGGCAGCGTCTGCGCCAGCGCGGTGTGCACCTCCGCCATCGCGCGCCCCAGCGCGTGCGCCGCCGAGCTGAAGTCGGCACGACCGCTGAGCGACCGCAGCGCCAGCTGCCAGCCGTCGCTCGACCCGGCCAGATACGGCTGGAGCACCCCCAGGGTGACCGGCTCCGCGTCGTCCCCCGGCCACGACGCCTCGAACCACGCGGAGGGGGCCGGCACCCGGGCACAGCCTGCCGCCGCCAGCGCGCGCGGCAGCTCCAGATCGGGATGCAGCCCGGGGGAGACCCGGCGGAAGAGCTTGAGGATGTGGGTCTCGCCGTACACCACCGAGGAGTTGGTCTGTTCGCCGGTGAGCGCCCGGGCGCTGAGCCCGGCCGGGATGTGGACGCCCGGCGCCCGGTCGAAGCGCAGCGCGCCCAGCCGGCCCGGCGCCCGCAGCCGCTCCAGCAGCACGGCGGCCAGCCGGGGATCGTACAGCGCCTCGTACACCGCGCGGTCCGCCAGCGGGCCCTCGGTGGGGCGGCCCACCAGCGCGGGCATCAGTTCGGGGGGCAGTGCCGCGCGTACCCCGAGCAGCAGTTGATAGCAGTCGCCGGCCGCCGCCATCGGCCCCGACTGGCGGGTGCGCACCAGCAGATGCAGCAGCCCCGGCGCGTACCCCGGCGCGTCGCACGGCAGCAGTTCGGTGACGGACAGAAGGCTGAGCCCGGCCAGCGGTCTTCCCTTGCCGGCGAACCAGCGCTGCCTGGGCAGCCAGCGCGCCAGCGGCCCGGTCAGCGAACGCAGCAGCGCCCCGCCCTGCGGGGAATCGTCCCGGAGCGAGCCGGGATCGAAGGGGAACGACGCGGCACGGGGCGAGGAGCTTTCCGACATGGGTCCCTTCCCCGAGCACACTGGATTATGTGCTGAAGTGTCCCGTATTGACGCGTTTGTTGCCGGGATGGTGCGGGACGTGTCGCGAAAGGACCTGAAAGGAACAGCCGTGCGGGTGCCAGAACCGCCGCCGGGCGGAGACGCACCGCGCCCCCGCCCGTACGGCCCGGCTCGGCCGGATCAGCGCCCGATCGGCGCCGGCTCAGCCGCTCTCCGCCCCCTGCCGCAGCCGGAACCAGTAGAAGCCGTGCCCCGCCAGGGTCAGCAGATACGGCAGCGCCCCGATCGCCGGGAAACGCACCCCGCCGATGAGTTCCACCGGATGCCGCCCCTGCCACATCCCCAGATCCAGCTCGGTGGGCTGCGAGAAGCGGGAAAAGTTGTGCACACACAGCACCAGGTCGTCCCCGTGCTCGCGCAAGAAGGCCAGCACCGCGGGGTTGGACGAGGGCAGTTCGGCGTACGTGCCCAGGCCGAACGCCGGATTCTGCTTGCGGATCTCCACCATCCGCCGCGTCCAGTGCAGCAGCGAGGACGGCGAACTCATCGCCGCCTCGACATTGGTGACCTGATACCCGTGCACCGGATCCATGATGGCCGGCAGGAACAGCCGCCCCGGGTCACAGGTGGAGAAGCCGGCGTTGCGGTCCGGCGTCCACTGCATGGGGGTACGCACCGCGTCCCGGTCGCCCAGCCAGATGTTGTCCCCCATCCCGATCTCGTCCCCGTAGTAGAGGATCGGCGAGCCGGGCAGCGACAGCAGCAGCGCCGTGAACAGCTCGATCTGGTTGCGGTCGTTGTCCAGCAGGGTGGCCAGCCGGCGCCGGATTCCGATGTTGGCGCGCATCCGCGGGTCCTTGGCGTACTCCGCGTACATGTAGTCGCGCTCCTCGTCGGTGACCATTTCCAGGGTCAGCTCGTCGTGGTTGCGCAGAAAGATCCCCCACTGGCAGCCGGCGGGGATCTGCGGGGTCTTCGCCAGGATTTCCGAGACCGGGTAGCGGGACTCGCGGCGCACCGCCATGAAGATGCGCGGCATCACCGGGAAGTGGAACGCCATGTGGCATTCGTCGCCGCCCGCCGCGTAGTCGCCGAAGTAGTCGACGACGTCCTCCGGCCACTGATTGGCCTCGGCCAGCAGCACCGTGTCCGGGTAGTCCCGGTCGATCTCGGCCCGCAGTTCCTTGAGGAAGTGGTGCGAGGCCGGGAGATTCTCGCAGTTGGTGCCCTCCTCGGCGTACAGATAGGGCACCGCGTCCAGGCGGAAGCCGTCGATGCCCAGGTCGAGCCAGAACCGCAGCGCCGCGATCATCTCCTTGCGCACCGCCGGATTCTCGTAGTTGAGATCCGGCTGGTGCGAGAAGAAGCGGTGGAAGTAGTACTGCTTGCGCACCGGGTCGAAGGCCCAGTTGGAGGACTCGGTGTCGACGAAGATGATCCGGGCGTCCGGATATCCCTTGTCGTCGTCGGCCCACATGTAGTAGTCGCCGTACGGGCCCTGCGGGTCGCGGCGCGACTCCTGGAACCAGCGGTGCTGATCGCTGGTGTGGTTCATGACGAAGTCGATGATGACGCGCATGCCCCGGCTGTGGGCCGCGTCCACGAACTCCACGAAGTCCGCCAGGTCGCCGAACTCCGGCAGCACCGCGCCGTAGTCGGAGACGTCATAGCCCCCGTCGCGCAGCGGTGATGCGAAGAAGGGCGGCAGCCACAGGCAGTCGACCCCGAGCCACTGGAGATAGTCCAGTTTCGAGGTCAGGCCCTTGAGATCCCCGACTCCGTCCCCGTTGCTGTCCTGGAAGGAGCGGACGAGGACCTCGTAGAACACCGCGCGTTTGAACCACTGCGGGTCCCGGTCGCGGGCTGGCGTGTCCTCGAAGGTGTCGAGGACCGGCTCATTGACGCTCATGTTTGGGTGACCCTCCGGTCTGTGAGGACGGTCGCAGGGCGAAAATGTGCGCCGACGAGGTGTGCGCGTCCGCACGGCCAGGTCCGAGACGCACATAATTGTCCCTGCCCCAGTAATAGGTCTCACCGGTGAGCTGGTCGCACACCGGGAAGGGCTCGGCACCACTCTCCTGAGCGAAAGTGAGGCCACACCCCTTGAGTTCCGACATGTCCAACGAGACCGTCGCCTCGTGGGTGTGGTGCGGATCGAGGTTGACCACGATGATCACGGTGTCGGCGTGCGGTGTCCGGGTGCGCTTGGAGTACGCCAGGATGTGCTCGTTGTCGGTGCGGTGAAAGTGCAGATCGCGCAGTTGGCGCAGGGCGGGGTGGGCGCGGCGCAGCCGATTGAGCGCGCCGATCAAGCCGATGATGCTGTTGCCCGATTTACGGGCCGCCGCCCAGTCGCGGGGCCGCAGCTGGTATTTCTCGGAGTCCGCGTACTCCTCCGAGCCGGGACCGGCGGCGGTGCCTTCGCACAGCTCATAGCCGGCGTACATCCCCCAGGAGGGGGAGAGCGTGGCGGCCAGCACGGCGCGGATCTCGAAGGCGGGGCGCCCGCCCTCCTGGAGATAGGCGTGCAGGATGTCCGGGGTGTTCACAAAGAAATTGGGCCGCATGTACGGCGCCGACTCGCCGCTCAGCTCGGTCAGATACTCGGTCAGCTCCGCCTTGGTGTTGCGCCAGGTGAAGTAGGTGTACGACTGCTGGAAGCCGATCTGCGCGAGGGTACGCATCATGGCGGGCCGGGTGAACGCCTCGGCGAGGAAGATGACATCCGGATCGGTGCGGTTGATCTCGGCGATGACCTTCTCCCAGAACACCACCGGCTTGGTGTGCGGATTGTCCACCCGGAACACCCGCACCCCGTGCGACATCCAGAACCGCAGAATCCGCAGCGTCTCGGTGACCAGGCCGCGGAAATCCTGTTCGAAGGAGATCGGATAGATGTCCTGGTACTTCTTCGGCGGGTTCTCGGCGAACGCGATCGAGCCGTCCGCCCGCTTGGCGAACCACTCCGGATGCTGCTTCACCCACGGATGATCAGGGCTGCACTGGAGTGCGAAATCCAGGGCCACTTCCATGTCCAGCGAGCGCGCCGTGGCCACGAAATGATCAAAATCCTCCAGCGAGCCGAGCTCCGGATGGATCGCGTCGTGCCCGCCGTCCCCCGAACCGATCGCCCACGGACAGCCGACATCATCGGTGCCCGCCGTCAGCGCCCCGTTCGCGCCCTTGCGGAACGCCGTGCCGATCGGATGCACCGGCGGCAGATACACCACGTCGAAACCCATCGCCGCGATGTCCGGCAGCCGCCGCGCCGCGCTGCGCAGCGTGCCCGAGACCGGCGGCGCGTGCCGGCGCACCACCGCGCCCTCCGAGCGCGGGAACATCTCGTACCACGCCCCGTACAGCGCCCGCTCGCGCTCCACGATCAGCGGCATCGGGCGCGCCGAGCTGAGCAGTTCGCGCAGCGGATGCCGGGCCAGTACGGCGGTCACCTCCGGGGCCAGCGCGGCGGCGAGCCGGGCCGCGCCGGGCAGTGTGGTGTCGGCCAGCGCGTCGGCGGCCACCGCGATGATCTCGCGGCCCTCGCTCTTGGGTACCCCGGTGGCGGCCTCGCGCAGCAGCGCCGATCCCTCCAGCAACGTCAGCTCGGTGTCAATGCCGGCCGGGATCTTGATCTTCGCGACGCGCCGCCAGCCGGCCACCGGGTCCGACCACGCCTCCACGGTGTACGTCCAGCGGCCCTCCGCGTCCGGGGTGATGTCCGCGCCCCAGCGGTCGGAGCCGGGCGCCAGTTCGCGCATCGGGATCCACGGGCCGCCGCGCCCGGCCGGGTCGCGCAGCAGCACATTGGCCCCCACGGCGCCGGCGCCCTCCCGGAAGACGGTGGCGCTGACCTGGAACGTCTCGCCCGGCACGGCCTTGACGGGCCGCCGGCCGCAGTCGATGCGCGGCTGGACATCAAGAACGGGAATTCGACCGATCATGTGCGGATCACCTCATAGGCGTCGGAGGTGGCTATTTGCTGTTCTCTTCGTGACTTTGTCCTTTCTATATGTTTCACGACTGACTGAGGGGTTTGTCGGGTGTGGCCCCCGGGGCGCGTTCACCCGTGTGGGGGTGAGTGGACGTGAAGTCTCAGCTCTGTATCGCCGTTCATTCCACTGTTCACAGCTATGCACCAGCGCAGTAATGTGCCGTCCACCGAAACACCAGACCACCACCGACCCTTCGAGGTGGACGATGTCCATAGCAAGACCCAAGGCCGTGCGGATGCTTGCGGCCATATTCGCGATCAGCGTGATCGCGACCGGCTGCTCCAGCGACCGCGACAACGGAGACTCCAAGGGGTCCGGCTCCACGGAAACCTTTGTCTTCGGCGCCGCGGGCGACCCCGCCTCCCTCGACCCCTCGCTGGCCAGTGATGGCGAGTCCTTCCGGATCACCCGGCAGGTCTTTGAAACGCTGATCGACCACAAGTCCGGCACCTCCGAGATGGAGGGCAGCCTCGCCAAGACGTGGGAGAGCAACGACGCGGGCACCGAGTGGACGTTCAATCTCCAGGAGGGGGTGACGTTCCACGACGGCTCCGACCTGACCGGCGAAGTCGTCTGTGCCAACTTCGACCGCTGGTACAACTGGACCGGTGCCTACCAGAACACCACACTGTCCTATTACTGGCAGACGATTTTCGGTGGCTTCGCCAACAACGAGAGCGAAGAGACGGCCGAGCCGAACTACGTCGGCTGCACCGCCCCCGACGAGCTGACCGCCGTCATCGAGGTCGTCAAGCCCTCCGCCAACTACCCCGGCGGCTTCTCCCTCGCCGCCTTCGGCATCCACTCGGGCCCCGCCCTTGAGGCGTACGCCGCCGACGAGGCAGGGGGCGGGGGCGACTCCATCACCTTCCCGAAGTACAGCCAGGAAGCCGGCACCGTCGCCGGCAGCGGCCCCTTCCGGGCCACCGGCTGGAACAAGGGCAACGGCGAGGTCACCCTCACCCGCTTCGACGACTACTGGGGCGAGAAGGCGGGCGTCGAGAAGCTCGTCTTCCAGACCATCCCCGAGGAAGCCGCCCGCCGCCAGGCACTCCAGAGCGGTGACATCCACGGCTACGACCTGGTCGCCCCCGCCGATGTGAAGACCCTGTCCGACGCCGGATTCCAGGTGCCCACCCGGGACGTCTTCAACATCTTCTATCTGGGGTTCACCCAGGACAGCCACCCGGCCCTGGAGAGCCTTGAGGTCCGTACCGCCATCGCGCACGCGCTGGACCGGCAGAACCTCGTCGACAGCCAGCTGCCCGCCGGCGGCGTCGTCGCGACCCAGTTCATGCCCGACACGGTCGACGGCTACTCCGAGAACGTCACCACCTACGCGTACGACCCCGAACTCGCCCAGCAGTTGCTCGCCGACTCCGGCGAGGACGACCTGAAGTTCACCTTCTGCTACCCGACCGAGGTCACCCGCCCGTACATGCCCTCCCCGGCGGACCTGTACGAGCTGCTGCGCGCCGACCTGGAGGCCGTCGGCATCACCGTCGAGCCCAAGGCCCTCAAGTGGAACCCGGACTACACCGAGGTCACCCGCGACGGCGGCTGCAACCTGTACCTGCTCGGCTGGACCGGCGACTTCAACGACGGCTACAACTTCCTGGGCACCTGGTTCGCCAAGTACCAGAAGGAGTGGGGCTTCGAGAACGAAGAGCTGTTCGACCTGCTGGACCGCGCCTCCACCGAGCCGGACGTCGACACCCGCACCGCCCTCTACCGGGAGGCCAATGAGTTCGTGATGGACTTCCTGCCCGGCGTGCCGATCTCCTCCTCGCCGCCGTCCATCGCCTTCTCGCCCGACGTCAACCCGCCCACCGTCTCCCCGCTGACGCAGGAGAAATTCTCCGAAGCGTCCTTCAAGTAGGGGACCCGACAGCCGGATCCTCCCGCCGCCCGGCCCCGGGGCACCCCCCGTGGCCGGGCGGCGGTGTGGTCCGACAAGCAAGAAAGGGGCGTTGACCCAAAGGTGTTGCGTCTCATCGTGCGCCGGCTGCTCCAGCTCATACCCACGCTGGCGGGCCTGTCGGTGCTGCTCTTCCTGTGGCTGAACCGGCTGCCGGGCGGCCCCACCGCCGCCCTCCTCGGCGAGCGGGCCACCGAGGCCGACCGCCGCCAGATCGAGGCGGCCCTCGGCCTGGACCAGCCCGTACTCGTACAGTACGGCCGCTTCCTGCGCCGGCTCGTCACCCTCGACCTCGGCACCTCCGTGCAGACCGGCCGCCCGGTGTGGGAGGAGTTCACCACCCGCTTCCCCGCCACCGTCGAACTCGGCCTGAGCGCCCTGCTCATCGCCGTCATCGTCGGCATCCCGCTCGGCTACCTGGCCGCCGCCCGGCGCGGCACCTGGCTCGACATCGGCGCCGTCTCCGGCTCGCTGCTGGGCATCTGCATCCCCGTCTTCTTCCTCGCCTTCCTCCTCAAGGCCGTCTTCGCCGTCCGGCTCGGCTGGCTGCCCAGTGTCGGACGCCAGTCCAACGACATCAATGCCACCGAGATCACCGGATTCCGCATCCTGGACGGGCTGCTCACCGGAGAGTTCGACGCCTCCTGGGACGCGATCATCCATCTGATCCTGCCCGCCACGGCCCTGGCCTCCATCCCGCTGGCGATCATCGTCCGGATGACCCGCGCCTCCGTCCTGGAAGTCCTGGGCGAGGACTACGTCCGCACCGCCGAGTCCAAGGGGCTCAAGCGGCAGGTGGTACGCGCCCGGCACGTCCTGCGCAACGCCCTGCTGCCGGTCGTCACCACCATCGGCCTGCTCACCGGCTCCCTGCTGTCCGGTGCGGTGCTCACCGAATCCGTCTTCGCCTTCAACGGCATCGGCCACTTCCTGCGCTCCGCCATCGACGGTCGTGACTACCCCGTCCTCATGGGCTTCATCATGTTCATCGCGACGCTCTACGTCGTCATCAATCTGCTGGTCGACCTGGCGTACAGCCTCATCGACCCGAGGGTGCGGGTGCACTGATGAGTACCAAGACCACGAAGATCGACCGGCTCGCCGAGCTGACCGCCCAGCGGGAATCCACCACCGGCGCCAGCCTGTGGACCGAGGCGCTGCGCCGGCTGCGCTCCTCCAAGATGGCCCTGATCGGCGGCGTCATCATCGCCGTCTTCATCGTGCTGGCGATCATCGGCCCCTGGATCGCCCCGCACAACCCGATCCAGCAGTGGCGCGGCGAGGTGTTCCCCAACCAGAACACCTTCGTCGGCTCCCGCTCGGGGAACTGGCTGGGCCTGGACCACCTGGGCCGCGACCAGCTCTCCCGGATGCTGGTCGGCGCCCGCCAGACGCTGCTGGTCGGGATCATCGCCACCCTGCTCGGCTTCACCGCCGGTGCCCTGATCGGCGGACTGTCCGGCGCCGCCCTCGCCTTCGGCGGCAAGACCGGCCGGCGCATCGACACCGCCGTGATGCGCTTCATCGACATGGTGCTGGCGCTGCCCTCGCTGCTGCTCGCCGTCTCCGTCGCCGCCATCCTCGGCCAGTCCCTCACCACCGTGATGATCGCGGTCGGGGTGGCCCAGATCCCCATCTTCGCCCGGCTGCTGCGCGGCTCCATGCTCGCCCAGTCCGGCTCCGACTACGTACTGGCCGCCCGCTCGCTGGGCGTGCGCCGGCGGCGCATCGTTACCGCGCACGTGCTGCCCAACTCCCTGGGCCCGGTGATCGTGCAGTGCACCCTCGCGCTGGCCACCGCCATCATCGAGGCCGCCGCCCTGTCCTATCTGGGGCTGGGCAACCCCGACGCCGCCCAGCCCGAATGGGGCGTCATGCTCGTCCAGGCCCAGCCGTACTTCGACCAGGCGCCGATGATGGCGCTCTACCCGGCGCTCGGCATCATCATCACCGCACTGGGCTTCACCCTGCTGGGCGAGGCGATGCGCGAAGCACTCGACCCGAAACTGCGGAGCTGATGACCATGCCCAGGCAACCGGAACCCCCACTGCTGAGCGTGGAAGACCTCACCGTCACCTTCACCGGGCGCGGTCGCACCGACGTCCGGGCCGTCTCCGGAGTCTCCTTCGAGGTGGCGCGGGGCCAGGTCACCGGCCTGGTCGGCGAATCGGGCTGCGGAAAGAGCGTCACTTCCCTCGCCCTGATGGGGCTGCTGCCCAAGAAGGGCGTGAGGGTCGGCGGCCACGCCCACTTCGAAGGCACCGACCTGCTTACCCTCGGCCGCGACCAACTGCGCGACCTGCGCGGCAGCCAGCTGGCGATGATCTTCCAGGACCCGCTGTCCTCCCTCAACCCGGTCATCCCCATCGGCCTCCAGGTCACCGAGATCCTCACCCGGCACCGCGGTCTGCGCGGCGCCGCCGCCCGCGCCGAGGCCGCCGCCCTGCTGGAACGGGTCGGCATCCCCGACCCCACCCGGCGGCTCAAGGAGTACCCGCACCAGCTCTCCGGCGGCATGCGGCAGCGCGCGCTCATCGCCATGGCGGTGGCCTGTGCGCCCCGGCTGCTCATCGCGGACGAGCCGACCACCGCACTCGACGTCACCATCCAGGCGCAGATCCTGGAACTGCTGAAGGAACTCGTCGACCAGCAGGGCACCGCGCTGCTGATGATCACCCACGACATGGGGGTGGTCGCCGGGCTGTGCGACCGGGTCAATGTGCTGTACGCGGGCAAGGTCGTCGAGGCGGCCGAGCGCCGTCCGCTGTTCGCCGCACCCACCCACCCGTACGCGCACGGCCTGCTCGGCTCCATCCCCCGCCTGGACGCGCCGCGCGGCGAACCGCTCAACCCGATCCGCGGCTCCATCAGCGACACCATCGCCTGGGCGGACGGCTGCGCCTTCGCGCCGCGCTGCGACTTCTACTCCGAGCAGTGCCTGAGCGGCACCCCCGAACTGACCGAACCGCACACGGCCGGCCACCGGGTGCGCTGCGTCCACCCCGTACCCGCCGTAACGCTCGGCAAGGAAGGAGCGGACCGGTGAGCCTGCTCGAACTCGACGACGTGAAGGTCCACTTCCCCGTCAAACGCGGCGTCCTCTTCGACCGCACCGTGGGACACGTGTACGCGGTGGACGGCGTCTCGCTGTCCGTGACCGCCGGTCAGACGTACGGCCTGGTCGGCGAGTCCGGCTGCGGCAAGACCACCCTGGGCCGGGCCGTGCTGCGGCTGACCGACATCACCTCGGGCTCGGTCGTCTTCGACGGTACGGACCTGGCACAGCTGCCGGCGGAGGAGATGCGGCGCGCCAGGCGCCGGCTCCAGATGGTCTTCCAGGACCCGCTCGGCTCGCTCAACCCCCGGCAGAACATCGAGTCGATCCTCGCCGAGGGCATGGCCGCGCACGGCATCGGCGCCGACCGGACGGAGCGCCGCGAGAAGATCAAGGAGATCCTCACCAGGGTCGGGCTGCCGCACAGCGCGCTCTCCCGCTACCCGCACGAGTTCTCCGGCGGGCAGCGGCAGCGCATCGGCATCGCCCGGGCGCTGGTCCTGGAACCCGATGTGATCATCTGCGACGAGCCGGTGTCGGCGCTGGACGTCTCCATCCAGGCCCAGGTCATCAATCTGCTGGAGGAACTCCAGGAGTCGCTGGGCCTGACCTATCTGGTCATCGCCCACGACCTGGCCGTGGTGCGGCACATCTCCGATGTCATCGGCGTGATGTACCTGGGCGCGCTGGTCGAGGAGGCGCCCTCGGACGCGCTGTACGCCGAGCCGCGCCACCCGTACACCCGCGCCCTGATGTCGGCGGTGCCGGTGCCCGACCCGGAGGTGGAGGACCGGCGCGAACGCATCCTGCTGCGTGGCGATCTGCCCTCGCCGGCCAACCCGCCCACCGGCTGCCGGTTCCACACCCGCTGCCCGTGGCGGCAGCCGACCCGGTGCGACACGGAGCGGCCCGAGCTGACCGACACCGGCGACGGCCACCGGGTGGCCTGCCACTTCGCGGCCGGGATCGCCGACGGCTCGCTGCGGCCGACCTCCCAGCTGGCGCCGCCGGTGCTGGTCGAGGTGGAGCAGGCCAAGGAGCCAGGGGAGGAAACACCGGCCGCCGTCTCCTGACGGCGGCCGGGACACGGGGCCGCCGCGCCACGCCGGCGCGGCGGCCCCCGCACGTTCCTGATGGTCCCCGGGGGTGGTTTGGTGACGGTTTCCTGCGTCATGCGCCGGAAACCACCCCTTGTGCCTCTCCTGCCCGGATACCTTCGGATCCGTGAAGGCCATCCGTCGTTTCTCCGTGACAGCCGTCCTCCCCGAGCCGCTGCGACCGCTGCGGGAACTGGCGTTCAACCTGCGCTGGTCCTGGCACCCCGACACCCGTGAGCTGCTGAGATCCGTGGACCCGGACGGCTGGCGGCGGGCCGGCGCCGACCCGGTACGGCTGCTGGCATCCGTCACCGCCGACCGGCTCGCCGCCCTCGCCGCCGACCGGGGCTTCGTACGCCGCCTGGAGGTCGCCGCCGGCGATCTGCGCGACTATCTCACCGAACCCCGCTGGTACCAGCACGCCGAGGGCGAACTGCCCCGCGCCATCGCCTACTTCTCACCCGAGTTCGGCATCACCGCCGCCCTGCCCCAGTACTCCGGCGGCCTCGGCATCCTCGCCGGCGACCACCTCAAGGCCGCCAGCGACCTCGGCGCCCCGCTGATCGGGGTGGGCCTGCTCTACCGGCACGGCTACTTCCGGCAGTCCCTGGACGCGGACGGCTGGCAGTGCGAGAGCTACCCCGTGCTCGACCCCCGTGAACTGCCGCTCACCGAACTGACCGGCCCCGACGGCACCCCCGTCCGCGTCACCCTCGCCCTGCCCGGCGGACGCACCCTCACCGCCCGGGTGTGGCAGGCGGCGGTCGGCCGCGTCCCGCTGCTGCTGCTCGACTCCGCCGTCGACGGCAACGCCCCCGCCGAACGCGACGTCACCGACCGGCTGTACGGCGGCGGCAGCGAACACCGGCTGCTCCAGGAGATGCTGCTGGGCATCGGCGGCATGCGGGCGGTACGCGCCTACTGCCGCATCACCGGGCACCCCGAGCCCGAGGTGTTCCACATGAACGAGGGCCACGCCGGATTCCTCGGCCCCGAACGCATCCGCGAACTCGACGCCCTCGGCATCGGCTTCGACGCCGCCGCCCGGATGGTACGGGCCGGCACCGTCTTCACCACCCACACCCCGGTCCCGGCCGGCATCGACCGCTTCCCGGAGGAACTGGTGGCCAGGCACCTCGGCCCCGGCGGCGAACTGGAGCCGCTGGACACCGGCGCGCTGCTGGCACTGGGCCGCGAACCGGACGGGCCCGAGCCCGGGCACCAGCCGCAGTTCAACATGGCCGTGCTCGGGCTGCGCACGGCGCAGCGCGCCAACGGGGTCTCCACCCTGCACGGGGCGGTGGCCAGGGAGATGTTCGCCGGACTGTGGCCCGGCTTCGACCCCGGCGAGGTGCCCATCACCTCCGTCACCAACGGCGTGCACGCCCCCACCTGGACCGCCGACGCGCTCACCCGCGCCGAGGACCCCGGCCGGCTCACCGACGCCGAACTGTGGGAGCTGCGGCGCGGGCTGCGCGAGACGCTGGTGCACGAGGTACGGGCCCGGCTGCGCCACTCCTGGCGGCAGCGCGGCGCGGGCGACGCCGAGCTGGGCTGGATCGACGAGGTCCTCGACCCGGACGTGCTGACGCTGGGCTTCGCACGGCGCGTCCCCTCGTACAAGCGGCTCACCCTGATGCTGCGCGACCCCGAACGCTTCAAGGCGCTGCTGCTGCACCCCGAACGCCCCGTCCAACTGGTGGTCGCCGGCAAGGCGCACCCGGCGGACGAGGGCGGCAAGCGGCTGATCCAGGACCTGGTGCGGTTCGCCGACGACCCGGAGGTACGGCACCGGATCGTGTACCTCCCCGACTACGGCATGGCGATGGCCCGCGGCCTGTACGCCGGCTGCGACGTGTGGCTGAACAACCCGCTGCGCCCGCTGGAGGCGTGCGGCACCTCCGGCATGAAGTCGGCGCTCAACGGCGGCCTCAACCTGTCGGTGCGCGACGGCTGGTGGGACGAGTGGTGCGAGCCGGACTTCGGCTGGGAGATCCCCACGGCGGACGGACTCACCGGCGGCGACCCGGAGCGGCGCGACACGGTGGAGGCGGCGGCGCTGTACCGGCTGCTGGAGGAGCAGGTCGCGCCGTGCTTCTACACGCGCGGGCGCGGCCGGTGGCTGGAGATGGTGCGGGCCACCCTGGGGCGGCTGGGGCCGAAGGTGCTGGCGGAGCGGATGGTACGGGAGTATGTGACCGGCCTGTACACGCCGGCCGCCCACGCCCACCGCGCGATGGACGCGGCGGCGGCCGGCGAACTCGCGGCGTACGCCGAGCGCGTACGGCGGGAGTGGCCCAAGGTGAGCGTGGACCACGTCGAGACCGGCGACGAACCGCCGGTGCTGGGCGGCGCGCTGCCGCTGCGGGCCAGGATCCGGCTCGGCGAGCTGGAGCCGGCCGAGGTGGAGGTCCAGGCGATCACCGGCCGGGTCGATGAGAGCGACCGGCTGCTGGACGCCGAGCCGGTCACCCTGAAACCGGACGGCGGCCCCGACCTGGAGGGCCACTGGACCTACACGGCCGACCTCCCGCTGCCCCACCCGGGCCCCTTCGGCTACACGGTCCGGGTCCTGCCCACCCACCGCCTGCTGGCGACCACCGCCGAACTGGGCCTGACCGCCCTCCCGTCCGAGGCCCGGACCGAGGAAGCGGGCATTTTGCTGCGCTGACCCACACCGACCGGACCCCGGCCGCGCCCGCGCCCGCGGCCGGGGTCCGGTCGGTCGTGGTGACGCCGCCACCCCGATGGGGGCCGGGTCCACCGGGGCGGGGTGCGGGGCTTGTGCCCCGCACCCCGCCCCGCCCTGTCCTCGGCACCGCGGCCTCCGCCTCCGGCCGCCGGTCGGGTCAGGCCAGGCTGTCGCGCCAGGCCCGGTGCAGGTCCGCGAAGCGGCCGGTACCGGCGATCAGGTCGGCCGGCGGGCCGTCCTCCACGATCCTTCCCGCCTCCATCACCAGCACCCGGTCCGCGATCTCCACCGTGGACAGACGGTGCGCGATCACCACCGCCGTACGGCCGCGCAGCACCGTCTCCATCGCGTCCTGCACCGCCTTCTCACCGGGGATGTCCAGCGACGAGGTGGCCTCGTCCAGGATCACCACCGAGGGGTCCGCCAGCAGCACCCGGGCGAACGCCACCAACTGCCGCTGCCCCGCCGAGATCCGGCCGCCGCGCTTGCGGACATCCGTGTCGTAGCCGTCCGGCAGCGCCGTGATGAAGTCGTGCGCGCCGATCGCCTTCGCCGCCCGTTCGATCTCGTCCCGGTCGGCGTCCGGCTTGCCGATCGCGATGTTCTCCGCGACGGTGCCCGAGAACAGGAACGCCTCCTGGGTCACCATCACCACCCCGCGCCGCAGCTCCGCCGGACTCAGCTCGCGCAGATCCGTACCGTCCAGCAGCACCCGGCCATCGGTCGGGTCGTAGAACCGCGCCAGCAGCTTCGCCAGCGTCGACTTCCCGGCCCCGGTGGCCCCCACCAGCGCCGTCGTCTGCCCGGCGGGCAAGGTCAGCTCGAAGGTGGGCAGCACCTCGCCACCGGTGCGGTACGCGAACCGCACGCCCTCGAACACCACCTCGCGCCCCGGCTGCCCGGCCGCCCGCTGCGCCGGCGTCACGGGACGCTCCGGCTCCGGTACGTCCGGCCGCTGGTGCAGCAGCCCGGCGATCTTGTCCAGCGAGGCCACCGCCGACTGGTAGTTGTTCAGGATCATCGCGAACCGGTCGATCGGGTCGTACAGCCGCCGGATGTACAGCGCACCCGCCGCCAGCGCGCCCAGCTCCAGCTCGCCCGACGCCACCCGGTACGCGCCCCACATCACGATCGCCGCCACCCCGGTGGCGGCCAGCAGCCGGGACAGCAGCACGAACCGCGCCATCTCCAGGATCGTGTCGCCGTTGACCCGCTCGTGCTGCCGGTTGATCGCGTCGAACCCGGCGTCGTTGACCGCCTCACGGCGGAACGCCTTCACCGGCCGGATGCCGTTCAGCGTCTCGGAGAACTTCACGATCACCTTGGCGATCGCGGTGGACCGCCGGCTGAACCGCTCGGCCGACCGCCGCCGGTAGTTCTGCACCAGGAACACCAGCGGAATGAACGACAGCAGCGCCGCCCCGCCGAGCCCCAGGTCCAGATAGAACAGCAGCGCCCCGATGTACACCACGGACACCAGCACCATCAGCATCTCCTGGAGCCCCTCGTCGAGAAGCTCGCGCAGCGACTGCACATCGGTGGTGGCGCGGGAGATCAGCCGCCCTGAGGTGTAGCGGTCGTGGAAGTCCAGGCTGAGCGCCTGCGCGTGCCGGTAGATCCGGCCGCGCAGCTCCAGCAGGACGCGCTGGCTGATCCGGGCCGCCACCCGGATGAAGACGTGCTGGAGCGCGCCGCCGCCCAGCGCGCACAGCAGGTACGCGACGGCCACCGCGATCAGCGGGCCGTAGTTGTCCTGGTCGCGGATGGCCGGGACGCCCCGGTCGATCGCGTACGCGACCAGCAGCGGGGTGCCCTGCACCGCCGCCTGCTGGGCGAGCAGCAGGAGCGCGGCGAGCGCGACCCGTACCCGGTACGGGCGCAGCAGCGAGAACAGCAGCTGCCGGGACGCGCCGCGCGGCGCGGGCAGCTTGTCCTGGGCGATCGGGTCGGGGGCGGGCGGCGACTGCTGCCGCCGCTGCGGATCGCCGGCGGTCTCTTCGGCGGTGCTGGTGGCGGTGCTGGTGGCGCTCATCGGACGGTGACCTCTTCGGGCTCCTCGGACGGTCCGCTGTGGGCCGTGCCGGTCATCAGCAGCCGGTATTCGGCGTTGTCGCGCAGCAGTTCGGTGTGGGTGCCCACGGCGGCGATCCGGCCGCCGGAGAGCAGCGCGACCCGGTCGGCCAGCTGGACGGTGGAGGGCCGGTGGGCGACCACCAGCGCGGTGGTGGTGGCCAGTACGTCGCGCAGGGCGGCCTCCACCCGGGCCTCGGTGTGCACATCGAGGGCGGAGAGCGGATCGTCCAGCACCAGGAAGCGCGGCCGGCCGACGACGGCGCGGGCCAGCGCGAGCCGCTGTCGCTGGCCGCCGGACAGGCTCAGGCCCTGCTCGCCGACCTCGGTCCCGGCGCCCTGCGGCAGCGCGCCGACGAAGCCGTCCGCCTGGCTGATGCCCAGGGCCCGCACCAGCTCGGCGTCGGGGTCGGCGCCGTGGTCCGGGGTGCCGTGGTCCGGGGCGCCCATCAGGATGTTCTCCCGCACGGAGGCCGAGAACAGGGTCGGCTCCTCGAAGGCGACCGCGACCCGCTCGCGCACCTCGTGCAGCGGGAGGGTGGCGATGTCCGTACCGTCCAGGGTGATCCGCCCGGCGGTCACCTCGTGCAGCCGGGGGACCAGCGCGGTCAGCGCGGTCTTGCCGCTGCCGGTGGCGCCGACCAGGGCCATCGTCTCGCCGGGGCGGATGTGCAGCTCGATGCCGTCCAGCACGGCCGGGGTGTCGGGCGGGGAGTCCGGGAAGCGGAAGACCACCTGCTCGAAGCGGATGCCCTCGTCCGTACCGGCGGCGGCGTCGGAGGGGCCGGCCTCGCGGATGCGCTCCGGCGGCGCCTTGACGTCCATCACCTCGAAGAACCGGTCGGTGGCGGCGGCCGTGTCATTGGTCATGGCCAGCAGGAAGCCGATGGACTCCACCGGCCAGCGCAGCGCCATCGCGGTGGCCATGAACGCCACCAGGGTGCCGGCGGTGAGCGTGCCGTCCGCGACCTGGAGCACCCCGACCACCAGGGCGGCGCCCATGAACAGCTCGGGCAGCGTCATGATGAACGTCCAGATCCAGGCCAGCAGCTTGGCCTTGCGGATCTCGGTATCCACCAGCCGCTGGGAGAGCGCCTGGAACGCCTGCGCCTGGCTGCGGTGCCGGCCGAAGCCCTTGATGACCCGGATGCCGAGGATGGACTCCTCCACCAGGGTCGTCAGGTCGCCCATCTGGTCCTGGGCGCGGCGGGCGACCACCGAGTACCTGGTCTCGAAGACCATGCACAGGATGATCAGCGCCGGCACCGGCGCCAGCAGGATGAGGCCGAGCACCCACTGCTGGGAGAGCAGGATGACGCAGCCGATGAGGATGGTGGCGCTGTTGACGATGAGGAAGGTGAGCCCGAAGGCCAGCCACATGCGCAGCAGCTGGAGATCACCGGTGCCCCGGGAGAGCAGCTGGCCGGTGGCCCACCGGTCGTGGAAGGCGACCGGCAGCCGCTGGACGTGCTGGTAGAGGTCCGCGCGCATCCCGGCCTCGACGCGGGTGAGGGGGCGGGCCACCAGCCAGCGTCGCAGCCCGAACAGCAGGGCCTCGAACAGCCCCACCACCAGCAGCACGGTGCCGCCGATCCACACTCCGCCGGTGTCGCCGTCGGCGACCGGGCCGTCCACGATCCACTTGAGGATGAGCGGCATGCTCAGCCCCAGCGAGGCCGCCGCGATGGCCACGGCGGCGGCGCCGAAGACCCGGACCCGTACCGGCCGTACATAGGGCCACAGCCGCAGCAGTGAACGGACGACGGAACGTTTGGCGGCAGGCGCGGCCTGGGCGGGGGCGGGGGCGGTGGCAGACATCAGGATCGAGCCTACGTTCAGGCACTGACACTTCCCACCCGGTTTTTGGTCCTACGACCGGGGGCGGAGCGCGGCCTGGGCCTCGATCGCGCTGATCAGCATGGCGATCTCCGCCTCGAAGACCTGTTCCGGGCCGATGGCGTCGATCAGCGGCGCGAGCGCGCGCAGCCGGGCTGCCTCGCTGCCGGGGCGGGCGGCGGCGGCGAAGAGCTGGGCGTTGCGCTCGGGGGTGGTGGGATCGCCGCCGGCGCCGCGTGCGGACTCGCTGCGGGCGCGGCCCTGCACGAGGTCGATGAAGACCAGGTACCAGGTGGCGGTGGCGGGTTCGTCCAGGCCGGCCTCACCGAGGGTGGCGAGCAGGGTTTCGGCGAGCAGCAGTCCGCCGCGGCGGCCGGTGTTGGGGCGGCCGATGGTCCTCTCGGACAGGCCGGGATAGGCGACGAGCGTGGCGCGCATGGCGGCGGCGAGGGAGCGCAGCCGGTGCTGCCAGGGGCCGGTGAGGTCGGCGGCCGGGAGCAGTTCCTGCTCGATGACGGCGCCGCTGATCAGCTCCAGCAGGGTGTCCTTGTCCGGGATGTGGCGGTAGAGGGCCATTCGGGAGGCGCCGACCTCGGCGGCCAGGCGGCGGATGGTGACGGCGTCGATCCCTTCGGCGCGGGCCAGTTCGAGGGCCGCGGTGATGATCCGGGCGCGGTCCAGGCTGCCCCAGGGGCGGCGTTGCGGGGTGGAGGTCATGGCGCCGACCGTACTTGCGGACAGTGTCCGCAAGTGTCTAGGGTGGCCCTGCCCGACCAGGAAAGGGGCATGCCATGTCCGTGACCGGACGACTGTTCACCGGCGCGCTGACGGTGGCCACGGCGCAGACCGTGGTGATCTCCGCGCTGCCGGTGCTCGGCACCGAACTGGGAATCACCCCCTCGGCGGCCACCTGGACACTGACCGTCTTCATGCTGACCGGGGCGATCACCACCCCCATCGCCGGCCGGCTCGGCGACATGTTCGGCTACCGGCGGACCCTGCTGGCGTGCCTGACCGCCTTCGCCGCCGGCACCCTGCTGTGCGCGCTCGGCGCCGGTGCCGGTTCGTACCCGCTGCTGCTCGCCGGGCGGGCACTGGCCGGCCTGGGCTGCGGTGCCTTTCCGCTCACCTTCGGCATGGCCCGGGCGGCGCTGCCCGCCCAGCGGCTGCCACGGGCGATCGCCCTGATGTCGGCGCTCACCGGCATGGGCGGCGCGCTGGGCATGGTGATCTCCGGGCCGCTGGCCGGGAGCTGGGGCGCGGCCGGGCTGTTCTGGCCGCTGCTGCCGTTCGCCGCCCTCGCGCTGCTGCTCGCCGCCGGGCTGCCCCGTACCACCGCACCGGCCGGCGGGCGGGTGGACATCGGCGGCGCGCTGCTGCTGGCCGGCGCGCTGGTGGGCGGACTGCTGGTGATCAGCCAGGGCCGCGCCTGGGGCTGGACCGCGCCCGCCACCCTCGGCGTCGCGGCCGGCGCGGTGGCCCTGGCGGCGGCGTTCGTGCTGACCGAACACCGGGTACGGGAGCCGTTGGTCGACTTCGCGCTGCACGGGCGGCGCGCGGTGGCGCTCACCCACGCGTCAGCGGTGGTGATCGGCGCCGCGATGTTCGGCGCTATCACCCTGGTCCCGGTGCTCGCGCAGAGCGGGACCGTCGGCGCCTCGCCGACCGAGACGGGGCTGATGATGATCCCGACCGTGCTGCTGACGGTGCTCGTGACCCCGCTCGCGCCGCGACTGCGCGGCCGGTACGGCGCCCGGGCGCCGCTGACGGCTGGCGTGGCGCTGGCGGCGTTCACCCTGGCGCTGCTCGCCGTGGCCCACGAGCGGGTGTGGCAGCTCGTCCTGGCCGGGGCGCTGACCGGCGTGGCCTACGGGCTGGCGTTCGCGGCGCTCGGCGCGCTGGTGGTCGAGGCGGTGACACCGGCCGAGACCGGCGCGGCGGGCGGCGTGAACACCGTCGCCCGCACGGTCGGCGGCGCGATCGGGGCGCAGCTGGCCACCGCGCTGGTGGTGGCCGGGGGAGCGGAGCACGGCTATGCGCTGGCCTTCACGGTGTTCGCGGCGCTGGCGGCGGGGGCGGTGCCGCTGGTGCGGGCCGTCCCTGTCAGTGGCGACCGCTACGGTGGCGGGCATGAGCCGAATCGAAGTCCGGGAGCTGCAAGCGGCGCTGCGCACCGCGAATGACATCGCCTTCGACCAGGAGAGCCCGGCTGGCGAGCAGGCCGAGGTGCTGGTCGACGCGCTGCGCCGGGCGCTGACGGCGGCGCAGTCGCTGACGGACGGCCCGGGCGAGACGGGCTGCCGCGAGCATCCGCGTGGCGCGGTCGATCCGCTGCACGGGGACCGCGACGACCCGCTGCCGCCGGGCTGGGGCAAGTGCCTGCTGTGCAACGACCGCCGCCGCCGGGCCGCCACCCGCCGCCGCCCCCCGACCCCCACCCCCGCCCCGGGCCGCGCCTGACCGGCGACACCGCCCCGGGTACGCCATCCGGCCGCGCGGTGGCTGTCCGTTGGGGGAGCCGGCATGCTCGCGCGCGCTCCGCTCTTCCGGGAGGCCGCGGCCCAGCGGTGCGTTGCGACGGCGTCCGCACCGTACCGGCGTGCGCCGTCCGGCAGGTCC
>NZ_JCAJZV010000008.1:0-276401 GCF_059510435.1 Streptomyces sp. NTD107 | reverse complement strand
CGGGCCGGGACTGGCCTGCGCGGGCAGGGCCACGGCTGTGCCGAGCGCCAGAACTGCGGCGGTGGCAAGAACGGTCTTGCGCATCACTGCCATCGAAGGGGTCCTCCTCATCGGTGGGGGTACGGCGGCCCCGGGAAGAGTTCGGTGGGCACCGCCTCGGCGAGCAGCCGGTAGCCGGCGGGGTTGAGATGCAGCCAGTCGCCGTCGTGCAGGTCCGGGTGCAGTCGCTCGGGCCGTTCCGGGTCGCGGACCGCCCGGTCGAAGTCGAGGACGGCGTCGAAGCCGCCGCCGGTTCGGATCCACGCGTTGACGGTCTGCCGGGCCGCCTCCCGGTGTCCGGCCGGGTCGTCGTACCCGGTGTGGCCGCCGAACGGCAGCAGGGTGGCC
The DNA here is from genome assembly GCF_059510435.1 of Streptomyces sp. NTD107. Taxonomy (NCBI): domain Bacteria; kingdom Bacillati; phylum Actinomycetota; class Actinomycetes; order Kitasatosporales; family Streptomycetaceae; genus Streptomyces; species Streptomyces sp. NTD107. The sequence goes on along the minus strand of NZ_JCAJZV010000008.1, from coordinate 276,014 downwards.
CCGTACACCTGGATGCCCTGGGCGTGCGCCCGGATGATGAACTGCTGGTAGGCGGCGATGAGTTCGGTGGCGATCGCCTGCTGGGCGGCAGCGGTGGCGGGTGCGGTGCCCAGGTCGTTGACCCCCTCGAAGACGATCAGCCAGGCGACGCCGGTGTGCGCCAGGATGTCGCGGTCGAAGCGGGCCAGGGCGTTCGGGCCGAGTCCGTCGTTGAGGATGCGGTTGCCGCCGGCCGCCTGGTTGAGCACGGCCACGTCCCGGGTGTCCCGCCCGTCCTGCAAGCGGTCGAACAGCTGGTCGGGCCACCGGTCGTTGCCGTTGGTGGTGGAGCCCCGGCCGTCGCTCAGCGAGTCGCCGAGCACGGCGAGCGCGGCTGCGGAGGCCGGCGCGTACATCTCGATGCCGCTCAGCAGGTACCAGTGATTGACGGGGGTCGCCCCGGGCAGCTCGGCGGCGGCCGTGTGATCGCCGGTCAGCAGATGGGAGGTGGTGCGGGAGCCGGGGTGCGAGGTGAGCGCGAGGGAGGGCTGTCCCTGCGCCAGGTAGGCGGTGACCGTCACATTGGTGCCGGGGGGCAGCGGCAGGTCCAGCGGGTCGGAGACGATCTGGGCGCCGGTCGGTACGGTGACCGACTCCCGTCCGCCGAAGGTCACCCGGCGCACCGTGTCCGGCTCGATCGCCGAGACTCCGGCCCTGCCGTCCAGCGGCAGTGCCACGGTGACGGCGGTGAGCGGCAGCGGGGTGTCCCCGAAGGCGTTGGAGAACCGCAGCCGCAGTCGCTCTCCGCCGGTGGTGATCCGGGCGGTCTGCCGCAGGGTGGTGTCCACCAGTACGGCGTTGTCCCCGGTGAACGGCGGGGGCGGCATGTTGCCCGGCTCGGTGAGTTGCGGCATGGCGGTCCAGCTGTGCACCCAGCGGCCGTCGGGGCCCGGCAGGCCGGCGGCCGGCGGGGCGCCGGGCCGGCCGGCGGTGGCGATGGCGGAGAAGGCCACCGTTACGGCGAGGGCGAGCAGCACGGCGGTGATGAGCAGGCCGATCGGTCCGGTTCTGGGGGTTCTGCCCTGCTGGGGCATGGACATGTTGTCCTCCTCGGCGGCCCGGGCGGCCCGGCCGCGGCGTCCTCGGAGCGGACCCGTCGGCTGATCGTGACATGAGCACGCCCGTCATGGCAACGACCGCTGACGGCCCTTCGGATGTGCCGGGCGGCTCCGGAAGAACTCCGGCATCTTTCGAGAGCCGGAGCAAGAGGCGAGGAGAAAGGCGCGCGCGAGGGATTGACGGTCCCTTGGTTGATCTGGAGTCTGAACCCCGAGCCCCCGCCTGATGTTCCGGAAGAACACCAAAACTTCTCGGACTCCTCTCCCCATCGCGCTGATGCCCGGAGGACGCCGTGCACCCAGCCAGCTCTCCTCGACGATCCCTCTCCCGCAGACAAGCGCTCACCGGACTGCTGCTGGCCTCCGCCGGCGCCACCACGGCCGCCTGCGGCACCGGCCAGGACACCAAAGCGGCCGTGACGCTGCGGTTCTGGTCCTGGACAACGGTCACCCCGGCCGTCGAGCTGTGGAACCGCACCCACCCGGACATCCGGGTGGAGGTCTCCTCACCCGCCGGCGGCGAAAGCCTCTTCCAACGGCTGTCCTCGGCGATCGCCGCCGGCTCCGGCGCCCCCGACCTCGTCCAGGTCGACTACAACAACCTGCCCACCCTGGCGGTCGCCGGCTATGTCCAGGACATCACCCGCCAGGCCGCCGACCACCGGAGCCGGTTTCTGGACACCGCCTGGCGCCAGGTCCTCATCGACGAGCGGATCTGGGCCGTTCCCCAGGACATGGGGCCGATGGCCATGTACTACCGGCAGGACCTCTTCGACACCCACGGCCTGACCGTCCCCGCCACCTGGCAGGAGTTCCGCGCCACCGCACAGCGACTGCGCCGCGCCGACCCCCGCCGCTATCTCACCGCCTTCCCCGAGGGCGACGCCTACTGGTTCGCCGCGCTGGCCGCCGCCCGCGGCTCCCAGTGGTTCGCCACCGTCGGCGACGCCTGGCGGGTCAGCATCGACGACCCCCGCGCCCGGGCCACCGCCGACCACTGGACCGCTCTGCTCGCCGATGACCTGGTCACCACCGGAAAACACTGGAACCCCGCCTGGTACCAGGACCTTCAGGACGGCACGCTCGCCGCCTGGCTCGGCCCCGCCTGGGGCACCGCCACCCTCGCCGCGCATCCGCCCACCGAGCCCGGCGCCGTGTGGCGGGTCGCCGCCCTGCCGGCCGCCGAACCCGACCGGCCCGCCTCCGGGTTCTGGGGCGGCTCCGGCACCGCCGTGGTCACCGGCTCCGCGCACCCCGAGGCCGCCGCCGCGTTCGCGCTCTGGCTCAACACCGACCCGCGCGCCGCCGACCTGGTCATCGACCCGGAGGTCGCCGGACTGTTCCCCGCCTCGCTGGCCGGCCAGCGGCGCCCGGCGCTCTCCCGGCCGCACCCGGCCATCGGCGGACAGCGCGTCGACGCCGTCTTCCGAGCCGCCGCCGAAGTCGCCCGGCCCATGACCTGGGGGCCGACCATGGACCAGGTACGGGACGACCTGGTCGACGCCTTCACCGAAGCCCGCAGCCGGGGCAGACCCCTGGCCACCGCCCTGGAACGCGCCCAGCACAGCACCGTGGCCACCCTCCGGCACAAAGGGCTGGGGGTCCTGACATGAGAATCCGTCGCGAACTCGGCCGCCAGACCCGGCCCGGATGGGCCTTCCTGGCACCCTTCCTGACGCTCTTCCTGCTCTTCCAAGCGGTACCCATCGGCTTCGCCGTCGCGCAGAGCCTGCGCGAACAGCAGTGGAGCGGCCTGGGACTCGGCGGCCCCACCGTCCGGTTCGCCGGACTCGCCAACTACCAGCGGGTCCTCACCGACAGCGACGTCCTCGCCGGCGTGCTGCGCATGCTGCTGTACGGGGCCGTCCAGGTCCCGGTCATGCTGCTGCTCGCGCTCGCCATGGCGCTGCTCTTCGACGCCGGAGTGACCCGCGCCCGGCGCCTCTTCCAGTTCGCCGCCTTCCTGCCGCACGCTGTCCCCGGCGTGGTCGCCGCCGTCCTGTGGGCCTACCTGTACGTGCCCGGCATCAGCCCCGTCGTCGCGCTGCTGGAGAACACCCCACTGGAGACCGACTTCCTCGGCCCCGGCACCGTCCTGTGGTCCATCGCCAACATCGCCACCTGGCAGTGGACCGGATACAACATGCTGATCATCTTTGCCGCACTGCAAGCGGTGCCCCGGGAGCTGTACGAGGCGGCCCGGGCCGACGGCGCGAGCGGCTGGACCATCGCCCACCGGATCAAGATCCCCCTGGTGCGGCCCGCACTCGTCCTCACCGGCCTCTTCTCCGTCATCGGCACCCTGCAACTCTTCGCCGAACCCATGGTCGTCCGCTCCCTGAGCGCCAACGTCACCTCCTCGTACACCCCCAACATGGCCGCCTACGCCCAGGCGTTCGGTGTCAACGACCCCCAGTACGCCGCCGCCATCGCCGTCAGCCTCGCCCTGGTCGCCTTCACCCTCAGCTACGGCCTGATGCGCGCCGCCCAGCGAGGAGTCGACGCATGAGCCGACCCGCCAACGGCTCCACCACCCCCGGCACCGCCCGCCGGATGTTCCCCGCGACCCTGGGCCTGCTCTTCCTGCTCGCCCTCACCGCCTACTTCCTCTTCCCCCTCAGCTGGCTGCTGCTGTCCGCCACCAAGTCCACCGCCGAACTCACCACCACCTCCGGCTTCTGGTTCGCCGACGCGGGCTTCCCCGCCCAGCTGGCCGACAACCTCCACGCCCTCTTCGCCCAGGACGACGGGCGGTTCGCCCGCTGGCTGCTCAACTCCGCCCTCTACGCCGGACTCGGCGCCCTCGGCAGCACCGCCATCGCCGCCTTCGCCGGCTACGCCCTGGCCAAGTTCCGCTTCACCGGCCGCGACGCCGTCTTCGCCGGCATCCTCGGCGGGGTCCTCGTCCCCGCCACGGTGCTCGCCCTGCCGCTCTTCCTGCTGCTGAGCCGGCTCCAACTCGCCGACACCTACTGGGCGGTCCTGCTCCCCAGCCTCGCCAACCCCTTCGGCGTCTACCTCTGCCGGGTCTACAGCGCCGCCGCCGTCCCCGACGAGGTCCTCGAAGCGGCCCGCATCGACGGCGCCGGCGAACTGCGCATCTTCCTCACCGTCACCTCCCGCATCCTCAGCCCCGCCCTGGTGACGGTCTATCTGTTCTCCTTCGTCTCCATCTGGAACAACTTCTTCCTGCCCCTGGTCATGCTCACCGACCGCGACCTGTGGCCGGTCACCCTCGGCCTGTACGGCTGGCAGCAGCAATCCATGCAACTGCCCGAGCTCACCACCCTGGTGATCACCGGCTCCCTCGTGTCGACCCTGCCACTGATCGTCGTCTTCTTCGCCATGCAGCGGTACTGGCGGGCCGGCCTCACCGTGGGCGCCCTCAAGGGCTGACCCCCCGCACCCCCAACCCCCGGAGGAATCCGTGACGTCACGCATCCATGCCGTCCTGGCCGGTGCCCTGGCCGCGACCCTGATCCCGCTGACCGCCGCCTCCGCCGACCCCGCCGCCGGCCAACCGGCCCGGGGCACCATCGACTTCGGCGACGAACTCCAGCACATCGACGGCTTCGGCTTCTCCCAGGCGTTCCAGCGCGCCGACATCATGCACGGCGCCCGCGGCCTGACCCCCGAGCACCAGCGGGAAGTGCTCGACCTGCTGCTCGACCCCGAGACCGGCGCCGGACTGAGCATCCTGCGGCTCGGCATCGGATCCTCCTCCGACGACGTGTACGACCACATGCGCTCCATCCAGCCGACCGACCCCGGCGGCCCCGGCGCCGAGCCGCGCTACGAGTGGGACGGCGACGACGGGGGCCAGGTGTGGCTGGCCCAGCAGGCGAAGGAGTACGGCGTTCAGCGGTTCTACGCCAACGCCTGGAGCGCCCCCGGCTACATGAAGACCAACGGCTCCGACGCGGACGGCGGCGCGCTGTGCGGCGTACCCGGCACGCACTGCCCCAGCGGCGACTGGCGCCAGGCGTACGCCGACTACCTGCTCCAGTACGCCCGCTTCTACGCCCGGGAGGGCATCACGGTCACCGACCTCAACTTCACCAACGAGCCCGATCTCGCCACCTCCTACGCCTCCATGGAGTTCACCCCCGAGCAGGCCGCCGACATGGCAGCGGTCCTGGGCCGTACGGTCGCGGACTCCGAGGACCTCGCGCACCTCAACGTCGCCTGCTGCGACGCCGCCGGCTGGGAGCAGCAGCGCGCCTACACCCGGGCGATCGAGGACCACCCGCAGGCGGCCGACCTCGTCGACATCCACACCGGCCACCCGTACCGCAGCCAGGCGGACAGCCCGCTGCCCACCGACAAGACCGTGTGGCTGTCCGAGTGGAACCCCACCGGCGACGCCTGGACCGAAGGCTGGGACGACGGCACCGTCTACGACGGGATCACCCTGGCCGGGGACATCCACACCGCGCTCGCCGACGGCCACGCCAACGCCTACATCTACTGGTTCGGCGCCTCGATCGGCACCACCCGCGCACCCATCCTGCTGGACGGGCCGGACTACCGGGTCTCGCAGCGGCTGTGGGCGCTCGGCGCCTACAGCCGTTTCATCCGGCCCGACGCGGTACGGGTCGCGGCGGACTCCGGCGACGGGCGCGTGCGTACCACCGCCTTCCGCAACGCCGACGGCAGCCGCGTCATCGAGATCCTCAACACCGGTACGGCGCCGGTGCGGCAGCGTTTCGACGTGGCGGGTGTGCGGGGACCGGCCCACGGCGAGGTCTATCTCACCGATCAGACCCACTCCCTGGAGCGCACCGGCCGCGCCCACCTCACCGGCGGCCGGCTGACCGTGGAACTGCCCGCCCGCTCCCTGACCACGGTGGTACTGGCCCCGTGACCCCCGGCGGGCGGTCCGCCGGGCGGGCGACGGCGCGGGCTTGGGCTGCGATCCGGTGCACGCCGAAGCAGAGGCTCGGCATCCCGACTCCGTTGCCGAGGGTGACGGTTCGCCCGGAGTGATCCGTTCGTGCGGGCCCGCGGACCTGCGGGATGTCAGCGTTCGAGCATGCGCCGGCCGGCCTCGGTGTGGGTCTCGCCGGCCGCCGGAGGCAGGCTGCTGAGCCGGTCGAGCTGTCCGGCGGTCAGCTCGATGCCGTCGGCGGCGGTGTTCTCCTCGACCCGGTGCACCCGCTTGGTGCCCGGGATGGGCGCGATGTCGTCGCCGCGGGCGAGCAGCCAGGCCAGCGCGACCTGTGCCGGGGTGGCGCCGGCCTCGGCGGCCACGGCCTGGACCTCGTCGGCGATCCGCAGATTACGCCGGAAGTTCTCACCGGTGAAGCGTGGATTGCCGTGCCGGAAGTCGCTCTCCGCGAAGTCCTCCGTGGAGCGGATCGTGCCGGTGAGGAAGCCGTGCCCCAGCGGGGAGAACGGCACCAGGCCGATGTTCAGTTCGCGCAGCACGGGCAGCACCCGCTCTTCGAGCCCCCGGGTCCACAACGAGTACTCCGACTGGACGGCCGTGACCGGGTGCACGGCGTGCGCCCGGCGGATGGTGTCGGGCCCGGCCTCCGACAGCCCGAACGCCCGGACCTTCCCCTCGGCGACCAGTTCGCCCACCGCGCCGGCCGTCTCCTCGATGGGGGTGTCCGGGTCGACCCGGTGCTGGTAGTAGAGGTCGACGTGGTCGGTGCCCAGCCGCTTGAGGGAGCCTTCGAGGGCGGTACGGATGTTGGCGGCGCCGCTGTCGAGATGCCAGGGCCCGGCCCCGCCGTGCGCGATCATGCCGAACTTCGTCGCCAGCACCACCTGGTCGCGGCGGCCCTTGAGCGCCCTGCGCAGCAGTTCCTCGTTGGTGTACGGGCCATAGATCTCGGCGGTGTCGATGAAGGTGACGCCCAGCTCCAGTGCCCGGTGCACCGTACGGATGGACTCGGCCTCATCGGTGCCGGAGTCGGTGTACCCGTGCGACATCCCCATCGCGCCGAGGCCGATGCGGGACACCTCCAGATCGCGCAGCTTGATGTACTTCATCCTGCTCTGCTCCTTCTGTGGCGATATACCGCTCCAGTCTGCGCTGTCGTCACCGCAAACCCACGCAGGCGGCCCGCCATCCACCGTGCCCCGCCGTACACCGCGCAGCCAGGCCGGGCCGTGCCGGGGAGGGACACGGCCCCGCACCGCACCGCGATCTGTCATCGTGGACCGCGATCAGCAACCCCCCCGGCCGCAAGGGACCTGTGCCATGCCGAATCAGCCCGCTCCGGTGATCGCCGTCCTGGGCTCGGCCAACATGGATCTGGTCGCCTATGTGCCGACCGCCCCCCGGCGCGGGGAGACCGTGACCGGCCACGCCTTCCGTACCGTCCCGGGCGGCAAGGGCACCAACCAGGCCATCGCCGCCGCCCGCGCCGGCGGCAGCGTCACCATGATCGGCGCGGTCGGCGACGACGACTTCGGCCCCCGGCTGCGCGCCGCGCTCGCCGACCGCGCGGTGAACACCGACGGGCTGCGCACCGTGCCGGGCAGCAGCGGTACCGCCCACATCGTGGTCGATGACGAAGGCGGCAACTCCATCGTGGTCGTCCCCGGCGCCAACGCCACGGTGACCGGCCTGGCACCCGGCGACGAGCAGCGCATCGCCGCCGCCGGCACCCTGCTGCTCCAGCTCGAACTGCCGATGGCGGGCGTGCTGGCCGGCGCGGCGGCGGCCCGGGCGCACGGCGTACGCACCGTACTCACCCCCGCGCCCGTCGTCCCGCTGCCGGACGAACTGCTCGCCCACACCGACCTGCTGGTGCCCAATGAGCACGAGGCGGCGGCCCTGACCGGCCACCACGATCCGCTCCGGGCCGGCCGGGCCCTGCTGGCGCGGGTCCCGGAGGTGGTGATCACCCTCGGCGCGGCCGGCAGCCTCTACCTCGCCCGGGGCGCCGAGCCGCGCACCGTGCCCGCCGCTCCGGTGCGCGCGGTGGACACCACGGGCGCCGGCGACACCTTCGTCGGCGCGCTGGCCGTCGCCCGCGGCGAGGGCCGGCCCATGCCCGCCGCCCTGGCCTGGGCGACGGCCGCCGCCGCCCTCTCCGTACAACGCACCGGTGCCACCTGCGCCATGCCCACCCGCGCCGAGATCGACACGGCCGTCCCCGGCCGGTGAGCACGGCCGCGCGGTGGATCCACTCGTCGCCGTGCGCGGCCCGGTGCAGAAAAGCGGCCACATCCTGGCGCCCGATCGCCGGGTCGCCCCGCATCGGCAGCCGCTCCTGCGCCCGGGAACGGTCCAGGGCGGGACCGTCGGTCAGCCGGATCGGATACACCAGGGGCCACTCCAGGCCGCCGGACCCCACGCACTCGTCGGCGATCCGCTGGTCGGCGACAAGCGGACGCGGCACCGGTACGGTACGGTACGTCAGCTTCTGGGCGGGGCTCGCCGACGCGAAGCGGTCCCCCCGTCCCGAAGGAGGACAGCCACACCAGCCGGGAGCCCCCGGCCCGCCGCGCGCCCTCGGTGGCGCCGGTCGCGACCGCGCGAAGAGGCCCCGGCCAGCAGCGAGTTCCCGGCGCCGAGCGCCGCGTCCCGGCGGCGTGGCCGTGCCCGGCGGCGATGCCGGCGGCCGAGATGGTCTGGCCGGGTCACCGGCCGGCGCGGAGACCGAGTCGCCCGAGCGCAGGGCCGGCCCGACCGGAGGGCGGCCGATGCGGCCCGTCGCACCGAGGACGAGGCGTCTCACGGCGGGACGGGCACCTCCGTTGACGGGCGGCGGGGCGGACACCGTCACGGGCCGGGTCCTCTCTTGTGGATCAGCCTTCGGCCGGCAGGCGCCCCCGCTGTCCGGCGGCGCCGCCCCGCGAAGATCCGGGAGAGCCGACCTCATCGCACCGGGCGCCCGCCGGCCCGTCCAGACCGAGCGTCAGCAGGTGGTAGCCGAGCGCCTTGCCGTGCCCGTCGAGCGTCGCCGCGCCGGTGACCCCGCCGGCCAGCGCCCCGGTCAGCCGGAAGGTGAGCGCCGGAAGCAGCGGGAGCACATGCCGGGTCACCTCCCCGGTGACCAGCGGGGCGAAGTGGTCCGCCATCGCCCGCGCGGTGAGCCGCTCGACGAGCAGCGCGAACGCGGCGGCGTCGTGCGGCAGGACCGCGATGATCAGCGTGTCGCCCTTGTCGCCGGCCCGGACATCCGCGAGGTCGTCCACGGTCGGCCCGCTCATCGGGACTCCAGCAGCCGCACCGAAGGCGTGACCAGATCCCGGGGGATCAGGCAGGAGCGCACGGTGACCAGTTCACGGTGGTCGCGCCGCGCCCCGCCGCCGCCCGCCGGGCCATTGGTGTACAGCGATTCCACTTCCCACCCCACCAGTTCGGCCTCGGCGGCCGTCGGCACCCGGGCGCAGACCCGCAGCCGCACCTCGGCCGGATCCGCCACCACCCGCAGCCCGCGGAACGCGGCGGCGGCACCGATGTACTCGACATGGACCGCCGCCGGATCCAGGCCGTGCACCGAGGCGAGCCGCTCGCACACGATGTCGGCGGCCAGCCGCGCCCGGTCCAGGCAGCGCGGGCCGGCGTAGCTGATCTGTCCCTCGCCCTGCCAGCCGCCCCGGAAGCCGAGAGTGACCTTGAGGCTGTCGGGCCGTGGCCGGCCGGTGGCCCCCCGGGCCCGCACCCGGTCCTCGGCGAGCTGGGTGAACGTCACCCCGCTGACATCGGCCACCACATCGGGGGTCAGGTAGCCGGCCGGGTCCTCCACCTCGTACAGCAACTGCTCGGCGCAGGTACGGGTGTCCAGCCGCCCGCCGGTGCCCGGGAGCTTGCCGAACTCCGCCTGCCCGTCCGGGTCCACGTCGGCATAGGGGAAGCCGAGCCGGGCAAGTCCCGGCACGGGTTTGGTGACCGGGTCGGCGAAGTAGCCGCCGGTCAGCTGCCCCGCACACTCCAGGAGATGGCCCACCAGCGTGCCACGGCCCAGCAGCTCCCACTGGTCGGGCCGCCAGCCGAACGCGTGCATGAGCGGCCCCAGATACAGCGCGGGGTCCGCCAGCCGCCCGGCGATCACCAGGTCGGCGCCCAGCCCCAGTGCCTCGACGACGGGCTCGGCCCCCAGATAGGCGTTGGCGGCGATGAGTTCCTCCGGGCAGGCCGACAGCGGCTGCCCGGTCTCCCAGAGCGGCGGATCCAGCCGGCGCACCGCCGCCAGGACATCGTCGCCGATGATGACCGCGATCCGGGTGCGCTCTCCCGGCAGCCGGCGCGCCAGCTCGCCGGCCGCCTCCGGGTTCGCCGCCCCCGCGTTGGTGAGCACGGTGGTCCCGGCGCGCCGGCAGTGCGGCAGCACCGCGCGCAGCCGCGCCGCCAGCAGCGGGTCGTAGCCGGCGCCCGCGTCCCGCGACCTGCGGAGCTGGCCGGCGGCCACCGTACGCTCCCCGAGGCACTCGAACGCCAGATAGTCCAGATCGCCGCGGCGCGCGAGATCCACCGCCGGATCGATGCGGTCACCGGCGAACCCGGCGCCGGCCCCCAGACGTACCGTACGCCGCCGGGGCCCGGTCACGACGCCCACAGCGGGATCGTGCCGGTGGCGACGGCGACGGCCAGCATCACCACGCTGACCAGCCAGGCCCAGCCGATCAGGTGCCGGATGTGCCGGCCGATGTCGACCTGGGCCAGACCCACCAGAAGGAAGAAGGACCCGGTGAGCGGGCTGATCGGGAACCCGACGGTCTCCTGCCCGAGCAGCGACGCCTGGGCGATCGCGGTGCCCTCCACGCCGAACTGCTCGCCCACCCCGATGAGGACGGGCAGCACCCCGAAGTAGTACGCGTCCGGGCCGAACAGCAGACTCAGCGGAACGCCCAGCAGCCCGACGATCAGCGGCAGCGCGGGCGCGGCCCCCGCGGGTATCAGATCGGCCGCGGTGGTGGCCATGTCCGCGATCATCCCGGTGCCTTCCAGGATGCCCAGGAACGCGCCGGCGGCCAGCAGCGTGGTGGCCATCAGCATGGCGCCGCGCGCCTGCGCCTCGATCTGCTCGCTCTGCCGCTTGGTGCCGGGGTGATTGACGGCCAGCGCGATCACGACGCCGGCCATGAACAGCGTCTCGGGGGGTGCGACGCCCGCCACCAGGCAGCCGATGAGGGCGATGGAGAGTACGGCGTTGAACCAGAAGACCACCGCCGGCGGACGGGGGCGCTCCGTGTCCGTGTCCGCGTCCGTGTCCGCGTCCGCGTCCGTGTCCGCGTCCGCGTCCGCGTCCGCGTCCGGCGCCTGGCCCCGCGCCGTCGGTGCGGTCGGTGCGCCGCCCGCCGCCCCGGCCGCCCCCGGCCCCGCCGATCCGGCCGCGGCCCGCACCGGCGTCGCCGTCGCGGGGACGGCGAGCGCCAGCCGGCGCCCCTCCCGGCGGCCGATCAGCCAGGCGCACCCCAGAGCCGCCAGCACCCCGACCACCTGCGCCGGAATCAACGGCACCCACAGCTCGTTGGCCTCCACCCCGGTCGTCGCGGCGGCCCGGGCGGTGGGCCCGCCCCAGGGCAGTACGTTCATCACCCCCGCGCCCAGCCCGACGCAGGTGCTGAGCGCCAGTCTGCTCATGCCCAGCCGGTCGAAGACCGGGAGCATCGCCGGGATCGCGATCAAGAAGGTGGTGGCGCCCGCCCCGTCCAGGTGCGCGGCGACCGCCAGCGCGGTGGCCGCCACGCACACCGTGGCCGGCGCGGTTCCGGCGAAGGCCGTGATCCGGGCGATGATCGGGTCGAACATCCCGGCGTCTCGCATGATCCCGAAGTAGACGATGGCGAAGACGAACATCGCCGTCACCCCGGCCACTCCGCCGAGCCCCGAGCCGACGAAGGCACCGATCTCGGAGAGCGAGAAGCCCAGCACCAGGGCGCCCAGCACGGGCACCCCGGCGAGTGCCACCACCGCCGCCACCCGGTTGGTGAGCAGCAGCGCGAGGATCACCCCGATGGTCAGGAATCCGACGGCGCCTTCCATGGCGACCCCCTTGTGTGGCGACGTTGCCGGTCGGCCCCGAGTGTGGGGCGGCCTTCGTCCCTCCCGCCACTGTCGTGACGTCATGAGTTCCGCATAGACTCATGCCCTGTGAGCATGGATCTGTCCGTCCGCCAGCTCCGGGCGATCGTCGCGGTCGCCGACGCCGGCGGCTACAGCCGGGCCGCGCGTACCCTGCACCTCGCCCAGTCCTCCCTCAGCCGCACCGTGCTGGAGGTGGAACGGCGCGTGGGCGTCCCGCTGTTCGAGCGGACGACGCGTCATGTCGCGCCGACCCCCGACGGGGAACAGTTCCTGGCGGTCGCCCGCCGGGTGCTCGCCGAGTTCGACGCGGGCGTCAACCACTTCCAGGGCTATCTGGACGGCACCCGTGGCGCGGTGTCCATCGCCGCGCTGCCCTCCCTGGCCGCCGGCGTGCTGCCGCCCGTCCTGTCGGCCTTCCGCGCCCAGCGGCCCCAGCTCACCGTCACCCTGCGCGACGGGCTGTCGAACGAGGTGCTCGACCATGTCGCCTCCGGCGCCGTGGACATGGCCGTCACGGTGGCACCCGGCGTGCCAGCCTCACTGCGCGGCCACCGGATCGCCCTGGACCGGTTCGTGTGCGTCTTCCCGCCCGGCCACCCCTTTGCCAGGCGCCGGCGGCTGAGCTGGGGCGACCTCGCCGGGGAGCCGTTCGTCGCCTTCGACCGGCACACCAGCATCCGCGGCTACGTCGACCGCACGCTGCGCGAGGGCGGCGTCGAGGTGGGGCCGGTCACCGAGGCCCGTACCATCGGCACCGTCGCCGGCCTGGTGGCCGCCGGGCTCGGCGTGTCGGTGGCCCCGGGGCTGACGCTGCCGCTCATGCACTTCGCCGGGCTGCGGCACCGTGCCCTGGACCGGCCCCTGGTGGAACGCGACATCCACCTCGTCCACGATCCGCGCCGGCCGATGTCCCGTACCGCGCGGGCGCTGATGACGGCGCTGCGGCGGGGCGGCGACGGGGGCGTGCCGCTGCCCGCCGGGGCGCGCTGGGCGCCGCCCTGACGCACGGCCTCGGGCGGGCCCTCGGCCTCGGGCGCGACGCCCGCTAACGGGACTGCTCGAAGAGCCAGTCCATCACCACATCGTTCTCGTAGGTCTGGGCCCACGACAGATGGGGGCTGCCCAAGGTGGTGCCGGCCGGATAGCTGGTGAACAGCGTGTGGCTGCCGTTCGCCCGGGCCCGGCGCAGCAGGTGCCGCGCGTACGGAGGCGTGGGCGCGTGGCGAGCGGGTGAACTACGACGCCACCTCGGCGATGCTGACGGTGTGGAAGAAGTCGGAGGAGCTGGCGTTCCTCACTGAGGTGTCGTCGGTGCCGTTGCAGCAGGCGCTGCGGGCCTTGCAGGGGGCCCTCGGCAATTTCTTCGGCAAGCGGGCGAGGTATCCGCGGTTCAAGTCGCGGAAGAGGTCGCGGAAGTCCGCCGAGCACACCACCTCGGGTCTCCGGTTCCGGGATGGGCGGCCGACGCTGGCGAAGATGTCCGGGCCGCTGGACATCCTGTGGTCGCGTCCGCTGCCCGAGGGCGCGGCGCCGTCCACGGTGACCGTCTCCCAGGACGGGGCCGGGCGCTGGTTCGTGTCCCTGCTGTGCGACGACCGGACGGTGAAGCCGTTGCCGGCCACGGATACGGTGGTGGGGGTGGATGTCGTCCTGGAGCATCTGCTGACGCTGTCGACCGGGGAGAAGATCGCCAACCCGAGGCATGAGCGGCGCGACCGCGCCCGGCCCGCCATCGCCCAGCGGAACCTCGCCCGTAAGGCCAGAGGTGATGGCGCCAACCGGTGCAAGGACCGACGGAAAGTGGCCAGGGTCCATGCCCGGATCGCCGACCGCAGGCGGGACCACCTGCACAGCTGACCACTCGGCTCGTTCGTGAGAACCGTGCGCAACATGGTCAAGAACCACACGCCCGCCCGGGCGATCTCGGATGCGAGCTGGAGCGAGTTCCGGAACATGCTGGAGTACAAAGCGGCCTGGTACGGCCGGGAAGTGATCACGGTCGACCGCTTCTTCCCCTCCTCCAGGCTGTGCTCCGCCTGCGGCACCCTCGCCGCGAGCATGCCTCTGCACGTCCGCACCTGGACGTGCGAGGGCTGTGGCGCGTCCCATGACGGGGACGTGAACGCGGCGCGTGACCTCAAGGCCGCCGGGCCGGCGGCATCGGTCTGTGGAGCCGGTGCAAGACCTCAACGGAGCACTCCGGGCGGGCAACCGGCGTCGAAGCGGAAAACCCCACGGCGCGAGCCGTAGGCCCCCCTCGAACACGAGAGGGAGGAAGTCAACAGGGTCCAGGTGCCGGGGTTGCCGAACCGCCCCTCCCGGCACGGTACGACGTCGTCGTCCACCGAGTGATTGGCCCAGAGGTGGATGTGGGTGAGCCGTTCCATCGCCGCCGCGTCGCCCCAGCCGGCGGTGGGCAGGGCCGCGGCGAACCGGTCGACTGCCGCGCGCACCGGTGACGACTGGGGGTCCCCTCGCTAGCATCCGATTGGGAGCGCTCCCACCCACTGTTCCCGTGCGAGCCGCCGCTGTCCGGGGCGGGCAGCGAACGAACGGAGAGTGCGATGGTCAACAGACGTACATCATGGTGGTGCGCCGCGCTGACGGCGCTGACGATGCTGGCCCTCGGGCTGGCCGGCCCGGTCTCGGTGGCGACGGAGCGGGCATCGGCGAGGGCCCCCGGTCCCGGGGCCGCCACGGCCCAGGAGCCGGCGGCCGACGTGGTCGCCGCCATGCAGCCCGGCTGGAATCTGGGCAACACCCTGGATGCCACCGGATCCGACGAGACCTCCTGGGGCAATCCCCGGGTCACCCGGGAGCAGTTGCGGGCCATCCGCGCGGCGGGCTTCAAGAGTGTCCGGATTCCGGTGACCTGGAGTCAGCACCAGGGCCCGGCTCCCGCGTACGCCATCGCCCCCGGCCACCTCGCCCGGGTCGCCGAGGTGGTCGACTGGGCCCTGGCGGAGGACCTCTACGTCCTGCTCAATGTGCACCACGACTCCTGGCAGTGGGTGATGGAGATGCCCACCCGGCACGACGCCGTCCTGGCGCGGTTCACCGCGACCTGGGACCAGATCGCCGCCGCCTTCCGGGACGCCTCGCCGCGGCTTCTGCTGGAGAGCATCAACGAACCGGCGTTCACCGGCAGTTCGGGTGACGCCCAGAACGCGGAGCTGCTGCACGAACTCAACAGCACCTTTGTCGACCGAGTGCGCGGCACCGGCGGGACCAACGCCACCCGCCCCCTCGTGCTGACCACGCTGCACGCCTCACCCGAGCGGGAGCGGGTGAATGAACTGGCCGACACCATCGCCCTTCTGGACGATCCCCAGCTGGTCGCCACCGTGCACTATTACGGCTACTGGCCGTTCAGCGTGAATGTCGCCGGGGGCACCCGTTTCGACGCCACCGCCCAGCGGGATCTGACCGATACCTTCGACCGGGTGCACGACGCCTTCACCGCACGGGGTGTCCCGGTGATCGTCGGGGAGTACGGGCTGCTCGGCTTCGACCGGAGCACCGACACCGTCCAGCAGGGCGAGAAGCTCAAGTTCTTCGAGTTCCTGGGTGGTTACGCCCGCGCGAAGCGGCTGACCACCATGTGGTGGGACAACGGCCAGCACTTCGACCGCACCGCGCTCACCTGGCGGGATCCGGCGCTGTTCCGGCAGATCAGCTCCAGCTGGACCGTCGACTCCGCCACCGGGTCCACCGACCAGATCTTCGTCCCCTCGACCGGGAGCCCGGCGGCGGCGACCGTCACGCTCTCGCCGGCCGGTACCACCGTGACAGCGGTACGGCACGGCGCGGATGAACTGGCGCGCGGCACCGACTACACGATCGAGGGCGACCGGCTCACGATCTCTGCCGCCACCCTGGCCCGGCTCACGGCGGACCGCCCGCACGGGGTCAGCGCGGTGCTCTCCGTCGCGTTCGCCCGCGGCCTGCCCTGGGATGTGCACATCATCAGGTACGAGCCCCCGGTGCTCTCGGACACCACGGGCGCCACTTCCGGTACGCACATCCCCACCGCGTTCCGCGGGGACCGGCTGGCCACCATGGAGGCGGTCTACGCGGACGGCGGCAACGCCGGACCGCACGACTGGACGTCCTACAAGGAGTTCGGCGCGGCCTTCGCCCCCGACTACTCGGGTGGCCGGATCACGCTGACCTCCGGGTTCTTCGCGGAGATCAGGGACGGCTCCATGGTCCGGCTGACGTTCCACTTCTGGAGCGGGGCCGAAGTGGCGTACACCGTCCGTCGCAGCGGTGGCACCGTCACCGGCACCCTGGGCTGACCACGGGGAACGGCGCCCGGCCGGCTCGCTGTGAGCCGGGCGGGCGCCGCTGTTGTGCGCGAATCGTCAGGAGTTGGCGTTCAGCACCGGCAGGTAGCCGCTCTGGTGGCCCTTGCTGGTGGGGTGGTACGACTCCCACACCGGCACGCTCAGCGAGTGCAGCCAGTCGTCGCCCGAGCACAGCTCATGGGTGTTGAACGTCGGCCGGACATCGCCGAAGCGGAAGCCGGCGGCCGTGGCGCGCGAGGAGATGACCGAGTTGAGGACGTCGGCGGTGGTGTTGATGGCCGCGCGCTTGGTGTTGCTCAGGCCCAGGCAGTACCAGGGGTTGGACGCCAGGTACATGCGCGGATATCCGAGGACCACCACCCGGGCGTTGGGGGCCCGGCTGCGGATGGAGTCGTAGACCGAGTTGAGCCGCGCGGGGAGGGTGTTGTTGATGTAGTTCCTGGCGGTCTCCAGGCGGTTGAGGCAGGTGCTGTCGGAGCCGGTGACGCAGGTGGTCATGGCGTCCGCGAAGCCCGCGTCGTTGCCGCCGATGGTGATGGTCACCAGTCCGGTGGACGAGTTGAGGGCGCCCAGCTGACTGTTGATCACATCCGTGGTCACCGCGCCCGAGCAGGCGGCGAAGGTGAACGAGGAGGGGGCGTTGGCCGCCGCCCAGCGGGCGGGGTAGGCGTTGTTGCTGCGGTGACAGTCACCGCTGGAGTCGATGTAGCTTCCGGCGCCGTTGCCCGAGGAATACGAATCCCCCAGGGCCACATAGGCCGGGCCGGCCGCCTGGGCCGGGGTGATGCCCAGGAGCGCGAGCAGCAGGGCGAAGACGAGTACGGATGCGGCCGACAGGGATCGGGTCAGTCTCACAGGACCTCCAACGAGCTTTTGTGCTGCCGTACTTGTAGCAAGCTACGCGCGTTGAAGGAAGTGTCCATGCCAAAATCGGGAAGAAGTCCCGGAGAACGAATGGGGGAGAGCGAACCAGGTCAGAAAGGTACGGCGGAACCCATCGGCTTGGTCTAGACCTTGACGGAGGTGTCCCGAGCGCGCTTCAGTGTGCGCAACACCCCCACGGCGCGGCGAGGTTGTGACCCCGCTGTCGCTCTCCCAAGGAGATACCGCGTGCTGAGACAACGCATCGTCACATTACTGATGGCCGTCCTCCTCGCCACCGGACTCAGTGCCGCATTGGTGCCCGCGGTGAACGCGGCCCCCGTCCAGGCCACCGGCACCACCTGTGCGACGGCGACGGACTGGGTGGCCGGCACCTGGTATCCGGCCGGCAGTATCGTCCGCTACAACGGCAGTTACTACCGCGCGGAGCACGAGAACCCGGGCTACGACCCGGTCATCAGCTACTGGTACTGGCACCCGCACACCTGTGACGGTGGCGGCGGCAACCCGGGCACCCCGGGCGGGTTCGTGGTGAGCGAGGCCCAGTTCAATCAGATGTTCCCTCACCGGAACTCCTTCTACACCTACAGCGGGCTGGTCGCCGCGCTCAGCTCCTACCCCGGCTTCGCCAACACCGGCAGCGACGAGGTGAAGCGCCGTGAGGCCGCCGCCTTCCTCGCCAACGTCAGCCACGAGACCGGCGGTCTGGTCCACATCGTGGAGCAGAACACCGCCAACTACCCCCACTACTGCGACTGGAACCAGCCCTACGGCTGCCCCGCCGGCCAGGCCGCCTACTACGGCCGCGGGCCGATCCAGCTCAGCTGGAACTTCAACTACAAGGCCGCGGGTGACGCCCTCGGCATCGATCTGCTCGGCAACCCCTGGCTGGTGCAGAACGACTCGGCCATCGCCTGGCGCACCGCGCTGTGGTTCTGGAACACCCAGTCCGGGGCCGGCTACATGAGCGGCCACCAGGCCATTGTCAGTGGCGCGGGCTTCGGTGAGTCGATCCGCAGCATCAACGGCAGCATCGAGTGCAACGGCGGCAACCCCGCCCAGGTGCAGAGCCGTATCAACACCTTCCAGCACTTCAGCTCGCTGCTGGGCACCACCCCCGGCGGCAATCTCTACTGCTGACCTCCGGGCGCCACGGCGCCACGGTCGCTCCTCCCGGCGGGCCCCCACGGCCCGCCGGGAGGAGGGGCCACCCTTGGGGGTGTCGTCAGAGTCCCGCCTGGCCCGCACCGCCTGGCACAGGGGTCCCCTCCCAGGCCCCCAAGCGCCTGGGGGAGCCTCGCCGCACTTCGCTTCGCTCCGTCTCTGCTCTGTTGAGGGACCTGGGAAGCGGAGCTGTCGCATCGCCCGAACAACCCCTCCCCAAGCTCTTCGGGCAGGGGATACCCCAGCGAGGACGCCCCTCCGCCGTGCGATGCGCCCCCGCCTTCCCCAAGCTCTTCGAGCAGGGGATACCCCATGGCCGGGAGGTGCCCCCTGCACCGGACACCGCGGGGCAGCCCTCCGGGCGGACGGCGCCACGTCGACGACACCCCCCGAGCGGCCCGACCGGATAAACCGGTCGGTTTCTTCGTGGGCGGGGCGGCGTTACCCTGCCGGTATGAGTGCGAGGACACAACCGAGCTCCCGCGACCGGCTGCTGGAGGCCGCCGCCGCGCTGTCCTATCTCGACGGAGTCGGCATCGGCGTCGAGGCCCTGTGCCGGGCGGCCGGGGTCTCCAAGCGGTCGATGTATCAGCTGTTCGAGAGCAAGGACGAGCTGCTGGCCGCGAGCCTGGAGCGGCGGGCGCCCGATTACGGAGCGCGGCTGCTGCCGGCGGCGGACGACGGGGGCTCGCCACGGGAGCGGATCCTGCATGTCTTCCGGCAGCTGGAGCAGGAGGCGGCGGGGCCGGAGTACCGGGGCTGCCCGTATCTCGCCGTGCAGATCGAGCTGAAGGACCCCGGTCACCCCGCGAGCCGGGTCGCCCGCCGGGTGAAGGGTGAACTGGAGGCGTTCTTCCGGGCCGAGGCCGAACGCGGCGGGTCGGGCGATCCGGGGCTGCTCGCGCGGCAGCTGATCCTGATCTTCGACGGGGCGGCGGCCCGGGCCGGCGTCGGGGCCGATTCGCCGGTGGGACTGGCGGTGCCGACGGTCTGCACCCTCCTGGACGCCGGCGGGGTCGGCGCGCCTTGAATTGTGAAACCGATCGGTTTACGGTGGCGGAAACCGATCGGTTTCAGTTGGAGGAGTGCGTGTCATGACGGAAATCAAGGGCGCCACCGCGCTCGTCACCGGCGGCAGCCGGGGCATCGGCAAAGCACTGGTGTCCGAGCTGTACGCGCGCGGCGCGGCCAAGGTCTACGCCACCGCGCGCGACCCGCGCACCGTGACACACCCCGACGCCGTACCCCTGGCGCTGGAGGTCACCGACCCCGCCGCCGTGACGGCCGCCGCCACCGCGGCCCGGGACGTCACCATCGTGATCAACAACGCCGGCGCCCTCACCGGCGCCGACTACCTCGACAGCGCGATGGACGACATCCGCCGCGACCTGGAGATCAACTTCTACGGCCCGCTGCTGGTCACCCGCGCCTTCGTGCCGGTCATCGAGCGCAACGGCGGCGGCCACCTGCTCAACGTCCACTCCGCGCTCTCCTGGCTGGCGGACGGCACCACCTACAGCGCGTCCAAGGCCGCCCTGTGGTCCCAGACCAACTCGCTGCGCCTGCTGCTGCGCCCGCGCGGCATCGCGGTCACCGGACTCCATGTCGGCTACGTCGACACCGACATGACCGCCACCGTCGAGTCCGCCAAGTCCCATCCGGCCGATGTCGCGACCGCCGCGCTGGACGGCATCGAGACCGGTGCCCACGAGGTGCTCGCCGACGACGTCTCGCGCTGGGTCAAGAGCACGCTGGCCAAGGACCTGACCGAGATGTACCGGCAACTGGCCCCGTAATACCGCTCAGGCCAGGGACAGACCGAAGACGTTCAGCCCCTGGATCGGCGGCAGATGGTACGAGGCGCCGCTCCCGTCGCACAGTTGCCGCCGCCGCGGACCACCGGACCCGCCGACGCCGTCACGGTGACCGCCGCCGCGGCCGGTGCCGCGCCGGGCAGCAACAGCGTGGTCCACACGGCGAACAGGGCGTAACCGCACCGGGGCACGCGCACGGGGCCTCCGGGAGACGATGACGGGCGAAGGTCATGGCACGATCCCGTCATTGTTCCCCTTGCGCGCCCCCGGCGGACGGCTTAGTTCTCCGAACCCGGCACGCTCAGCTCCTTGAGCCAGGACGGCCCGCTCAGCAGCTCCAGCAGCAGCAACAGCCTCGTCAGCGGGCTCCATTCGGTCTCCTCCCGCTCCGCCGGCCGCCCGCCCTCCGGCGTCCCGTCCTCCGGCCCGTCCTGCTCGGCCCGCTCGGCGGGCGGCAGCAGTGCCCACACCGCCTTGCCGTGCGCGTTCGGCGCCGTCCAGCCCCAGGTCTGTGTCAGCGACTCCAGTACGTGCAGCCCCCGGCCGGACTCCTGGCAGAAGTCCGGCTCGCGCACCACCGGGACGTCACTGCCCGGGTCGAAGACAGCGCACAGCACCGAGCCGCCGCAGTGCACCAGGCTCAGCAGAAACGGTTGGTCACGACTGGCCGGCGGCAGCGGGCGAACCCGGGAGTCACCGGGCGGCAACCCGTACCGCAGCGCGTTGGTGACCAGCTCCGAGACGATCACCGTCGCGTCGTCCGCCAGTTCCGCCAGCCCCCAGCCCTCCAGCGTCCGGCGCGTCAGCTCCCGCGCGCCGCCCGGTGAGGCGGGGGAGCAGGCCAGGGGAAACGTCGCGAAGCCGGCCGAGTCCGGCTCGGCCCCGTCCGAACCACGCACCGGGCTCTGGCCGTCCGGGTCCGGAGCCGGCAGCGCGGGCAGCCCACCGAGCGGCGGCAGCGCGGGCAGCGCCCGCTCCGCCGCGGGGCTGAGCGCCGCCGCGCCGCGCGCCCCCCTCACCCGCTCCCCCAGGGCATTCCCCGGTGTCCACCACGGCGAGTGAGCTGGCATACGTCCTCCGCTGCACTGTGTTTCCGAAAGCTGACTCTGCGCGACGACTCCGCAGGGTCTATCCTCACTGAACCGAGCGTATCGCTGCAAGTACATCTGAAAGGACGAATGCAAGAACAGATGCAAGAACAGATGCAAGAACACGCCCCGAGAGGGGAAGGATCGCCCTTGATCCCGGCGACCGCCGCCATCGGGCGGCGGAGCCGGAACGGTGACCGAGGAGGAGCTATGCCGCAGTTCGCCAACGGGGTTTCAGCCGAGCGACTTGAGGGCGCGGTGTGGCGCAAGAGCGCCCGCAGCAACCCGAGCGGAAACTGTGTCGAGGTGGCCCGGCTGGCCGACGGGGGAGTGGCCGTACGCAACTCCCGTGACCCCAGGGGCCCCGCGCTCATCTACACCCGCGCCGAGATGAGCGCCTTCATCCACGGCGCGAAGGACGGTGACTTCGACGACCTGGCCGACACCACCGGCTGAGCCACCCGGCCCCGGCCCCGGCCGGGCCCGAAACGCTCCTGAGCGGGGCGCCGTTGCTGTACTCCGCACTCGTACAGTGCGACACTGGGCGCACATTCAACCACTCAGGGGAACTCAGATGGCCTCAGCCGAACCCGGCCGCGCCTCCTTGGTGACGGATCTGCTCGCCCACACCCGGGGCGGCCCCACCGCACTGCGCATCGTGCTCGGCACCCAGCTGCGCCGACTGCGCGAAGAGCGCGGCATCCGTCCCGAGGAGGCCGGCCGGGCCATCCGGGCCTCGCATGCCAAGATCAGCCGGCTCGAACTGGGCCGGGTGGCGGCCAAGGAACGCGATGTCGCCGATCTGCTGACCCTGTACGGCGTCGTGGACGCCCCGCGCCGCTCCGAGTTGCTGGAGCTCACCCGGCAGGCCGGGAACCCCGGCTGGTGGCAGAAGTACAGCGATGTGCTGCCCAACTGGTTCGAAACACTGATCGGCCTGGAGGAAGCCGCCTCGGTGATCCGCACCTATGAGGTGCAGTTCATCCCCGGGCTGCTCCAGACCCCCGACTACGCGCGGGCCTGCATCGCGCTCGGCCACCCCCGCGAGACGCCCCGGCAGCTCAACCGGCGCGTCGAACTGCGCCTGGAGCGGCAGCGGTTGCTGCACCGGCCGCGCGCGCCCAAGCTGTGGGCGGTCGTCGACGAGGCCGCGCTGCACCGGCCGCTGGGCGGCGCCGCGGCGATGCGCGCCCAGATCGCCCATCTGCGCGCGTTGGCCGAACTGCCCAACGTCACCATCCAGATCGCTCCCTTCCATCTCGGCGGACTGGCCACGGCGGGCGCCCCGGTCACCATCCTGCGCTTCATGGAGCCGGATCTGCCGGACATCGTCTATCTCGAACAGCTCAACAGCGCCCTGTACCTCGACAAGCGGGACGATGTCGAGGACTACATGGCGGTCATGGACAGCCTGTGCGCGAGCGCCGAACCCGACAGCCGCACCCCGGAATTCCTCTCCCGCCTCTCCTTCCCCGACCCGCCCGTCCCCGGCGCGGGACCGGCCTGAGTCGATCAGGTTCCGCATCTGTTCGGGTCCCGGCCCCGGCCCTACCCTGGGAGCGCTCCCATTCATGAGCCGCATCAATGGAGGGTCGGCATGCATTCCCTTGCACACCAACGGCGTTCCGGGCTGTTACGGGCCCTGGCGGTAGCGACCGCCGCGCTGCTGTGTCTCATCCCGTGGGCGGACACCGCCGCCGCGCACGGCTCCACCATCGATCCGATGTCCCGCAACTATGGCTGCTGGAAGCGCTGGGGCAACGACTTCCAGAACCCCGCCATGGCCACCCAGGACCCCATGTGCTGGCAGGCGTGGCAGGCCAACCCCAACGCCATGTGGAACTGGAACGGCCTCTACCGCGACGGCGTCAACAACAACCACCAGGCCGCGATCCCCGACGGCCAGCTGTGCAGCGGCGGGCGCACCGAGGGCGGCCGTTACAACTCCATGGACACCGTGGGCGCGTGGCAGGCGACGAACATCGCCTCCAGCTCCAGTTTCCGGGTCCAGGTGCACGACGCGGCGGTGCACGGCGCCACGTACTACCAGATCTACGTCACCAGGCAGGGCTTCAACCCGGCCACCCAGGCGCTGAAGTGGAGCGATCTGGAACTGGTGCGCACCACCGGCGCGTACGCCCCCGGCGAGGGCACGCCGTCCACCGAGCCGCAGCTGGGCGGGGTCACGGTGAGCATCGACGCCAGCGCCCCCGGGCGCAGCGGCCGGCACATGGTCTACACCATCTGGCGGGCCGCGCACATGGATCAGACGTACTACCTGTGCAGCGACGTGATCTTCGGCTGACGCGGGAGTGACGCACGGGCTTGCCACCTCCTCGCCCCCCACGGAGGGGGTGGCAAGACCGGAGCGCCGCCGAGCGCCGCCTCTCCTCAGATCCAGCGTTCGAGTACGGTGACCAGATCCCGGGTGACGTCGTCCCGGTTGGTCTCGTTCAGGATCTCGTGCCGCGCCCCCGGATACGCCCGCCAGCTCAGCTCCCGGGTGCCCGCGTAGCGGAAGTCCTCCAGCAGCCCGTACACCAGCGACATCCCGGCGTGGCACGGGTCCCGGTCGCCGACCGCGAGATGGACGGGCAGCCCGCGCGGGATCCGCCCCTGCTGCTCGGGGTCGTTGATCTTGCGGTTCCCCGTTACCCAGTCGAGCGCCAGCCCGGCGCTGAAGGGGAACCCGCACCGCTCGTCGGCGACATAGGCGTCCACCTCGGCGGTGTCCCGGGACAGCCACTCGAAGCCGGTACGGAAGGGATAGGGGTCGTTGAACGCCCCGAACAGCTCCGGTACGAACGGCGACGCCGCCGCCCGCCCGCCCCGCTCGATCTGCCCCCGCAGCTCGCGCAGCGCGGTGTGCGGATCGCACCCGGGCAGCGAGCGGAAGGTGCCGGTCAGCACCAGTCCGGCCAGCTGGGTTCCGTACTCCTGGGCGTAGTCGCGGGCCAGCTGGGAGCCCATGCTGTGACCGAGCATCACCAGCGGCGCCCCGGGCGCCAGGGCCCGCGCCCGGTCGCCGACCAGCCGCAGATCATCGACCACCGCCCGCCAGCCGTCCGCGCCGACCACCCCCAGGCCGCCGGTGTACGCGGCGGTCGCTCCGTGCCCGCGGTGGTCGGAGGCCACCACCCCCAGGCCGCGCGCGGCCAGCCGCCGGGCGAAGCGGTCGTAGCGCAGCCCGTGCTCGGCGGCCCCGTGCACCAGCTGCACCCACCCCCGTACGGCCCCGGCGCCGCCGGCCGGCAGCCAGCGGTGCGCCACCACCGTCACGCCGTCGGCCGCGGTGATCTCCTCGGTTACTGTCCCGCTCTCCCTTTCCACCACTGGCTCCCTCGATCTCCCGGACGGACGGTCCTCAGTCCTGGTGCATCTTGGTGACATAGTGCAGCGCTGCCTGGCTGTGGGCGACTCGTTCGTCCAGCAGGGTGTCGGTGAAGCGGTAGCCGGTACGCAGATAGCTGAAGGTCATGGCCCGGCCGCGGCCCGGCAGCGAGCGGGGGCGCCGCCACACCACGTTCTTGGGGCAGCCCCACACCAGCATTTCGCCGACATGACCCAGGGTCAGCAGGGTCACCAGTACGGAGCCGATGAAGAAGGTCACCCACAGCGGGAGGAGCAGCGCGAAGCCCAGCCAGCCCGCCCAGGTGCCCCGGTAGCCGGTCAGCGGCGGGCGGTCGTCGGGGAAGTCGATCCGCCAGTAGGCGCGCCGGCCGAAGCGGGAGCGGCCGTGGGTGATCCGGCACAGCGGGTGGCCGGCGGCGTCGGTCACCGAGAAGTGCCCGGGCTCCGCGAGCCCGGGCTGCTCGGGGCGTACGGTGGCGGCCGGCTGCCCGGCGCGGTCGTGGAGGACGAGTACGGGGTGCGGCCTCCCGCGCCGGCTCCGGGTCCGTTCCTCCACCTGGGCCACCGTGACCGGCCCGGCGGCGGGTGCCCGGCCGCCGGCCCCGGCCTTCACCAGGGAGACGCCGTCCGCGCCGTGGCGCACCGCCGGGTCGTCGGGCGCGTACAGCCGTACCCGCCCGGCCGCCTCCGCGTGCCGCTGTCGCTGGTCGGGCAGGATGGCGAACTCCTCGCCCTGCGCCCATTCTCCTGTCCGCATGCCCTGGGTGCCCGTGATGTCCACGGTGAAGCCGGC
The DNA here is from genome assembly GCF_059510435.1 of Streptomyces sp. NTD107. Taxonomy (NCBI): domain Bacteria; kingdom Bacillati; phylum Actinomycetota; class Actinomycetes; order Kitasatosporales; family Streptomycetaceae; genus Streptomyces; species Streptomyces sp. NTD107. The sequence continues at coordinate 250,528 of NZ_JCAJZV010000008.1, read as the reverse complement.
CGTCATACGCGCGATCCTGCCAGCCGGGCCCGGGGCCGAAACGTGCCCGTGTCGGGGATCACAACGCCCCCAACCCCCGGCAGCTTCCGGGCAATCCGGGCGAAGTGCGGGAGGAGGTTTCCACAGTATTGACACGGGGGTCATCGGGGCGCATTCTGTCGCACGCACCTGCTAATTCGATTTAGCCAAGGCGGAAACCCCTGATGACGCGACGACGCGTGACCATGGCGGACGTCGCCCGCGCCGCGGGCGTCTCCCCGACCACCGCCTCCTTCGCGCTGTCCGGCCGCACCGACATGCGGATCTCCCAGGCAGCCCGGGACCGGGTCACCGCCGCCGCCCGCGAACTGGGTTACCGCCCCAATGTGACGGCGCGTTCGCTGCGCACCAAGTCCACCCAGACCATCGGCTTCGTCTCCGACACCATCACCACCACCCCCTACGCCGGTCAGGTGATCCGCGGCGCCCTCCAGGCCGCCCGCGAGCGCGACCACCTGCTGTTCATCACCGAGACCGACGGCGCCCGCGACACCGAGTCCGACCTGGTCAACGCGCTGCTCGACCGGCAGGCCGACGCCGTCGTCTACGCCACCATGTTCACCCGCGAGGTCTCCCCGCCCGCCCAACTGCGCGGGCGCCGGGTGGTGCTGCTCAACTGCCTGGCACCCGGCTTCCCGGCCCCCTCCGTCATCCCCGACGAGCGGGAGGCGGGCCGCTCCGCCGCCCGTACGCTGCTGGCCGCCGGCCACCGCGACGGCATCTGGGCGATCGGCGGCCGGCAGGCGCTGCCCGCCACCCCGGACGGTGTCTTCGCCGGGCGGGAGCGGCTGGCCGGGCTCCAGGAGACGCTGCGCGCGGCGGGCGCCGGTTCGGCCCGTACCGTCGAGTGCGAGTGGGAGACCGGCGACGGCCTGCGTGAGGTGGCCGCCCTGCTCGCCGCGGGACACCGGCCGCATGCCCTGGTGTGTGCCACCGACCGGCTGTCCTTCGGCGCCTACCAGGCGCTCGCCGAGGCCGGGCTCGGTGTGCCGGGTGATGTCTCGGTGGTCTCCTTCGACGACCAGGACTTCGCCTCCTGGCTGCGGCCGGCCCTCACCACCGTCGCCCTGCCGCACTTCGAACTGGGGCGCGCCGCCGTCGAACTGATCCTCGGTCAGGAGTCGCCGGGACCGCTGCCCGCCACCGTGCACCGGGTGCCCATGCCGCAGCGGGTACGCGACTCCGTCGGCCCTCCGCGCCCCGGCTGAGTACGCCGGTCACCAGCCCCCACCACGTACCACGAAACCGGTGGGGCCGGGCTGCCACCCGGCCCCACCGCACGGCCCGCACATCCCCCTCGCGAAGTGAGAACGGTTGAACCATGCGCAAACTGATCCTACCCATAGCCCTGGTGGCCATGGCGGCGCTGACCAGCGGATGTTCCGCCGGCCCCGGCGGCACCGGGGCCCGCTGCGACGGGGTGATCGAGGGGCGGCACGAGCTGACCCTCTTCTCCCACGCCGGCGGACCCGAGCGGGACGCGCTGCGCTCGCTGGTGGCCGGTTTCAACGACAGCCAGGACCAGGTCACCGTCGTGGTGGAGAGCCTGCCCGAGGGCACCTACAACGAAGCCGTGCAGGCCGCCGCCGCCTCCCGTGAACTCCCCGAAGTCCTCGACCTGGACGGCCCCAACCTCTACAACTACGCCTGGAACGGCAACCTCATCCCGCTCGACGGCTGCCTGCCGCCGGAGACCGTCGCCGACCTGCTGCCCTCCATCGTGGAACAGGGCACCTACGACGGTCAGTTGTACGGGGTCGGGGCGTACGACTCGGGCACCGTGATCTTCGCCCATGCCTCCGCCCTGGAACAGATCGGCGCCCGCATCCCCGCCGGCATCGACGACGCCTGGAGCGCGCGGGAGTTCACCGGCATCCTCGCCGACCTCAAGGCGGCCGGCCACCGCCGCCCGATGGACGCCCAGCTGTGGTACGGGCGGCAGGGCGAGTGGTTCAGCTACGCCTTCAGCCCCATCATCCAGTCGGCCGGCGGTGACCTCATCGACCGCACCGGCTTCGACACCGCCGACGGGGTGCTCAACGGCCCCGAGTCCGTCGCCGCGATGGAGATCTTCCAGAGCTGGTTCACCCAGGGCTACATCAACACCGAGAGCCTGGACGACACCCCCTTCCTGTCCGGCGCCAGCCCGTTGTCCTGGAACGGGGTGTGGGCCTACGCCGGCGGCTACCACGAGAAGGTCGGCGATGACCTGCTGGTGCTGCCGCTGCCCGACTTCGGCCACGGCGCCAAGTCCGGCATGGGGTCCTGGCAGTTCGGCATCACCACCAAAGCCGCCGACCCGGACGCCGCCGCCGCCTTCCTGGCCCATCTGCTGCGCCCCGAGAGCCAGCTGGCCCTGCACGAGGCCGCCGGCATCCTGCCGGCCACCCGCTCCGGGCTCGAACTCGCCGCGCCCTTCGCCGCCGGCGGCCCGCTGGCCCTCGCCAGCGAAGCCCTCTCCCGGGCCCCCGAGGTGGCCGTGCCCCGGCCGCAGACCCCGGCCTACCCGGCCATCACCCAGGCGTTCGCACAGGCGGTCGACGACATCACTCAGGGCGCCGACGTCCGGCGGGCCCTCGACGCGGCCGTCGACCGGATCGACCGCGATCTCCAGGACAACGACGGCTACCCGGACCTGCGCTGACGGCTCACCGAGCCGAGCCGAGCCGCACCGCGCCACCGCCCGGCCTCCGGGCCGTACCGTCCCCGCCAACTTCCCGCATCGCAAGGTGACTCCGCCATGCCCGCTGCCCCCGCCCCGCCCGCCGCGCGCCGACCGCGCGGCCCGCTGACGGCTCCCGCCGTCGGAGAACGTCTCACCGCCGTCCTCTTCTCCGCACCCGCCGCCGCGCTGCTGGTGCTCTTCCTGATCTTCCCGTTCCTGTCCGCCGTCGTGCTGTCCTTCACCAACCAGCGCCTGGGTTCCCCGCTGCCCGTCGCCTTCGTCGGCCTGGAGAACTACCAGCGGATCTTCACCAACCCCGCCTTCTGGCGGGCCTTCGGCAACAACGTGCTGTTCGCCACCGTCATCGTCCCCCTCCAGACCGCCGCCGCCCTGGGCCTGGCCATCCTGGTCAACCGCAAGCTGCCCGGCCGCACCCTCTTCCGCACCCTCTACTTCCTGCCCACCGTCACGATCATGGCGGTGGCGGCTGTCATCTGGAAGCTGTTGCTGCTGCCCGAGGGCGGCCTGGTCAACGGCGTGCTGGGCTTTGTCACCTTCGGCCAGCTCCAGCCCGGCTGGCTGTCCTCCAGCGTCTGGGCGCTGCCCGCGGTCGTCCTCACCAGTCTGTGGCAGGGCGTCGGCTTCCAGATGATCATCTTCCTGGCCGGACTCCAGGCCATCCCCGCCCAGCTGTACGAGGCGGCCCGGGTGGACGGCGCGGGCGCCTGGCAGCAGTTCCGGCATGTCACACTCCCCGGACTGCGCAACACCTTGATCTTCGTCATCAATGTGACCTCGATCTTCGCCTTCCGGCTCTTCGACCAGGTCTATCTGATGCCCCAGTTCCCCGGCGGCCCCATGGACGCCACCCGCACCATGATGCTGGAACTCCTCCAGACCGGCTACACCCGGCAGATGATCGGGCGGGCCAGCGCCATCGCCGTCGTCTTCTTCCTCTTCGTCCTCGCGGTCTCGCTGATCCAGCGCCGCCTCGGCCGCGAGGAGCGTGCCGTCCGATGAGACACCGTCTGCTGCTCCACTACGTCCTGGCCGTCACCATCGCCGCCGTGATGGTCCTCCCCCTGCTCTTCATGGTCACCGGCGCCTTCAAACCCAACGCCGAAGTGCTCGCCCAGGGCGGCAGCTGGCGCGCCCTGCTGCCCACCGGGATCACCCTCGACAACTTCCGCAGCGCCTGGGAGCGCGCCGCCTTCGGCCGGCTGCTGCTCAACTCCCTGCTGATCTGCGTCCTCACCGTCGGCTCCGGACTGATCGTCAACAGCATGTTCGGGTACGCCCTGGCCCGGCTGCGCTTCACCGGCCGCAACCTGGTGCTCGCCGCCGTCGTGGCGCTGATCATCATCCCCTTCGAAGCGCTGGCGATCCCGCTGCTGCTGATGATGACCGAGCTGGGCTGGCACAACACCTACCAGGCCCAGATCATCCCGTTCGTCGCCAACCCCTTCTTCATCTATCTCTTCTACACGTTCTTCCTCGCCATGCCGCGCGAGTTGGAGGAGGCGGCCCGGATGGACGGGGCCGGACCCTGGCGCACCTTCCGCTCGATCATCGTGCCGCTGTCCCGGCCCGCCTACGCCTCGGTGGCCATCCTCGGCTTCCTCACCGTCTGGGGCCAGCTGCTGTGGCCCGTGATGGTCACCCGCAGCGAGGACGTACGGCCGCTGCCGGTCGGGATGTCCGTCTTCCAGACCCTGCCGCCCCTCCAGTGGGGAGACATCATGGCCTTCGCCACGATGATGACCCTCCCCGTCCTGGTGGTCTTCCTCATCTTCCAGCGCGCTTTCGTCCAGGGCATCGCCTCCCAGGCGGTCAAGGAGTGAACCACACCATGCACGCCCCCCACCCCGACCCGCACCACCCCACGGCGCGCCCCCGGCCGGCCACCGGCTGGATCAACGACCCCAACGGTCTGGTGCACCACGACGGCTGGTACCACCTGTACTTCCAGTACAACCCCACCGCCGCGCGGCACGAGTCGGTGCACTGGGGCCACTACCGCAGCCGCGACCTGGTGCGCTGGGAGGAACTGCCCATCGCCCTCGCCCCGTCCGGCGGCGCCGCCGAGGACGCCGACGGCTGCTACTCCGGCAACGCCGTCTCGGCCGGCGGCCGGATCACCGCCTTCTACTCCGCGCACCGTGCCGGCCGCTGGTACCAGCCGGTGGCTGCCGCCGACTCCGGAGCCGACGGACGCACCCTCACCAAACGCCCCGGCCTGCTCGTCGAAGAACCACCGCCCGAGGTCACCACCTACCGCGACCCCTATGTATGGCGCGCCGCCGACGGCGGCTGGCGGATGCTGGTCGGCGCCGGACTGCGCGACGGTTCCGGCGCCGCCCTGCTGTACTCCGCCACCGACCTCGAACACTGGCGGTACGAGGGCCCGCTGCACCGCCGCGCCGACGCCGGCCCCGGCGTCCCCACCGGCGAAGCCTGGGAGTGCCCCCAGCTCGCGGCCTACCCCGACGGCCGGGTCCTGCTGCTCACCAGCACCTGGTACCAGCGCACCGGCCCGCACCGGGTCGCCGCCTGGACCGGCACCCCCCGGGCCACCGGCGGGTACGCCTTCGCCGACCCCGTCCACCTCGACCACGGCCCCGACTTCTACGCCCCCGCCCTGCTCCGTGCCCCGGACGGCCGGTGGCTGCTGTGGGGCTGGTGCTGGGAGGCCAGGGACAGCGCCTGGAGCGAGGAGGCTGGCTGGGCCGGGCTGCTCACCCTGCCCCGCGAGCTGACCCTCACCCCCTGCGGCGCCGTCCACCAGGCGCCCGCCCGCGAGCTGACCGGGCTGCGTACCGGGGCGCCGCTGACCGTGGCGCACACCGCGTCCCCCGGCGCCGTGACCACCCTGGGCCCGCTGGCGCGCGCCGCCGAGCTGCGGCTGGCGGTGTCCTTCGGCGCCGACGCCGCCTGGGGGCTGCGGATCGCCACCGGCCCCGCCGGGCAGTGGCTCGACCTGGAGATCCGCGACGGGCGGCTGACCGTGGACCGGGGGAGTGCCTCCGGTGACCGGCGCGCCCATGTCGGGGCCTACCGGATGCCGCTGCCCGGGGCGGTACCCGGCGGCGCGGTGGAGCTGACCGTGCTGCTCGACCACTCGGTGTCCGAGGTGTTCACGGGTGACGGTCAGGCCCTCACCCTGCGGTTTTATCCCGAACCCGAGGGCAGCTGGACCTTGCTGTCCCGGGGTCTGGCAACGGATGATGTATCCGTTACGGGTGAGGTGTACCGGCTGTCCGGTGCGGAGGGAGCAAGCGCATGAACGCGGGCCGGGTGACCGTCGTCGGTGAGGTGCTGGTCGATCTGCTGTGGCGGGCCGGCGAGCGGGAGCTGCGGGCGGTGCCCGGCGGCAGCCCGGCGAATGTCGCGGTCGGCCTGCACCGGCTGGATCGCCCGGTCACCCTGATCACCGCCTGGGGCGACGATGTGCCCGGCGCGCTGGTGCGCGAGCATCTGGACGGCATAGGCGTGGAGGTACGCCGCGCCCCGGCCGACTCCGAGCGCACCATGGTGGCGCTGGCCTATCTGGACGCGGAGGGCGGAGCCCGCTACGACTTTCTCGCCGACTGGGACCCGCGGCGGATCGAGGTGCCCTCGGACACAGCGGTGCTGCACACCGGTTCGCTGGCGGTGGTGGTCGAGCCGGGCGCCGCACGGGTGCTGACGCTGTGCCAGGAGCAGCGGAGCGCCGGCGCCACCGTGGTCGCCGACCTCAATGTGCGGCCCGCGGTGCAGCCCGACCGGGACGCCTACCGGGCGGCCGGTGTCCGGCTGGCGGGGGTGGCGGACGTACTGAAGGCCAGCGACGAGGATCTGGGCTGGCTGTATCCGGGGCTCACCCCGCAGGCCGCCGCGCGTGAACTGCTGGCGCTGGGCCCGGAGCTGGTGGTGGTGACCCTGGGCGCGGAAGGCGGTCTGGCCCTGACCGCCGATGCCGAGGTGCGGGTGCCGGCCCCGTCGATCACGGTGGTGGACACCATCGGCGCGGGGGACACCTTCCAGGCCGCGCTGCTGGACGCCATCGCCGGGCACGGCTCGGTGCCGCGTGAACCGGCCCTGCTGACCGAGGTGTTGACCCGCTGTGCGCTGGCCGCCGCGATCAACTGCACCAGGACCGGGGCGAATCCCCCGACCACGGCGGAGCTGACCGCTGCCGCCGCTGCCGCCGGCCGATAGCCGGGGGGCCGTAGCAACGTTGTCCAATTGGCCAAGACCACTGGACTGCTGAAAGTACGTCAGGGAAACTCGAAGGATGCCCTGGTGAGAGGCGTCAGCCGTGTTGCTGATGATACGATCACCGCGCTTGCCAAACGAGCCGTGGGCGCGTATGGCGAACGGCAATCAGGCAAATCAGCCGAGCGGGCCATCCCCGAGGAGCGTTATGCCGTCAGCAGGGCGACCCCTGCCGTCAGGGGGCGGACCCAACAGGCCACCTGACCAGCTGTTATGCGGTGTGCGCCCGGCCGAGTGCCGGTAATCCTCAAGGCTGCCGCAGGTATGCCGATTCGCACCGCATCGATGAAGCCACCCGCGGCCCGGCCAATTGAGGATTACATGTGAAGCCGGTTCTCTTCTTGTGAAAGAACCGTGCCAGGAAGCGAATAGATGCGGTCTAGCTTAAAGAGAATCTCATGACGTCACTACAGGATCCAGCGGTCTGGGGTTTGGTCGCCGGAACTCCTCTCGCCGCCACCGTGATTTATCGCGGCCGAAAAGCGAGAGCAAAGCTACGCGAAGAGAATGAGGAGCTCGCCACCCGGCACGCCGAGCTGGAGGGTTCCTTCACCGAGGCTGTCGCCGAGGCCGAGAGCCGTGCGGAGGAGGGCACCAAGACGGCGCTGAAGGCCGCCATGCGGACCCTTCAGGGTCTGGCCAACGAGCAGCAGCTGTCCATCTCCAAGGTGCAGGACAAGTACGGAGACCTGCACATTCTCCAGGACCTCCTGGAGATCGACCACATGAACTCCCAGTTCGGCCGGCGCGCGCAGTCCATCGCCGTGCTGTGCGACGGGTGGCTGGGCCGGTCCCGCGCGGTGGCCTCGGTCTATGACGTGGTGCGCAGCGCCAAGGGGCGCATCCGGCACTACACCCGGGTCGAGGTGCGCTCGCAGAGCAACTTCGCGGTGGTCAGCCGCGCGGTGGAGCCGGTGGCCCTGGCGCTCGCCGAGCTGCTGGACAACGCGACGAGCTACTCGTCCCCCGAGACCACGATCGAGATCAACATCCGTACGGTGCCCAAGGGCGTCATCGTGATGATCGACGACGCGGGCGTCGGCATGAACGAGGAGGAGAAGAACCGGGCGGCCCGGCTGCTGTCCGGGGACACCCCGCCCGGGGTGACCGAGCTCGGCAACCCGCCGCAGTTCGGCTTCGCCGTCATCGGTGTGCTCGCCGCGCGGTACGGGTTCAACGTCTCCGTGGACTCCTCGTCCCCCTACGGCGGTGTGCGTGCGGTAGTCCTTCTGCCCCAGGAGCTGCTTACCACCATGCCCGAGCCGGAGACCACGCCGACCACGGACGCGTCCCCGGCCGGCCAGGCGCCGGCCGTGGTCACCGGGACCACCTCCGGCGGGCTGCCCAAGCGCAGGCGTCGCGGGATGTCCATCGTGCAGCCCGAGTCGCGCGGCGCGGAAGCGCCGGCCCGCTCCAGCGAAGAGACCGCATCGATCATGGGCGCCTTCCAACGAGGCACCCAGGCCGGCCGTAACAACGCTCCCAGCACGGAAGGACCCGAGCAGCAGTGAACCATGATCTCTCTTGGATGCTGGAGAGCGCCCTTGAGGTGCCCGAGGCCCGGCACGCCCTGTTGGTGTCGGCCGACGGTCTGCTGATGGCCCGCTCGAAGGACGTCCCCAAGGACGACGCGGACACCATTGCGGCGGCGATGAGCGGCATGCAGTCGCTCAGCCGTACGGTGGCCGGCTTCGGCGGGAACGGCGCCATGCGCTGGCGGCAGACGCTGGTGGAGTTCGACGGCGGCTTCGTGTTCCTGATCTCGGCCGGCGAGGGCGCCTACCTCGCGGTCTCCGCCTCGCCGCGTGTGGACATGGCGGACATCACCTTCCGCATGCAGCAGCTGGTCAACCAGCTCGGCAAGGCACTGTCGACCCCGCCCCGTGAGAATTCCGGAATCCCCACATGAGTGATGTCCCAGACGAGTTGCCCGCCGAATCAGCTGATTTAGTACGTCCGTATGTGATCACCAATGGCCGTGGTCTCCCCCAAAGCGATCGTTTTGAGCTGATCACTTTGGTGACCGCCACGGAGGGAAACCAGCATCAGGGTCCCCTGGACCCCGAGAAGCGCAGCGTGATGGAGCTGTGCGAAGGCGGTTATCTCTCGGTCGCCGAGATCGCCGGTCATCTGGATCTTCCGGTCGGCATCATCAAGGTTCTGCTGTCCGATCTCGCGGAAGAGGGACGCATCATGATGCGTGCCCCCATCCCGCGTGCCCATCTGACCGATGTCCAGGTTCTCCAGGAGGTGCTCAATGGACTCCAGGCACGTTTCGGGTAACAGCGTCCACCTCCAGGAAAGTGTGCAGATTGCCGCAAAAATCCTGGTGGTCGGCCATTTCGCGGTAGGCAAGACGACCTTTATCGGCACCCTGTCCGAAATCCCCCCGCTGCGCACCGAAGAGACGATGACTCAGGCCGCCGCGCATGTCGACGATCTGAAGGGGGTGCACGGCAAGACCACCACCACGGTGGCGATGGACTTCGGCCGCCTCACCCTCAGCGACCGCCTGGTGCTCTATCTGTTCGGTACGCCGGGTCAGCAGCGCTTCGTCCAGGTGTGGGAGGACATGAGCCGGGGTGCCCTGGGTGCGCTGGTGCTCGTGGACCCCGAACGCCTCCAGGAGTCCTTCGCGGTCATGGACCTGGTGGAGAAGTACGGGATCCCGTTCGCCATCGCGGTCAACCGATTCGACGACCAGCCGAACCGTCCCGACAGCGAACTCCGCGAAGCGCTCGACCTGTTGCCCGACACCCCGATCGTCACCTGTGACGCACGTGATGAGAAGTCATCGGCCAACGCGCTGGTGGCCCTGGTGCGTTATCTACAGAATCGTTCCAGCTAGGAGTATCAATGGAACCCCAGCCCAGATTTGACGGCCCCCCGCCCGGCTGCCCCGCCCACCAGGGGGGTGGTGGCGAGCAGCAGGGCGTGGAACGGGTGCCCCTGTACGGGCCCGAGTTCGCCGCCAACCCGCACGCCTTTTATGACTATCTGAGGGAGTACGGTCCGGCCGGACCGGTCGAGCTGGCGCCCGGGGTGGACGCCACCTTGGTCACCGACTACTCGGCCGCGCTGCACGTACTGCAGAACCCCGACGCCTACGTGCGGGACGCCCGCCGCTGGCGTGCCCTGAACGAGGGCACGGTCTCCCCGGACCACCCGATCATGGCGCTGATGGGCTACCGGCCCAACACGCTGTTCGCCGACGGTGCCCAGCATCTGCGGCTGCGGCCCCCGGTCGCCGACAGCCTCGCCCGGCTGGACGCCTTCCGGGTCAACCGCACCGTGGAGAAGGTCTCCACCTACCTGGTGAACCAGTTCAGCCACCGGGGCAGCGTCGATCTCCTCAACGAGTACGCCAAGGAACTCACCTTCCTGGTGTTCAACGAGTTCTTCGGCTGCCCGCCGGAGATCGGCGACAACATCATCCACGGCTTCACCGCCATGTTCGACGGCACCGGTGACGCGGTGGCCGCCAACGAGGTGCTGTCCCAGACGCTGTACGCGCTGTCCGTCGAGAAGCGCAAGAGGCCGGGCGACGACGTCACCTCCTGGATGATCGAACACCCCTCGCAGCTCACCGACGAGGAGATCGCCCACCAACTGGCCGTCACCCTCGGCGCCGGCATCGAGGCCGAACGCAACCTGATAGCCGCCGGCCTGATGCTGATGCTCTCCGACGAGCGCTATTTCGGCGACATCGGTGGCGGCGGGCTCCTGGTCGAGGACGCCCTCACCGAGGTGCTGTGGAACGATCCGCCGATCGCCAACTACGCCACCCACTACCCGGTTCGCGACACCGATCTGGGCGGTGTTCCGCTGCGGGCCAACGATCCGGTGGTGATCAGCTTCGCGGCTGCCAACGCCGACCCGGCCCTGGCCTCCTCCCAGGTGGTCAGCCGGCGCGCCCACCTCGCCTGGGGCGCCGGGCCGCACGCCTGCCCGGCCAAGGACTCGGCCTCGCTGATCGCAGTCGGCGCGATAGAGCGGCTGCTCAACCAGCTTCCCGACATCGAACTGGCCGTTCCCGCCGAGAGCCTGCAATTCCGTCAGGGCGCCGTTCACCGGGCGCTGAGCACGCTGCCCACCCGGTTCACCCCGGTACGCCGGCAGCGGCAGGCGGCGCCGACCGAGCAGGAGGCCGCCGCGCAGCGCAAACAGTCCGGAGCACAGGCCGCCAAGGGAGGTCTGTGGAGTTCCTTCCTGTCCTGGTGGCGGGTGTGACGCAAGCAACAGAGGACTATTCATGTGACATATGCGTAGATGGCCAAGGGTGGGGGTAATGGTGTCAGCGGTCATGTCGGCCGCCTCGTGACGAGTGCGGCTGACATGAATGACGCGACCCCATTAGTGCACCTCATAGGAGTGTTCGTGGCACTTTCCGAGCGCAATGCGGTAATCAATCCACGCTCAGTTGTCTCACTGCTCTCACGTCTGCGCAACGCGCGTGGACAGGCGGATCCCTATCCCATATTCAAGGAGATCAGGGAAATGGGCGAGGTGGTTCCCTCGCCCTGGGGGGCGCAGTTGATCACCTCCTACGAATTGTGCGACCGGATACTCCGTGACACCAAGTCCTGGCGGGCCCTCGATGACGCATGGCGGACCCGGCGGGCGGACGGGCGCTGGGGGGCGCCCTCCGCCGCGGAGCTCGGCGCCGTACTGCAAGGGCTCAATCCGCCCGAGCACACCAAAGCCCGCCGCTCCATCGGCAATATCTTCGACCGGCGCACCCTGGAAAAGCTGAACGGGCCGATACAGGCCACCATCGAGCAGCTTCTCGACAACCTTGCCGAGCGAATACGCGAGGAGGGTGAGGCCGATTTCTCCGTTCTGGTCAGTGAAGAACTCACCATCGCCGCGATGGGCCACTGGCTGGGAATTCCCCGGGCGGACTACGACCTCGTACGCTCCCTGAGTCACGCCCATATCTACGCGCAGGAACTGCTCCCCACCCCCAGTCAGCTGGCGACCGCGAATGTCGGAATGCTGGGGATGCGCGAGTATTTCACCAACCTCGTGAAGGACCGCCGGAAAAACCCCGGCGATGACGTCATATCCAGCTGGATCAGGGGCTGGGACCAGTTGGAACCCGACCCCGAGGCCGCCGACCACGCCGTCTATCTGCTGGTGATGTTCATCGTCGGCGCGGCCCTGGAGACCACCTCCACCCTGCTGTCCAACCTGATCTGGACCCTCGACCAGAACCCCGACCAGCGACGCCTGCTGCTGGAGAACCCGTACGAGGTCCCGGCGGCCGTCGAAGAGGTGCTGCGCTACGACCCCCCGGTCCATGTGACCACCCGCGCCGCGGCCCACGACATGGTCGTCGCCGGCGTCCCCATCGCCAAGGACGAACTCATCCACACGGTGATCGCCTCCGCCAACCACGACCCGGCGCGCACCGAGGACCCCGACACCTTCGACATCCGCCGCGAGGGCGGCGGCCACGTCTCCCACCTCGCCTTCGGCGGCGGCGTCCACTACTGCATCGGAGCCGGCCTGGCCAGGATGGAGGCCCAACTGCTGCTCTCCGCCGTCATCCGCCGCTTCCCGACGCTGCGCGTCAGCGCCCCGCCCCAGTGGGAGTCCCGCGTGGCCTTCCGGCACTACACCGCTCTGCCCGTGACCACCGGTTGATGAACAGGAACCTCTTACCCATGTCCAGTGAATTCACCAGCCTGCTGGTCAAGCGCGATGGGTCGGTGGTGAGCGTCAGCCTCAACACCCCCGAGAACGGCAACCTCGTGACCGAAGAGGTGCTCGACGAACTGCTGTCGGTCCTGGAGTTCACACACGACCACCCCGAGGTCCGGGTCCTCACGCTCTCCGCCGCCGGCGACGACTTCTGCGTCGGCGCCGATCGCACCGAATTCGACCGGCTGATGGCCCAGGACCCCACCGGCTCCGGAATGCGCGCCCTCAGTGGCAAGGCCCGCCGAGTGTGCGACTCCCTCGCCACCACCAGTGCCATCACCATCGCCCGGCTCCACGGCCGCGTCATCGGCGCGGGCGTCGCGCTCGCCGTCTTCTGTGACCTGCGGGCCGGCGCCGACACCGCCCGCTTCCGGCTCCCCGAACTCGCCGTCGGACTGCCCGTGGCCTGGGGCGGCGCGCTGCCCCGCATGCTCCACGAATCCGGCGCCGCCAGAACCCGGGAACTCATCCTCACCGGCGAAAGCTTCGACGCCGCCACCGCCCGCGAACTGTCCGTCCTGCACAAGGTCGCCCCCGAGGCGGAACTCGACGGCGTCATCGACGCCTGGATCCGCCCCCTGCTGCGCAGACCCGGTGGTGCCCTGCGCACCACCAAGGCCGTACTGAACGCGCACGCCTCCGTCGCCCGGCTCACCGACGCCACCCTCCTGGAGGGCGACCTGCTCTCCGGCGCGCTCGCCGCCGGCCGCGCGCAGACGGACGGCGGTGCCCCGGGCCACCTGTGAGCGGCTGACCGGCCCCAGCGGCGGCCTCAGCCGGCCGCGTCCGTATCGGACTCATCCATCCGGAAGCCCACCTTCAGACCGACCTGATAGTGCTCGATAACGCCATCGACGATATGACCGCGCACCTGGGTCACCTCGAACCAGTCCAGATGGCGCAAGGTCCTGGACGCGCGGCCGATCCCATTGCGGATCGCCGCGTCCAGGCCCTCGGGCGACGAACCCACGATCTCCGTCACCCGGTAAGTGTGATCCGACATAACCGTCTCCCTGGGGCGCAGCGGGCACGATCCCCCCTACCACCGTGCCCCAGCCCGCCCCGATCCGCGAGTGCTAGGCTCGTCGCGGGCCGTGACTGGCGCGTCGGGATGGACCAACCATCGGGGAGCGGCCTTCGCCGTCGCGCGATATCGGGAGCCGTGCGCCTGGGCCATCGCGACATCCGTCCAGGAGGCCCCGCATGACCGCACAGCCCAGCACCGAATCCACCGCCTTCCGCACCGCCATCGACGTGGTGCGCGGCGTCGAGCCCCGCATCGCCGACGCCATCGGAGCCGAGATCGAGGACCAGCGCTCCTCGCTCAAGCTCATCGCCTCCGAGAACTACGCCTCGCCGGCCACCCTGCTCGCCATGGGCAACTGGTTCAGCGACAAGTACGCCGAGGGCACCATCGGCCGCCGCTTCTATGCCGGCTGCAAGAACGTCGACACCGTCGAGTCCATCGCCGCCGAACACGCCCGCGAACTCTTCGGCGCCCGCCACGCCTACGTCCAGCCGCACTCCGGCATCGACGCCAACCTCGTCGCCTTCTGGGCCGTCCTCGCCGCCCGCGTCGAGGCCCCCGCCCTGGAGCGCGCCCGCGCCCGGCAGGTCAACGACCTCAGCGAGGCCGACTGGGCCGCCCTGCGCCAGGAACTGGGCAACCAGCGGATGCTCGGCATGTCCCTGGACGCCGGCGGCCACCTCACCCACGGCTTCCGCCCCAACATCTCCGGCAAGATGTTCGAACAGCGCAGCTACGGCACCGACCCCGAGACCGGCCTGCTCGACTACGCCGCCGTACGGGAGGCCGCCCGCGCCTTCCGCCCGCTCATCCTCATCGCCGGCTACTCCGCCTACCCCCGGCTGGTCAACTTCGCCACCATGCGCGAGATCGCCGACGAGGTCGGCGCCACCCTCATGGTCGACATGGCACACTTCGCCGGGCTCGTCGCCGGCAAGGTCCTCACCGGCGACTTCGACCCGGTGCCGCACGCCCAGATCGTCACCACCACCACCCACAAGTCGCTGCGCGGCCCGCGCGGCGGCATGGTGCTGTGCGACGACTCCCTCGCCGACCAGGTCGACCGCGGCTGCCCCATGGTCCTGGGCGGTCCGCTGCCGCACGTCATGGCCGCCAAGGCCGTCGCCCTCGCCGAGGCCCGGCAGCCCGAATTCCGCGACTACGCCCAGCGCGTCGTCGACAACGCCGATGCCCTCGCCGAGGGCCTGCTGCGGCGCGGCGGTGCCCTGGTCACCGGCGGCACCGACAACCACCTGGCGCTCATCGACGTCTCCGGCTACGGACTGACCGGCCGTCAGGCCGAGGCCGCCCTGCTGGACGCCGGCATCGTCACCAACCGCAACGCCATCCCGCGCGACCCCAACGGCGCCTGGTACACCTCCGGCATCCGGGTCGGCACCCCCGCCCTCACCACCCGTGGCGTGGACACCGCCGGCATGGACGAGGTCGCCGAGCTGATCCACACCGTGCTGGCCGCCACCACCCCCGGCACCGCCAAGAACGGCAAGCCCTCCAAGGCCGCCTACACCCTGGGCGACGGGATCGCCGAGCAGGTGCGCGAGCGGTCCGCCGATCTGCTCGCCAAGCACCCGCTCTACCCCAGCGTCGACCTCGGCTGACCCGGCGACAGCGGCCACCGTGCACCTCCACCACACCACCCCGGCCACCGAGACCGAGGCGATCGCCCGCCAGCTGACGCTGCGCGAGCAGGTCAGCCCCGAGGACACCGGACCCGCCCCCGGCGCGCCCGGCACGGTCGCCGGGGTGGATGTGGCGTACGACGACGACCGAGGCATCGTCGCCGCCGCGGCCGTCACCCTCGACGCGGAAACCCTGGAGATCCGCGAGAGCGCCACCGCCACCGGACCGGTCGCCTTCCCCTACCGCCCCGGACTGCTCGCCTACCGCGAACTGCCCGCCGTCCTCGACGCCCTGGACCGGCTGCGGCACCCGCCCGACCTGGTGGTGTGCGACGGCTACGGCACCGCCCACCCCCGCCGTTTCGGCCTCGCCGCCCACCTGGGGGTGCTCACCGGCCTGCCGTCCATCGGCGTCGCCAAGAACCCCTTCACCTTCCACCACGACCCGCCCGCCCCCGAACGCGGAGCCTCCGCACCTCTGCTGGACGACGACGGCGAAGAGGTCGGCCGCGCGCTGCGCACCCAGCCCGGCGTCAAACCCGTCTTCGTCTCCACCGGCCACCGCGTCACCCTGCCCACCGCCTGCGCCCACGTGCTGTCGCTGGCCCGCCGCTACCGCCTCCCCGAAACCACCAGGGCGGCCGACCAGCTGTGCCGGGCAGCCCTGAGGGCCGCGGTCGGCGGCTGACGGGACACCACTACCGGTACGGGCTCCCGTTGCGCGGGTCGCGCATCCGGCCAGGACGGTCCGCCCGCCGTCCATCGGAGTGCCGCCGCGCCGCTCAGCGATGCGCCGACAGGGCGTCCAGCAACCGGTCCACATCGGCCTCGGTGTTGTACAGATGGAACGACGCCCGCAGATGGCCGCCCCGCGCCGAGACCCGGATGCCCCGCTCGGCCAGCCCCCGCGCCACCTCCTCAAGGCCCGGCACCGACACGATCGGCGCGTCACCCGGCACCGGCTCGTACCCCAGAGCGGCCAGCCCGGTACGGAACCGCCGCGCCAGCCCCCGGTCGTGGGCCGCGATCGCCGCCGTCCCCACCTCCTCCACCAGCGACAGCGAGGCGGCCGTCCCGATCCCCGGCAGCAGCGGGCAACTGTCGTCGAACCGCCGCGCGTCGGCGGCCGGGTCCCGCACCCGCCCGTAGCACGTCGCCCACGGATCCCGCGCCGTCAGCCAGCCGGGACCGGCCGGCACCAGGCCGCCCCCGTCCACCGGCATCGTCAGGAAACTCACCCCGCGCGGCCCCAGCAGCCACTTGTACGTATCGCACACCGTGTAATCGAAGTCCGCCGCCGACAGCGGCAGCCACCCCACCGCCTGCGTGCCGTCCACCAGCACCCGCGCCCCGTACCCCCGCGCCGCCTCCCGCACCGCCCGCAGATCCACCACCCGCCCGTCGATCGACTGCGCCGCGCTCACCGCCACCAGCGCCGTACCGGCCGTCACCGCCTCCGCCAGCTTCTCCAGCGGCACCTCACGCACCGTCAGCTCACGGCGGGCATGGAACGGGTTGACCAGCGAGGAGAACTCATCCTCCGCACACAGCACTTCGGCCCCGGCCGGCAACGACCTGGCCACCGTGCCGACATGACCGGCCACACTCGCCCCCACCGCCACCCGCCCCGGATCGATCCCCGCGATCCGCCCGTACGCCCGCCGGGCCTCCTCCACCAGCTCGAAGCCGGCCGCCTGATCGGTCCTGCCGTCCGCCATCTCGGCGACGGCCGCCTCCAGCGCCCGCACCGTACGGGCCGGCAGCACCCCGTGGCTCGCCGTGTCCAGATACACCGTCCGCAGCGCGTACTCGGCACGCAGTGTGGTCTCCATGGCGACAGTGTGCCGCCGCTCGTCCCTCCTGGCCACTCCCGGTCGCCGCCCGGAAACGCTAGGGTGATGCCGCCCCGATCGGCGGAGTGTGGGAGGGCGAGGGATTGCGGCAGCACCGCGGGACGGCACCGTGTGCCGTGGCACTGGTGGCGGTCATCGCCCCACTGCTGGCCGGCTGCGGCCCGGGCGAGAAGGACGGCGGTACGGGCCCGGCGCCCACCCCGCCCACCGTCCCCACCACGGTCATCGAGGAACCCGCCGGCTGGGAACCCGACCCGGCCCGCCTCCCCACCGGGCCCGATGCCGCCCTGGCACTGGCCCGCGCCATCACCGCCGACCCGGACGACTACGGGCCCGGCTACCGGCCGCAGGACCCCTACGAAGCGGACCCGGCCACCTGGGCGGTACTCGGCGAGAACTGCGTATGGACCCGCGAGCCGCTGCCCGAGCACGTCCTGGCCAACCTCACCCGCAACAGTGAACTGCCCGCCGAGCGCACCGGCGCCGGGCCGCTCCAGGTGATGTCCTCGGTCACCGTCCACGACTCGGTCACCGCCGCCGACGCCCGGATGGCCGGCATCCTCGAAGAGGTGCTGCGCTGCCCGGGACAGCAACTGCGATCCGACGAGCGCGTCACCGGACTGCTCTCCACCGTGGAGCGGGACGGGGCACACAGCCGGCTGCGCGCCGACGATCTGATCCACGAGGGCGGGGAGTTCATCAGCGACCGGTACGGCGGCCCGTACCCCTACCTGTGGGTCGTCACCCGGCGCGGCCCGGTCACCGTGGCGCTCGCCGTCAAGGGCACCCAGGGGTACGACGAGGCCGCCGTCGAACGGATCGTGACGGACGCCCAGGAACTCATGCTGGCCAGGGTGGAGAGCGCGCTGCGCTGAGGGCGCACACATCGAAAGGGGCCGCGGCCGATGGAGCCGCTTCAACCGTCCGACCCGCCGCGCATCGGCGGCAACCGCCTGCTGGGGCGGCTCGGCGAAGGCAGCACGGGCCTGGTCTATCTGGCCCGCTCGGTCGGCGGCACGCCACTGGCCCTCAAAGTGCTGCACCACCGGCACCACCGGCACCGGCGGACCGGCCGCCCGGACCGGCAGGTCCATCATCCCGCCCTGGTACGGATGGTGGGCGGCGGAACGGATCAGGACGGCACCTGGCTGGCGTACGCCTACGAGCCGGGACCCGACCTGACGGAGGCGGTCGCGGCGCACGGGCCGCTGCCCAAGGAGACGGTACGGGCGCTCGGCGGCATGCTGGCCGCGGCCCTGGACGCGCTGCACACGGCCGGCCACACCCACGGTGCGCTGCACCCGGGCAATGTCCTGCTGGCGGCGGACGGCCCCCGGCTCACCGACACGGCGGGGCCGGCGGCCGGCCGCCCGGGCGGCGAGGCAGCCGATGTCCATGCGCTGGGCCGGCTCCTGGTGTACGCGGCGACCGGCCGGGAACCGTACGACCCGGCCGACCTGGCGGATGTGCCGCGCAGCCTGCTTGAGGTCGTCCAGGCATGCCTGGACGAGGACCCGGTGCTGCGCCCCACGGCGCGCGAACTGAGCGAAGAACTCGGCGAGGAACGGGGCGAAGGAGCGTCCGGCAACTGGCTCCCGGGCCCGCTGGCCACCGACGTGGCGACCCGCGCTGCCCAGCACCGCCGGCAGCATCCACCCGGCCCGCCCCACCACCACGACGCGGCGCCGTCGCCGGACGGCCCCACGGGTGATGCCGAGGCGGACGCGCCCGCGCGGGGACCGGCCGCCACCTCACGGCGGCGGTTACTCGCGCTCGCCGGGGGCGGCCTGCTGCTCGCCGGGTCCGCCGGCCTCGGGGCCTGGCTGCTGCGGCGCGCCGGCGCCGCCCCCGCCGCCGCGGACCCGGCGGGCCTGCGCTGGACGATCGGCCTGCACGTCGACCTGTCCGGCTCGCAGGCCCGCTACGGCCGGGGCCAGCACAACGGCATCACCATGGCCGTCGAGGAGCTGAACGAGCACGGCAACCTCCCCTTCCAGCTGGCCCTCGCCCTCCACGACGACGTCGGCGACCCGCCCAGCGCCGCCCGCGCCGCCGCCGAACTGGCCGCCGACCCCGCCGTGCTCGCCGTCATCGGCCCCACCGGCGACGCCGTGGCCGACACCGCCGCCCGGGTCTACCAGGACGCGGGGCTGCCGGTGCTCACCCTCTCCGTCGGCAGCCTCAGCCACCGGGCCGACTACCCCGTCCTCCTGCACGGCCGCCCCGGCACCGCCCTCACCGCCCTCACCATCCCCGGCTGCCTGGACCTGGCGGACACCCCGCCCACCCGGATCGGCCTCATCGACGACCGCACCGCCGACGCCGACAGCTGGCTCACCACCCGCGCCGTCAGCGGCGCCGTGGACCGTACCCGTACCGCACTCGTGCCCAAGGTGCTGCCCGCCGGCACCGAGGACTTCGCGCCCGTCGCCGCCGAACTGCTGGAGCACGGCGTCGACGCCATCGTCTACGGCGGCTACCCGGACGGCGCCGCCCGGCTCGCCCTGGCCCTGCGCGCCGCCGGCTGGTCCGGCACCGCGCTCGGCACCGAGGCCGCCATGGACCCGCTCTTCCTCGCCGACGCCGGAGAAGCCGCCGAGGGCTGGCAGTTCGTGGCCGGCTACACCGACCCGGCCACCGACGCCCGTACCGGCGGCTTCGCCCCCGTACACCGGCGCCGGTTCGGCCAGGACCCCGAACCGTACGCCGCCGAGGGCTACGACGCCGCCCGGATGGTGGTCACCGCCATGCAGCGCACCGTCGAGGAGGGCGAGAGCCTGAGCCGGTCCGGCCTGCTGACCCGGCTGCGCGCCCTGACCTACAACGGGGTCGCCCGCCCACTCGCCTTCGACACCGCCGGCGACTACGCGGGCACCGGCCCCGCCGGGTACCGCTACGAGGTGCAGGCCGGACGGTTCCGGTTCCTGGGTCCCGCGCCGGCCCCACGGACCAGCCCTGATGAGTAAGCTGCCGCCATGACGAGCGAGTTGCCCGAAGTCCGCGCCTCCGACGCCGAACGGGAGCAGTACGCCGAGATCCTGCGGCAGGGGCTGGCCGAGGGCCGGCTGGTCATGGAGGAGTTCGAGGAGCGGCTCACCGCCGTGTACGAGGCCCGTACCCGTGGCGAACTGGAGCCGCTCATCCGCGATCTGCCGGGCCGGGTGGATCAACCGCCCGCCCCGGCGTCCGCCGCCCCCGTCACCGGCGGCTGGGCCGCGCGGATCGGCCGCCCCGCCACCACCCGGGGCGCCGTCGCCATCATGGGCGGCTTCGTCCGCCGGGGCGCCTGGACCATGCCGCGCCGCTTCCGGGCCCTGGCCATCATGGGCGGCGGCAACATCGATCTGCGCGAAGCCGACTTCGAGGAGCGCGAGGTCACCGTCCAGGCCATCACCATCATGGGCGGCGTATCGGTCACCGTGCCGCCGGGGGTCGAGGTGGAGGTACGCGGGTTCGGCATCATGGGCGGCTTCGACCGGAGCACCAGCCGGGCCGAGAGCCCCGACGCGCCGCGGGTGGTGATCACCGGCTTCGCCCTGTGGGGCGGCGTGGGGGTGGAGCGCAAGCGGGTCAAGGGCGAGAAGCGGCCCGAACTGGGCAAGGGCGACCAGGAGAACACGAGCGAGCAGGGCGGCAAGGGCGACTGACCCCGCCGGTCAGTGGCCGCCGCTGATCCGTACCCACACCTGTTTGCCGTCGGGGGTGGGCTCGAAGCCGATGCTGTCGGCCATCTCGCGCAGCAGCCACAGTCCCCGGCCCTCCTCGGCGGTCCAGTCGGGGAGGGTGATCCTGGGCAGGGTCGCGGAGCTGTCCCGCACGGTGACCCGTACCGCGTCGTCCTCCAGGGACAGCTCCAGCCGACAGCGGGGATCGGGCACATGGCGGGCCACGTTGGACAGCAGCTCGGTGACGCCGTGCAGCACCACCTCGGTCACCGCGTCGTCCTGCTGCCATTCGCGCATCGCCAGCTTGGCCAGTCGCCGGAAGTGCGCGAGGTCCGAGCGTCTGGCCGTCAGCAGCCAGCTGTAGGAAAGGGGCCGGGCGGCGTCGGTGCTCCGGCTGGTGAGCGTCATGATGCCTCCATGTGCTCAGGGCGGGTCGGTGAGCGCGTGCGCTGCGTACGATCTCGCACCCTGCCCCGGTCCGACAGACCCTGACTCCCGGCAGTCCGCAAGGAATTCAGCCGCACATGTGGAGTTCATATCACTCGAATGAGTGGCGAAGGCAGTGGCGAATGCCCGGGGGCGGGATTACGCCACTGCCTGCCGGTCAGTTGACCGGGAATCGACCGCTCAGTGGGTGAGGGCCGCCGCGATGGCGTCGGCGATCGGCGTGGTGGGGCGGCCGATGAGGCGGGCCAGGTCACCGGGGGTGGCGGCCAGGAGTCCGCGCTCGATGGCCAGGTCCACGTCCACCAGGATCGCGGCGTACGGCTCGGGCAGCCCGGCGGCGGTCAGGTTCGCCAGCTGCTGCTCGGGGGTGACGGCGGTGTAGCCGATCTCCTTGCCGGTCCGGCGGGCGACCTCGGCCGCGTACTCGGCGAAGCTCCAGGCGGTGTCGCCGCTCAGCTCGTACGCCCGGCCCTCGTGCCCCTCGCCGGTCAGCACGACAGCGGCGGCGGCGGCGTAGTCGGCGCGGGCGGCGGAGGACACCCGTCCGGCGCCGGCGGCGGCCACCACCTGGCCGTGCTCGATGACCGGGGCGAGCTGGGCGGTGTAGTTCTCGTGGTACCAGCCGTTGCGCAGGAAGGTGTGGGGCAGGCCGGAGGCGAGGATCGCCTCCTCGGTGGCCTTGTGCTCGTCGGCCAGCGTGAAGTCGGCGGCCGGGCCGCCGAGTACGCCGGTGTAGGCGAGCAGTGCCACGCCCGCCGTCTTGGCGGCGTCGATGACGGCGTTGTGCTGGGCGATCCGGCGGCCGACCTCGCTGCCGGAGATCAGCAGTACCCGGTCGCCGGCGGCGAAGGCGCCGCGCAGGGCGGCGGGGTCGTCGTAGTCGGCGATCCGCAGCTCGACGCCCCGGGCCGCGAGGTCCGCCGCCCTGGCCTCGTCGCGCACCACCGCCGCGACCTGGTTCGCCGGTACGGACTCCAGCAGGGCCTCGATGACCAGCCGTCCCAGCTGACCGGTGGCTCCCGTGACTACCAACATGCTCGCTACTCCTTGGGGAGGGTTCTTGCTCGTCCGGAACCCACCCTAAGCAGGGAACTAACCTGGGGAAAGTACCCACTTTGAAGTAAGCTACTGGCATGGATGTGAGCTGCCCCCCCAATGTGAACGCCGCCGACTGCCCCTCTCGCGCGGTGCTGGAGCACGTCACCAGCCGCTGGGGCGTCCTGGTGCTGGCGCTGCTGCTCGACGAGGGGTCGCTGCGGTTCAGTGAGCTGCGCCGGGCGATAGCCGGCATCAGCGAGAAGATGCTCGCCCAGACCCTCCAGACCCTGGAGCGGGACGGCTTTGTGCACCGGGCGGCGCAGCCGGTGATCCCGCCCCGGGTGGACTATTCGCTCACCGAGCTGGGGCGGGAGGCGGCCGGCCATGTGTGGGGGCTCGCCCGCTGGGTCGAGGAGCGGCTGCCGCAGGTGCGGGAGGGCCAGCAGCGGTACGACCGGGCCCGCGCCGCCGCCCGCTGACCCGGCCCGTTCGCCTCCGTCGGCGCGGTCAGCCCGCCCAGCTGTCGGCCAGGGCGGCGGGCATCTGCCGCAGGTGTTCGTCGGTGGAGTGCTGGAGCGCGGCCAGTGAGCCGTCGCCGTGCAGGGTCCACGCCTGGGCGGCCAGCGCCGACGCCACCACATACGCCCCCACCAGCAGTGCGGGCCGCTGGTCCCCGGGGGCGGTGCGCTCCCGGCGGGCCAGTGCGGCGGCCATCCGCTGGTGCCCGGCGGCGGAGTGCGCCAGCTGGGCGGCGCGCAGTTCCGGCTCGGCGCAGATCAGCCGAAAGGCCGACAGCATGGTTTCCAGCGGCTCGCCGGCCGTGCTCTCCATGACGTGCCGGCCGGCCTCGCGCAGCACGGTCAGCGGCGGCTCGTGCGGCGGGCGGCGTTCCGCCTCGGCGAAGAAGAGTTCGGAGATCTCCTGGAGCGGCTGGAGGACCAGCTCCTCCTTGCTGGCGAAGTAGCGGAAGAACGTGCGCTCGGAGACCCCCGCCCGGTGGGCGATGTCCCCGATCGTGGTGGCGGCGTACCCCCGGTCCCGGAACAGTTCGAGCCCGCGGCGCAGCAACTCCTGCCGGGTGCGCAGCTTGCGGCTCTCGCGCGGTCCCGGTGCGGTGATGTCGAGTCCCATGCAGGCATGTTACGTCGCTGAAATGTACATGGAAACGGGCTCGTATCGATCCGCTTGCGTTTCGATGAGCCCGTGTCCTACGCTCTCATCTGTACGACACCGTTTCGATCGACTGGGGGCCGGATGACGGGCCAGACCACCGAGGCATCCACCCGTCGGACACCCCGCAGCAAGATCACCCCCGAGCGCGAGGCCGAGCTGTACGAGGCCGTGCTCGAACTGCTGCGGGAGCGCGGCTACGACGCGCTGACCATGGACGCCATCGCGGCCCGCACCAAATCCAGCAAGGCCACCCTCTACCGCCAGTGGGGAACCAAGGGCCAGCTGGTCATCGCCGCGCTGCGCCACGGCAAACCGTTCGACATCGAGGACATCGACACCGGCACCCTGGCCGGCGACCTGCGCGAGATGACCCGCCGGGCCGGGGTGGCGGCCTACGAGGACACCGAACTGCTCCAGGCCATCACCCACACCGCCCGGCACGACGAGGACCTGCGCCTGGCCATGCGCGAGCTGCTGATCCGCCCGGAGAGCGCGGTGCTCGACCGGGCACTCGCCCGCGGGGTGGAGCGCGGCGAGGTGGACCCGGACAACCCCGCCCTCGGCTACGTCGTCCACGCCGTGCTCGGCGCCCTGCTCGCCCGCCCGCTGATCGAGGACGACTACGCGGACGCCCCCTACCTGGAGCACTTCCTGGAATCCGTCGTGCTGCCCGCCCTGCTGCACGCACCGGACCACCCCCGCCCCTGACCCGACCCCAAGTCCCCGCCCCACCCACCCGGCCGGCACCCCCGATGGCCGCCGGGACGGCACCGCTCGCCACAAAACCCCTATCACGCCCCATGCTTGATCAGGAGACCCCGCATCATGGCGACATTTCTCTATAAAATGGGCCGCTTCTCCTTTGTGCGACGGCGCTGGATCGTGGCGCTGTGGGTGGTGCTGCTGGGCCTGGCCGGCGCGGGCGCCGCCGCCAACTCCGAGCCGGGATCCACCGAGTTCACCATCCCGGGAACCGAGGCCCAACAGGCGTTCGACCTGCTGAACGAGCGCTACCCCGGCTCCGGCGCCGACGGCGCCACCGCCCGCGTCGTGATCCGCGCCCCCGAGGGCGAACTCATCACCGACCCCGCCCACCGGGCCGCCGTCCAGGACCTGGTCGCCGACCTGCGCACCGGCTCCGACCAGGTCGCCGACGTCGCCGACCCGTACGCGTCGCAGGCCGTCAGCCAGGACGGCACCACCGCTTACGCCCAGGTCTCCTACCTGGTCAAGGGCCTGGAACTGGACGACGCCGACCGCGAGGCGCTGGAGGGCGCCGCCGACGCCGGCCGTGCCGCCGGGCTCACCGTGGAGATCGGCGGCGACGCCCTCCAGGAGATCCCCGCCACCGGCATCACCGAGGTCATCGGCGTCGCCGTGGCCGCCGTCGTCCTCGTCATCACCCTCGGCTCCCTGGTCTCCGCCGGACTGCCGCTGCTCACCGCGCTGATCGGGGTCGGCGTCGCCGTCGCCACCATCACCGCGCTCACCGCCACCCTCGGCCTCGACGGCACCACCCCCATCCTGGCGATGATGCTCGGCCTCGCCGTGGGCATCGACTACGCCCTGTTCATCGTCTCGCGCTACCGTGCCGAACTCGCCGAGGGCCACCCGCACCGGGAGGCCGCCGGCCGGGCGCTGGGCACCGCGGGCTCCGCCGTGGTCTTCGCCGGGCTCACCGTGATCATCGCGCTCGCCGGGCTCGCCGTGGTCAACATCCCCATCCTCACCAAGATGGGCCTGGCCGCCGCCGGTTCGGTGGTGGTCGCCGTCCTCATCGCCCTCACCATGATCCCCGCCCTGTTCGGCTTCGCCGGGGACCGGATACTGCCCCGGAAGGCCCGCGGGTCCGCCGCACCGGCCGCACCGGCCGCCCCGGCCGCCCCGGCCGGCCCGGCGGCGGAAGGCGCGGACCGCCCCAACCTGGGCACCCGCTGGGCCCGCTTCGTCCTGCGCCGCCCGCTGGCCGTCCTGCTGGTCGCCGTCGTCGGCCTGGGCGCCCTCGCCCTGCCCGTCGCCAGGATGGAACTCGGCCTTCCCGACGACGGCACCAAGCCCACCGACACCACCCAGCGCCGCGCCTACGACCTGCTCGCCGAATCCTTCGGCGCCGGCTTCAACGGCCCCCTGCTGGTCGTCGTCGACGGCGAGGACGCCGCCGGCGGCGCCACCGACGCCGCCGAACGTGCCAGGGCCACCATCGAATCCCTCGACGACGTCGCCGTCGTCACCGGGCCGATGCCCAGCGAGGACGGCAGCACCGCCATCCTCACCGTGATCCCCGCCTCCAAGCCGCTCAGCACCGAGACCGAGGACCTGGTGGCCGCCATCCGGGGCGGCGCCGGCCAACTCACCGCCGACACCGGCGCCACCTTGCTGGTCACCGGCCAGACCGCCATGGGCATCGACGTCTCCCAGAAGCTGAATGACGCCCTGCTGCCCTACCTGGCCCTCGTCGTGGGCCTCGCCTTCCTCCTGCTGATCCTCGTCTTCCGCTCCCTGCTGGTGCCCCTCAAAGCCGCACTCGGCTTCCTGCTGTCCGTCCTGGCCGCCCTCGGCGCGGTCGTCGCCGTCTTCCAGTGGGGCTGGCTGGGCGGCCTGTTCGGCGTGCACGAGACCGGCCCGGTGATGAGCCTGATGCCGATCTTCCTCATCGGGGTGGTCTTCGGACTCGCCATGGACTACGAGGTGTTCCTCGTCACCCGGATGCGCGAGGCGTACGTCCACGGGCAGCCCGCCACCGAAGCCGTCGTCACCGGATTCCGGCACGGCGCCCGGGTCGTCACCGCCGCCGCCATCATCATGATCAGTGTCTTCGCCGGCTTCGTCGGCTCCAGCGAACCCATGGTCAAGATGATCGGACTCGGCCTGGCCATCGCCGTCTTCTTCGACGCCTTCGTGGTCCGGATGACCATCGTGCCCGCCGTCCTCGGCCTGCTCGGCACCTCCGCCTGGTGGCTGCCCTCCTGGCTGGAGCGGGCCCTGCCGGACGTCGACATCGAGGGCGAGAGACTGCAACAGCGCCTCGCCGCACCCGAGGAGGAGACCAGAACCCCCGAGGCGGCCGTGTCGTAAAACGGTTCAGCGCCCCGCGCGTGGCAGGCGGCCCGAGTGTCCGTGCCGCCTGCCACAATGCACAGCGCGGCGCAGAGCGCGCCGGGAAAGCGGAGCGTGAGACGTGACACAGTCCGTGCCGGGCAGGTCCATCGAGAGCAGGATCGCCGAGGAACTGGGCGTACGGGAGGGGCAGGTGACGTCCGCCGTGGGGCTGCTGGACGGCGGCTCCACGGTGCCGTTCATCGCCCGCTACCGCAAGGAAGCCACCGGCATGCTGGACGACGCCCAGCTGCGCGCCCTGGAGGAACGGCTGCGCTATCTGCGCGAGCTGGAGGAGCGCCGCGCGGCGATCCTGGAGTCCATCCGCGGCCAGGGCAAGCTCGATGACGCCCTGGAAGCGCGGATCAACGCCGCCGAGACCAAGGCCAGACTCGAAGACATCTACCTGCCCTACAAGCCCAAACGCCGCACCAAGGCACAGATCGCCCGCGAGGCCGGTCTGGAGCCGCTGGCCGACGCGCTGCTGGCCGACCCCACCACCGATCCGGCCACGGCCGCCGCCGCGTTCACCGACGAGGCCAAGGGCGTCCCCGACGAGGCCGCCGCGCTCACCGGCGCCCGCGCCATCCTCACCGAACGCTTCGGCGAGGACGCCGACCTGCTGGGCGAACTGCGCGAGAAGATGTGGACCACCGGCCGGGTGGCGGCCAAGGTCCGCGAGGGCAAGGAGGAGGCCGGCGCCAAGTTCGCCGACTACTTCGACTTCGCCGAACCCTTCACCAAGCTGCCCTCGCACCGGGTGCTGGCCATGCTGCGCGGCGAGAAGGAGGAGATCCTCGATCTCACCCTGGACCCCGAGCCCGCCGGTGCCGCCGCACCGCAGGACGGGCCCAGCGCGTACGAGCGGGCCATCGCCCACCGGTTCGGCATCAGCGACCGGGGCCGCCCGGCCGACGCCTGGCTCGCCGAGACCGTCCGCTGGTCCTGGCGCACCCGCATCCTCGTCCACCTCGGCATCGACCTGCGCACCCGGCTGCGTACCGCCGCCGAGGACGAGGCCGTCGACGTCTTCGCCGCCAACCTGCGTGACCTGCTGCTCGCCGCCCCGGCCGGCACCCGCGCCACCATGGGTCTGGACCCGGGGCTGCGCACCGGCGTGAAGGTCGCCGTGGTCGACGCCACCGGCAAGGTCGCGGCCACCGACACGATCTACCCGCACGCCCCGCGCCGCAACTGGACCGAGGCGCTGGCCCGGCTGGGCACCCTGGTCACCGAACACGGCGTGGAACTCATCGCGATCGGCAACGGCACCGCCTCGCGCGAGACCGACAAGCTGGCCGGCGAACTCATCGCCGCCCTCGCCCCGGCCAAGGTCACCAAGATGGTGGTCTCCGAGGCCGGCGCCTCCGTCTACTCCGCCTCCGCCTACGCCGGCGAGGAACTGCCGGAGCTGGACGTGTCGCTGCGCGGCGCCGTCTCCATCGCCCGGCGGCTCCAGGACCCGCTCGCCGAGCTGGTGAAGATCGACCCGCGCTCCATCGGGGTGGGCCAGTACCAGCACGACCTGTCCGAGGTGAAGCTCTCCCGCTCGCTGGACGCGGTGGTCGAGGACTGCGTGAACGGCGTCGGTGTCGACGTCAACACCGCCTCCGTACCACTGCTGTCCCGGGTCTCCGGCATCTCCGGCACCCTCGCCAAGCTGATCGTCGCGCACCGCGACACCAACGGGCCCTTCCACAGCCGCCGGGCGCTCAAGGACGTCTCCCGGCTGGGTCCCAAGGCGTTCGAGCAGTGCGCGGGCTTCCTGCGGATCCGGGACGGCGAGGACCCGCTGGACGCCTCGGCGGTGCACCCCGAGGCGTACCCGGTGGTGCGGCGCATCGTCCGCGAGAGCGGCAAGGAGGTCACCGCGCTGATCGGGGACGGGGCCGCGCTGCGCGCGCTGAAGCCCGCCGACTATGTGGACGACACCTTCGGACTGCCCACCGTCACCGACATCATCGGTGAGCTGGAGAAGCCGGGCCGCGACCCGCGCCCCGAGTTCAGGGCCGCCCGTTTCAAGGAGGGCGTGGAGAAGATCGGCGACCTGGAGCCCGGCATGGTCCTGGAGGGGGTGGTCTCCAATGTCGCCGCCTTCGGCGCCTTCGTCGACGTCGGGGTGCACCAGGACGGCCTGGTGCATGTCTCCGCGATGTCCGCCAAGTTCGTCTCCGATCCGCGCGAGGTGGTCAAGCCGGGCGACATCGTCCGGGTCAAGGTGCTCGACGTGGATGTGAAGCGGCAGCGGATCTCGCTGACCCTGCGGCTGGACGAGGAGCGGCCGGCGGGCGGCGGCGGCCGGGCCGAGCGGGAGGGGGGCGGCGCCCCGCGCCAGCGCGACCGGCGCGGCGGCCAGGGCGAGCAGCAGCGGCGCGGCGGCCGGGACGGCCGGGACGGCCGGGACAGGGACGGCCGGGGCGGCGGGTCCGCCCAGCCGCCGGCGGGCGGCGCCATGGCCGACGCGCTGCGCCGCGCCGGGCTGCTCGGCGGCGGGAAGCAGGGCGGCAACCGGGGCGGCCGGGGCCGCTGACCACGGCCGGATCCACCGGCGTACCACCATCGAGGGCGAGGGCCCGGGAGCGTTTCCCGGGCCCTCGCCCTCTGTCATACGTCAATAAGTCACCACATATGAACGGATGGTCACCGAGCTTGTCACGAGGAAGGAAAATAACTTACGGTGCCGTAACCTACGGTCTCGTAGGTACACCCGTGATCCCGTCGCTCTGGAGCCCCCGTGACACTGAGCCCCGACCACATCTCCGTCAAGGACACGTGGACCGACGCCCGGCTGCTCTTCGCCCTGGAGGAAGTCGTCGAGAAGGAGCTCAACCGCCATCTCGCGGTGGCCAAGGACTGGATGCCGCACGAGTACGTGCCCTGGAGCGACGGGCGCAACTTCGATGGGCCGCTGGGCGGCGAGCCGTGGGCGCCCGACCAGTCGAAGGTCACCGACGTGGGCCGCACCGCCCTGGTGGTCAACCTCCTCACCGAGGACAACCTCCCCAGCTACCACCACGAGATAGCCACGCTCTTCGGCCGCGACGGCGCCTGGGGCACCTGGGTGCACCGCTGGACCGCCGAGGAGGGCCGGCACGGCATCGTGATGCGGGACTACCTGCTCACCACCCGCGCCGTGGACCCGGTGCAGCTGGAGAACTTCCGGATGCAGCACATGTCCGAGGGCTTCGAGTTCGACCACCCCGAGTCCATGCTCCACTCGGTCTCCTACGTGGCCTTCCAGGAGCTGGCCACCCGTATCTCGCACCGCAACACCGGACACCACTCGGGCGACCCCGTCTGTGACCGCATGCTGTCCCGGATCGCGACCGACGAGAACCTGCACATGGTCTTCTACCGCAATCTGCTGCGCGCCGCCTTCGAGCTGGCCCCCGACCGCACCATGTGCGCGGTCCGCGACGTGGTGGTCAACTTCCGGATGCCCGGTCACGGCATCCCCGGCTTCGAGCGCGCCGCCGCCCGGATGGCACTCGGCGGCATCTACAACATGCGCATCCACCACGACGACGTGCTCCAGCCGGTGCTGCGCTTCCTGAAGGTCATGGAGGTGGACGGGCTCGGCCCCGAGGGGCAGAAGGCCCAGGAGGAGCTGGGCATGTTCATGAACGGGCTGGACAGTGAGGCCCGCAAGTTCGACGAGCGCCTCGCCGCCCGCCTCGCCCGCCAGGCCGCCCGCAAGAACGGCTGACCAGCGCCCGGGCGGAAATACGGTTGCCCGGCCCCGGCCGACCCCCGTACCCTCGGGGGTGGCCTTGTCGTCGGCGATGGGAGAGGCCGTTGCGCATCTGAGGTCCGGGACACCGTGAGTCCGCCGGCCCGTACGGCAGCACCCTGCTGTACGGCGCGCCGCGTCACGTGTCGACCTCGGAAGTGAGCGGCCCCCAAGATCACGCCACCCACTCGCCCGATCCTCCATCGACGGTCCTGCCGGGCCCCGGTGTCCCGATGAGTCGTGAAACCCCGCTCATCCACGAACACCGGGAGACCGGCATGGCCCCCACCACCCCGCACATCACCTGCCACCGGCTGACGTTCGGCTGGCCCGACGGCACCACCGTCTTCGACGGCCTCGACCTCGCCCTTGGCCCCGGCCGCACCGGGCTCATCGGCGTGAACGGCTCCGGCAAGTCCACCCTGCTCAAGCTGATCGCCGGCGAACTCGAACCGGCGGCCGGCACCGTACACGCCGCCGGCGACATCGGCTACCTGCCGCAGAACCTCACCCTGGACACCGGC
Organism: Streptomyces sp. NTD107; assembly: GCF_059510435.1. Classification (NCBI taxonomy): domain Bacteria; kingdom Bacillati; phylum Actinomycetota; class Actinomycetes; order Kitasatosporales; family Streptomycetaceae; genus Streptomyces; species Streptomyces sp. NTD107. Next base: position 219,674 of record NZ_JCAJZV010000008.1, on the reverse strand, counting down.
CTGCCGGTCGCCGAGGTGCTGGGCATCTCCGCGGCCCGTGCCGCCCTGCACGCCATCGAATCCGGCGACGCCGCGCCCGAGCACTTCGCGGCCGTCGGCGACGACTGGGACATCGAGGAACGCACCCTGGCCGTCCTGGACGAACTCGGCCTGGCCGACGTCGGCCTGGACCGTACGGTGGGCGAGCTCTCCGGCGGCCAGAGCGTCCTGCTGCGGCTGGCCGCACTGCTGCTGCGCCGCCCCGCCGTGCTGCTGCTGGACGAGCCCACCAACAACCTGGACCTCGCCGCCCGGCACCGGCTGTACGCGGCCGTCGACGCCTGGCGCGGGGTCCTGGTGGTGGTCAGCCACGACCGGGAACTGCTGGAACGGGTCGACGAGATCGCCGACCTGCGGGCCGGCGAGGTGATCCGGTTCGGCGGCAACCTCTCCGGCTACGAGGCGGCGGTCGCCGTCGAACAGGAGGCCGCCGAACGGATGGTGCGCGCCGCCGAGTCCGATGTACGCCGCCAGAAACGCGAACTGATCGAGGCCCAGGAGAAGCTGGCCCGCCGGGCGGCGGCCGGCCGCAGGGCGGGGCAGAGCGGCAGCCTGCCCAAGATCCTGGTGGGTGGCCGCAAACGGCAGGCCCAGCAGACCGCGGCACGTACCCGCGGCCTGCACGAGGACCGGCTGGCCGGGGCCAGGGAGCGGCTGGCGGAGGCCGAGGCCGCCGTCCGGGAGGACACGGAGATCCGGGTCGAGCTGCCGGCCACCGAGGTGCCCGCCCGCCGCCGGGTGCTGACCCTGAGCGAACTGCTGCCCCGGCACGGCGCCCGGGCCGACCTCCAGGTGCTCGGCCCCGAGCGGATCGCCCTGACCGGCGGCAACGGCTCGGGCAAGACCACCTTGCTGCGCACCATCACCGGGGAGCTGGATCCGCGCGCCGGCGAGGCGGTCGTGCATGTTCCGCTGCGCTATCTGCCGCAGCGCCTTGATGTGCTGGATCCGGAGCTGAGTGTCTACCAGAACGCCCGGCGGCTGGCGCCGCAGGCGGACGGGCAGCACATCCGCGCCCAGCTGGCGCGCTTTCTGTTCCGGGCCGGCCGGGCGGACCAGAGCGCCGGCACCCTCTCCGGGGGCGAGCGGTTCCGCGCCTCCCTCGCGGCGCTGCTGCTGGCCGAGCCCGCCCCGCAGCTGCTGCTGCTGGACGAGCCGACCAACAATCTGGACCTGGCGAGCGTGCGGCGGCTGACGGCGGCGCTGGAGGGCTACCGGGGCGCGCTGCTGGTCGCCGGCCACGATCTGCCGTTCCTGCGGGAGATCGGCATCACCCGCTGGCTGCGGGTGGAGGGGGAGGAGCTGGTGGAGAGCGAGCCGCTGTAGGGGGAGGGCGCCGGCCGGCCGCGCGGGCGGCGGCGGCCGGGGCGGCGGTCCACCCGCCACCCCGGCCACCGGCCGCCCGGCCGGTCCGGCTCAGCCCAGCTGGTTCTTCTGGAGCCGCGCGTACGCCCCCCCGCCGCGCATGAGTTCCTCGTGGCTGCCGATTTCCAGCACCTTGCCCTGGTCCATCACCACGATGCGGTCCGCGCGGCGGATGGTGGACAGCCGGTGGGCGACCACGAAGACCGTACGGCCGCGCATCAGCCGGTTCATGGCCTCCTGCACGAGTGCCTCGGAGCGGGTGTCCAGGGCGGAGGTGGCCTCGTCGAGCACCAGGATGCGCGGATCTCGGATCAGCGCCCTGGCGATGGCCAGGCGCTGGCGCTGTCCGCCGGAGAGCCGGGCGCCGCGCTCGCCGACGACGGTTTCCATGCCGCCGGGGAGCCGTTCGACGAACTCCAGGGCGTTGGCGTCCCGCAGGGCCCGGCGCACCAGTTCGTCGTCCACCGTGTCCAGCCCGTAGCCGACGTTCTCCCGGATGGTGCCCTCGAAGAGCACCGACTCCTGCGGCACCACCGACAGGAACCGCCGGTAGCTGCGCAGGTCCAGGGTGGCCATGTCCCGGCCGTCCAGCATGATCCGCCCCGAGACCGGCCGGATGAAGCCGATCAGCAGGTTGAGGATGGTGGATTTGCCCGCGCCGGAGGCTCCCACCAACGCGATGGTCTCGCCCGGTGGCACGGAGAGATTGAAGCCGGTCACGGCCGGCTGCCCCTCCGTGTCGTAGCGGAAGCCCACCCGCTCGAAGCTGATCCGGCCGCCGACCGTCTGGATCCGCTCCTTGCCGTCGTTGACCTCCAGGTCGGGGGCCTGGAGCACCTCGCCCAGGGAGCGCACCGATTCGAGCCCCTTGGTGATGATCGGGGTCAGGCTCATCAGCACGGTCATGGAGGCGGTGAGGGTGGTGAAGAACGTGGAGAGCATCACCACGTCCCCGGGGGTCATCGGCAGCCAGGCGTAGTAGGCGACCACCGCCGCGCCCGCCAGACAGCCGATGCCCAGTGCTTGCAGCAGGATCCAGGCGAGCGCCCCGAAGTGGCCGTTGAGCATGTCCAGCCGCAGTCCGGCGGACAGCACCTGGCGCAGCGAGCCGTCCACCCGGGCCACCGCGGTGCGCTCCAGGCCGTGGGCGCGGGTGACCGGGATGAGCGAGGTCATCTCGCCGACGCGTGAGGACAGTTGTTCGACCTCCCGGCGATAGCGGGCGTTGTGCGAACGCAACCGGGCCCGCAGCCGCTGGACCAGCAGCGCGGCGGCGGGGACCACGATCAAGAACGCGGGCAGGGCGGCGGGCACCCGCAGCCCGATCACGGCGAGGCCGCCGGCCAGCGTCATGATGGCGTTCAGGCCGTTGTCGGAGCTCTGCTGGACGGAGGTCTCGATGTTCTCCACATCGCGGATGACCTTGGTCTGGAGCGCGCTGGCGCTGACCCGGGAGTGATAGCCGATGGACAGCTCCTGCATGCGCCGGCACAGGGCGGAGCGCAGCCCGGTGCCGGTGCGGCGGACGCTGCCGTACAGGCAGCGGATGTAGAGCAGGTGCATCGGATAGTTGAGTGCCAGGACCACCGTCAGGACGGCGATGTTGGAGGCGAGGTCGGAGATCGGGCGCTGCTCCACCACGATGTCGATGATGTTCGCGGTGACCAGCGGCAGCAGCCAGACCGGAGAGTGCTTGACGCCGAACGCGAGCACGGCGACCAGCAGCCGGGCCCGGTCGTCGCGGAAGAGATACGCGAGGGTCCGTACGGGGTGTTCTCCCCGATAACGGTGCTCCAGGGGGCCTTGCGGCAGAGCCATGAAAGCAGCCCTCCAAAAGCCAGGGGGAATGGGTCGCGGGGACCTTGCCCTCCTTGACCGTCGAACAGTCGCCGAAATAGTGACGGCAAGCGGTCTTGGTCGCTTTGATGGTGCTTTGGGGTATTTCATTGGGGTCTTTGCACAACGATGCGCCCGGCCGGTCGAGTGATGGCCGGGTTTTGTCGTAAAGCAATCTCAGCTGAAGAGAAGCAGTCAAATGGCGCTGGAGATCTTATGAATTGCGATCATTCGGTCATGCCGCGCTGGCACATGCCAACACTCAGAAGGATGGACAGCCGATCGGGTGCCGCGCCGCACCCCACCGCACCCGCCGCGTCCGGCGAGCCGGGCACCTGGCGCCTCACCGCCGCCCCGGTGGACGCCTCCGTACCCCTGATCCGGCACGCGGTGCGCGACCTCCTGCACCGCCGGCAGACCCCGGTGAGCGCCGACCGGATGGGCTCACTGCTGCTCATCGTGTCCGAACTGGTCACCAACGCGGTACGGCACGCCGCCCTGCTCACCCCGCAGATCGGCGTCGAGATCACCCTCACCCCCGGCCGGGTACGGCTCGCCGTCGAGGACGGACATCCGTACCGGCCCAAGGCCCTGGAGGCCAGAGCCGAGCACACCAGCGGTCGCGGACTGCTGCTGGTGAAGATCATCGCGCAGGAGACCGGCGGCACCTGCGGCGTGGACGCCACCGCCGCCGGCGGAAAGATCATCTGGGCCGAGCTGCCCTGCGACCAGTACTGAGCGACGGTCCGGGGCGACCCGTAAGGCTCACCGCCTCACCAGCCGGCGGCCGGCCCCGTCACCGCCCGGATCGCCGGACGCGCCGCGTCCAGCACCGTCATGAACCACGCCGAGAACGGCACCCGCTCATGCCGCTCCGCCAACTCCCGCGGCGTCACCAGCGCGGTCTGCGCCACCTCCGCCGGATCGGGCCGCACCTCCTGCTCCAGCACCCCGGCGAACAGATGATTGAACTCCTGCTCCACCAGACCCGACAGCGGATCCGGATGGTTGTAGCGCACCGTGCCCGCCTCCCGCAGCAGCACCGGAGTCACCCCCAGCTCCTCCGCCGTACGCCGCGCCGCCGCCACGAACGGGGGCTCCCCCGGCAGCGGATGCCCGCAGCAGGTGTTGGACCACACACCGGGGGAGTGGTACTTCTCCAGCGCCCGGCGCTGGAGCAGCAGCCGCCCCGCCGGATCGAAGAGGAACACCGAGAACGCCCGGTGCAACTGCCCCGGCGCCTGATGGGCGGCGACCTTCTCCGCCGTGCCGATCGTCCGGCCCGCCTCGTCGACCAGCTCCAGCATGATCGGATCCACACTTACGTCCTTGCTGTCGGGCATGGCCACCTTCTCGGGCTTATCGCGTACTTCCTGCGAGGTTATCCCGGGCCGCGACGCCCCCTTGACTCAGTGGCACAGCCGGGGCTCATGAGCCGCATGCCCGTGCGGTTCCAGCTGGAACGTGCAGTGCTCCACGTCGAAGTGCTCACCCAGACACCCCTGCAACTCGTGCAGCATCCGCTCGTGCCCCACCGCGTCCAGCGTCTCCTGGGTCACCACCACATGCGCCGACAGCACCGGCATGCCCGATGTGATGGTCCACACATGAAGATCATGCAGATCCGTCACCCCCGGCAGATCCATGATGTGCCGCCGCACCGCCGCGATGTCCACATCCTTCGGCGCCGCCTCCAGCAGCACCTCCAGCGCCTCCCGGGCCAGCTTCACGGTCCTGGGCACGATCATCAGCGCGATGGCCAGCGAGGCGACCGTGTCCGCCCGCTGCCAGCCGGTGGTCAGGATCACCAGCGCCGCCACCACCACCGCCACCGAGCCCAGGGTGTCCGCCAGCACCTCCAGGAACGCGCCGCGCACATTCAGCGACTCCCGCTGCCCGCGCATCAGCAGCGACAGCGACAGCAGATTCAGCAGCAGCCCCGTCACACCGAAGACGATCGTCAGCCCGCCCGGCACCTCGGCCGGCTCCCGCAGCCGATCGACGGCCTCGTACAGGATGTAGCCGCCCACCCCCAGCAGCAGTACGCAGTTGACCAGCGCCGCCAGGATCTCCACCCGGGCCAGCCCGAAGGTACGGCGCTCACTGGTGGGCCGGTTCGCCACATGGATCGCCAGCAGCGCCAGCCCGATGCCCACCGCGTCGGTGGCCACATGCCCCGCGTCCGCCAGCAGCGCCAGCGAATTGGTCAGCCAGGCGCCGATCAGCTCGGCGATCAGCAGTACCACCGCGATCAGCAGCGCGATCCGCAGCCGCCCCCGGTACGCGGCGCCGGCCGTGCCATGGCCGTGCCCGTGACCGGACGATCCCCCGTGACTGTGTCCCGCACCCATGAACCGACCCTCCGCACATCCCGTGGCAGCCCGGCGGGCCGCCGCTCAGCAAGCGTTCCAAGCGCCCAGTGAACTACGGGAGGGGGGTATGTGCAACGCGACGGTGAACACCGTTGTCATGTGCTCTGACCTGCGGATTTCCCTGACCGACTGCTACGTGTTCGGATGGTGGAAGCGCCAGCCGTCCCAGGCCGAGGACACCATCTGAGGCAGCGTGTACGAGGCGGTGAATCCCAGCAGCTCACGCGCCCGCGCCACCGACGCCACCACCTTCGCCGGATCGCCCGGCCGCCGCGCCACCACCTTCGGCGCCGGCTTCGTCAACCCCGTGACCCCGGCGACCAGATCGGCGATCTCCCGCACCGACGCCCCCACCCCGGTACCGATGTTCACCGTCAGATCCCGGCCCGGCTCGGACAGCGCCCGGGCCGCCGCCAGATGCGCGTCCGCCAGATCCGCGACATGGACGTAGTCCCGCACCCCCGTACCGTCCGGCGTCGGATAGTCGTCACCGAAGATCAACGGGGCCTCACCGCGCGTCAGCCGACCGAAGAACATCGGGATGATGTTGAACTCCCCGGTGTCCGCCAGCGCCGGCTCCCGCGCCCCCGCCACATTGAAGTACCGCAGATTGGCCGTCGCGATGCCGTGCGCCCGCCCCGCCGCCCGCACCAGCCACTCACCGGCCAGCTTCGTCTCCCCGTACGGATTCACCGGCACACACGGAGTGTCCTCCGTCACCAGCTCCACCTCCGGGGTGCCGTACACCGCCGCCGAGGACGAGAAGACGAACCGCCCCACCCCGGCCGCCGCCACCGCCTCCAGCAGCACCGTCAGCCCGTACACGTTGTCGCGGTAGTACCCCAGCGGCTGCTCCACCGACTCCCCGGGCTGCTTGCGCGCCGCCAGATGCACCACCCCGGTGACCCCGTAATCGGCCAGCACCCGCTCCAGCAGCGGCCGGTCGAGCACCGAACCCCGGCCCACCGGCACCCCCTTGGGCAGCCGGTCGTCCTGGCCGGTGGAGAAGTCGTCAAGCACCACCACCCGCTCGCCCGCCGCCGTCATGGCGTGCACCACATGCGCCCCGATGTAACCGGCCCCGCCGGTGATCAGCCAGGTCATGATCGTCAGCCTATCCGGCCCGCCACCCGCCGCGCGCACCGTAGCCGCACCGTCGCGTAATGTCATCACCGGCGCCGGTTTTGCCTCCTGGATGAACTCGGGGTTTCCTGGCCACGACGCCATGCTTGCCGCACGATGGCGATCGGATAATCTCAGCCCTCGTGCAGCCCGTACACAAGCGGGTTCTGCCCCCTCAAGGAGTGAGTTCAGCTGTCGACCGCGATCCTCACCGGTCCGCCCGTTCCCGGGTCTGTGCTCGGAGCCGACCTGACCGCGCTGGGATTCACCGTCACGGTGGCCGACAGCACCACCGCGCTCGGCACCGCCCTCGCCGACCTGCCACCCGGTGAACGCGTCGCCCTGGTCGACCCGCGCTTCGCCGGACACCGGCACAGCCTGCGCCTCGCCCTCACCGACCCGCGCTTCGCCGCCGCCGCCGTCCCCGGCGCGCTCACCGTCACCGGACCCGCCCGCGGCGCGCTGAGCGCCGCCGTCGAGCGTACGGCCGCCCAGGTGCCCGCCGCCACCGGCTCCACCACCACCCACCAGGACCCGGACGTCCTCGTCGACACCCTCGCCGAGCGGCTCACCGAGGCCGGCTGCCCCGTGCACCGCCCCGAACTCGGCACCCTCACCGCCGCCGTGCCCCGCACCGACACCGAACGCGCCACGGCCGCCGCCGCCATCGCCGGCACCGACGAGGAAGCGGTCCGGCTGCGCTCCGCCGTCAAGTCCCGCGACGGCTTCTTCACCACCCACTTCATCAGCCCCTACTCCCGCTACCTGGCCCGCTGGTGCGCCCGGCGCGGACTGACCCCCAACCAGGTCACCACCGCCTCGCTGCTCACCGCGCTCATCGCGGCCGGCTGCGCCGCCACCGGCACCCGTGGGGGCTTCGTCGCCGCCGGCGCGCTGCTGCTGTTCTCCTTCGTCCTGGACTGCGCCGACGGCCAGCTCGCCCGCTACGCCCTCAAGTACTCCACCCTCGGCGCCTGGCTGGACGCCACCTTCGACCGCGCCAAGGAGTACGCCTACTACGCCGGGCTCGCCCTCGGCGCGGCGCGCGGCGGCGACGACGTGTGGGCGCTCGCGCTGGGCGCCATGATCCTCCAGACCTGCCGCCACATCGTCGACTTCTCCTTCAACGAGGCCAACACCGCCGCCACCGGCGGCGGTTCCGGCACCCCCGCCAGCCCCGCCGCCGCACTGTCCGGCCGGCTCGACTCCATCGGCTGGACGGTGTGGGCCCGCCGGATGATCGTGCTGCCCATCGGCGAACGCTGGGCCCTGATCGCCGTCCTCACCGCCCTCACCACCCCGCGCATCACCCTGATCGTCCTGCTGGCCGCCGGTGGCTTCGCCGCCTGCTACACCACGGCGGGCCGCCTGCTGCGCTCCCGCCGCAGGACCACCGGTGGCGAGCGCGCGGCGAGCGCCCTCGCCGGCCTGACGGACAACGGCCCCCTCGCCGAGACCGTCGCCCGCCTGCCGCTGCCCGGCGCCACCGGCACCCTGGCCGCCCCGCTGTGGGCCGGGCTCGGCACCGTCGCGCTGCTCGGGATACTTCTGCTCCCCGGGGCCGGCGGCAGCTGGGGTGCGCTCGCGGCAGCCGCCCTGTACGCGGTGTGTGCCGGCCGGGCCGCCGCCGCGCCGCTGACCCGGCCGCTGGACTGGCTGCTGCCTCCGCTGTTCCGCTTGGGGGAGTACGGCGCGGTACTGATCCTCGCCGCCCGCAGCGACAGCTTCGGTGCCCTGCCCGCCGCCTTCGGGCTGCTGGCCGCGGTCGCCTACCACCACTACGACACCGTCTACCGGCTGCGCGGCGGCGCCGGCGCGCCCCCGCGCGCCCTGGTGCGGGCGGCCGGCGGACACGAGGGCCGCACCCTGCTGGTGGTCGCCGCCGCCGTCGCGTTCGCCGGCACCGACCACTTCACCCTCGCGCTGACGGCCCTCGCCGGGGCCCTCGCGCTGCTGGTGCTGGCGGAGAGCATCCGCTTCTGGATCTCCTCCGCCGCACCCGCCGTACACGATGAGACAGGAGAACCCGCATGATCGGTCTCGTGCTGGCCGCCGGCGCCGGACGGCGTCTGCGCCCCTACACCGACACCCTGCCCAAGGCCCTGGTGCCGGTCGTCGCACCCGGGTCGGCGGACTCCAGAACCGTCCTCGACCTCACCCTCGCCAACTTCGCCGAGGTCGGCCTCACCGACGCCGCGATCGTCGTCGGCTACCGCAAGGAAGCCGTCCACGAGCGCAAGGCCGACCTGGAGCGCCGCTACGGCGTCAAGCTCACCCTGGTCGAGAACGACAAGGCCGAGGAGTGGAACAACGCCTACTCCCTGTGGTGCGCCCGCGACATCATCGCCGAGGGCGTGATCCTCGCCAACGGGGACACCGTGCACCCCGCCTCCGTCGAGAAGACCCTGCTCGCCGCCCGCGGCCCCGGCCGGCGGATCATCCTGGCGCTGGACACCGTCAAGAAGCTCGCCGACGAGGAGATGAAGGTCGTCACCGACGACGCCGGCGCGGTGCGGCGGATCACCAAGCTCATGCCGCCCGGTGAGGCCACCGGCGAGTACATCGGCGTCACCCTCATCGAACCGGGCGCCGCCGCCGACCTCGCCGACGCGCTGCGCGTCACCTACGAGCGCGACCCCCAGCTGTACTACGAGGACGGCTACCAGGAACTGGCCGACCGCGGCATCACCGTCTCCACCACGCCCATCGGCGAGGTCAGCTGGGTCGAGATCGACAACCACGACGACCTCGCCCGGGGACGGGAGATCGCATGCCACTACTGACCCGGCTGATCCCCTCACCCGTCTCCGTCGACATCCGGGCCGGCGCCCTGGACAACCTCGCTGGCCTCCTCGCCGACCAGCGGGTCTCCCCGTCCGGCCGGCTCGCGGTCGCCATCAGCAACGGCTCGGGCGCCGCCCTGCGCGAGCGTCTGGAAGCCGATCTGCCGGGCGCCGACTGGTACGAGGTGGCCGGCGGCACCCTGGACGACGCGGTGGCGCTCGGCGACGCCATGCGGGCCGGGCACTACGACGCCGTGGTCGGCCTCGGCGGCGGCAAGATCATCGACGCCGCCAAGTACGCCTCGGCCCGGGTCGGACTGCCCATGGTCGCCGTCGCCACCAACCTCGCCCACGACGGCCTGTGCTCCCCGATCTCCATCCTCGACAACGACGCCGGGCGCGGCTCCTACGGGGTGCCCACCCCCATCGCCATCGTGGTGGACCTCGACGTCATCCGGAACGCCCCGGTGCGCTTCGTCCGCTCCGGCATCGGCGACGTCCTGTCCAACATCTCCGCCATCGCCGACTGGGAACTCTCCCACCGCGAGACCGGCGAACAGATCGACGGACTGGCCGCCGCCATGGCCCGGCAGGCCGGCCAGGCGGTGCTGCGGCACCCGGCCGGCTGCGGCGACGACGGCTTCCTCACCGTGCTCTCCGAGGGCCTGGTGCTCTCCGGTATCGCCATGTCCATCGCCGGCCACAGCCGGCCCTCCTCCGGCGCCTGCCACGAGATCTCCCACGCCCTGGACCTGCTCCACCCGCACCGCTCCGCGCAGCACGGCGAACAGGTGGGCCTCGGCGCCGCCTTCGCCATGCATCTGCGCGGCGCCGTCGAGGAGGGCGCGCTGATCGCCGAGGTGCTGCGGCGCCACGGGCTGCCCGTACTCCCCGACGAGATCGGCTTCACCACCGAAGAGTTCGTCCGGGCCGTGGAGTTCGCTCCGCAGACCCGGCCGGGCCGCTACACCATCCTCGAACACCTCGACCTGACCACCGACGAGATCCGGGACCGTTACGCCGACTATGTCAAAACCATCAGTAGCTGAACTCCGCCCGGTCGTGCACCCCGAAGGGGTCAAGGACCGGCGCAGCGGAGAGCACTGGGCCGGGCGCCTGTACATGCGGGAGATCTCGCTGCGCTGGACCCGGCACCTGGTCAACACCCGGATAACCCCCAACCAGCTGACGTACCTCATGGTCGTCGCCGGCGTCGCGGCCGGCGCCGTCCTGCTGGTGCCGGGCATCGCGGGCGCGCTGCTGGCCGCCCTGCTCATCCAGCTCTATCTGCTGCTGGACTGCGTGGACGGCGAGGTCGCCCGCTGGCGCGCCAAGACCTCCATCACCGGCGTCTACCTGGACCGGGTCGGCCACTACCTGGCCGAGGCCGCGCTGCTGGTCGGCTTCGGGGTACGGGCCGCCGACGTCTTCGCCGTCGAGGGAAGTGCCGCCAACTGGCTGTGGGCCTTCATCGGCACCGTCGCCGCGCTGGGCGCCATCCTGATCAAGGCCGAGACCGACCTGGTGGACGTGGCCCGCGCCCGCAGCGGACTGCCCGCCGTCAAGGACGAGGCAGCCGCACCCCGCTCCGCCGGTCTCGCGCTGGCCCGCAAGGCCGCCGCCGCGCTGAAGTTCCACCGGCTGGTCGGCGGCGTCGAGGCGTCGCTGCTGATCCTGGCCGTCGCCGTACTCGACCTGGTACGCGGCGACCTGTTCTTCACCCGGCTCGGGGTGGCCGTGCTGGCCGCCATCGCCGTCGTCCAGACCCTGTTGCACCTGGTGTCCATCCTGGCCTCCAGCAGGCTGCGGTGACCGCCGTGGGCACCGCGCAGCTGACGGTGGGGGCCGTCATCATCACCATGGGCACCCGGCCCGCGGAGCTGCGCGCGCTGCTGGACTCGGTGGCCGGCCAGGACGGCGCCCCCGTACGGACCGTGGTGGTCGGCAACGGCGCCCCGGTCAGCGGGCTGCCCGACGGGGTGCGCTGCGTGGAACTCCCGGAGAACCTGGGCATCCCCGGCGGGCGCAACGTGGGCATCGAGGCGTTCGGCCCCGGCGGCGGCGACGTGGACATCCTGCTGTTCCTCGACGACGACGGGCGCCTGCCCGACGCCGGCACCGCCGAAGCCGTACGGGAGGCGTTCGCCGCCGACCCGCAGCTGGGCATCGTGAGTTTCCGCATCGCCGACCCCGACACCGGCGTCACCCAGCGCCGCCACGTGCCCCGGCTGCGCGCCTCCGACCCGCTGCGCTCTTCGCGGGTCACCACCTTCCTCGGCGGCGCCAACGCGGTGCGCACCCAGGTGTTCGCCCAGGTCGGCGGGCTCCCCGACGACTTCTTCTACGCCCACGAGGAGACCGACCTGGCCTGGCGGGCCCTGGACGCCGGCTGGCAGATCGACTACCGGGCCGATCTGGTGCTGCACCACCCCACCACCGCCCCCTCCCGGCACGCGCACTACCACCGTATGGTGGCCAGGAACCGGGTCTGGCTGGCACGGCGCAATCTGCCGCTGCCGCTGATCCCGGTCTATCTGGGGGTCTGGCTGCTCCTCACCCTGCTGCGCCGGCCCTCGTGGACCGCGCTGAAGGCGTGGTTCGGCGGATTCGCCGAGGGCTGGCGTACCCCCGCCGGGTCCCGGCGGCCGATGCGGTGGCGTACGGTATGGCGCCTGACCCGGCTGGGCCGACCTCCCGTCATCTGACAAGCTCGGGTCTGAGACCATCCAGGGGCCGGATCACCCCCGGATCCCATACGGCTGTGCCCTGCGAGGACGAAAGTTTCAACGTTGAGTGAGACCACGCGCGCCAGCGCGCCCCCACGCGCCGTTCCGCTGGCAGAACTGGCGGCCAGACACGGTCTGGCCGTCAGCGGCGCCAGGCCCTCCCTGCCCGCCTATGTACGGCAGCTGTGGGCCAGGCGGCATTTCATCACCGCCTTCTCCCGGGCCAAGCTCGCCGCCCAGTACAGCCAGGCGAAACTCGGCCAGGTGTGGCAGGTGGCCACGCCCCTGCTGAACGCCGCGGTGTACTTCCTGATCTTCGGGATGATCCTTCAGGTCGACCGCGGAATGGGCGTCCGCAATTACGTCCCGTTCCTGGTGGCAGGTGTCTTCGTCTTCGCCTTCACCCAGAATTCGGTCATGTCGGGAGTCAAGTCCATCTCGGGCAATCTTGGCATGGTCCGTGCTCTGCACTTCCCCCGGGCCTCCCTTCCGATCGCCTTCTCCCTCCAGCAGCTCCAGCAACTGCTCTACTCGATGATCGTGCTCGCGGCCATCACCATGAGTTTCGGACACCGCCCGACCTGGACCTGGCTGCTGATCTTCCCGGCCCTGTTCCTCCAGTTCTTCTTCAACGCCGGCCTGGCCATGATCTTCGCCCGGCTCGGCAGCCACACCCCGGACATGGCCCAGCTGATGCCGTTCGTGCTGCGCACCTGGATGTACGCCTCGGGTGTCATGTTCCCGCTGCGGGCCATGATCGAGGACAGCGACAAAGTCCCGCTGTGGGCCGCCGACGTCCTGGAGGCCAACCCGGCGGCGGTCTACATGGACCTGATCCGCTACGCCCTGATCGACAGCCCCCAGTACAGTGGCGTCCCCGGCCTCACCTGGGCCTACGCACTGGGCTGGGCGATCCTGTTCGGCATCGGGGGCTTCGTGTACTTCTGGAAGGCGGAGGAGCGGTACGGCCGTGGCTGAGAACCCAACCCCCCTGCCCACCCCCCTCCCGGCGGACGAGCTGGAACGGGTCCCCACCGTCATCGCCGACGACGTGCACATCGTCTACCGCGTCTACGGCGGCGGCAACAAGGGCAACGCCACCGCCGCGCTGCGCCGCATCATCCGCCGCGAACCCTCCTCCCGGGTCCGCGAGGTGCACGCCGTGCGCGGGGTGACCTTCACCGCCTACCGGGGCGAGGCCATCGGCCTCATCGGCTCCAACGGCTCCGGCAAGTCCACCCTGCTGCGCGCCATCGCCGGGCTGCTGCCCCCCGAGCGCGGCAAGGTCTACACCGACGGCCAGCCCTCCCTGCTGGGCGTCAACGCCGCCCTGATGAACGACCTCACGGGTGAACGCAATGTGGTGCTCGGCGGGCTCGCCATGGGGATGACCCGCGAGCAGATCAAGGAGCGCTACCAGAGCATCGTCGAGTTCTCCGGGATCAACGACAAGGGCGACTTCATCAGCCTGCCCATGCGCACCTACTCCTCGGGGATGTCCGCCCGGCTGCGGTTCTCCATCGCCGCCGCCAAGGACCACGACGTCCTGATGATCGACGAGGCGCTCGCCACCGGCGACAAGAAGTTCCAGCGCCGCTCCGAGGAACGCATCCGGGAACTGCGCAAGGAAGCCGGCACCGTCTTCCTCGTCAGCCACAACAACAAGTCCATCCGGTCCACCTGCGACCGGGTGCTGTGGCTGGAGAAGGGCGAACTCGTCATGGACGGCCCCACCGAGCCGGTCATGAAGGCATACGAAGAAGAGACCGGCAAGTAGCCGCACGGCCGCGGCCCCGGACCGCGTGTCCGGGGCCGCGGCCATGCGCACCCCACGGTAGAAAGACGGATATGACGACGGCCAAGGCCACCGACGAGCCCACCCGCGCGGTGCTCTCCAAAGCCGCGCACGAGAACTTCCCCGTGGCCCCCGCCTTCGTCCCCCGCGCCTGGCGCCAGGACCTGATGGCGGTCTACGGCTACGCCCGGCTTGTCGACGACATCGGCGACCGCGACCTCGCCCCCGGCGGCGCCGACGCCCGCGCGCTGGGTATCGACGACCCGGCCCTGGCCGACGAGCCGCTGCCGCTGCTGGACGCCCTCGAAACCGACCTGCACCGCGTTTTCGCCAGCGCCCACGGCGCCACCCCGCCCCGCCACCCCCTGCTGCGCGCCCTCATCCCCACCGTGCGCCGCACCGGGCTCACCCCCCAGCCCTTCCTCGACCTCATCGAGGCCAACCGCATCGACCAGCGGGTGACCCGCTACGCCGACCACGAGCAGCTTCTCGACTACTGCGCGTACTCCGCCAACCCCGTGGGCCGGCTGGTCCTGGGCATCACCGGCACCGCCACCCCCGAGCGGGTGCGCCGCTCGGACGCCATCTGCACCGCCCTTCAGCTCGTCGAACACCTCCAGGACGTCGCCGAGGACCTCGCCCGCGACCGCATCTACCTCCCGCAGCAGGACATGCGGCGCTTCCACGTCACCGAGGCCGACCTCGCCGCCCCCACCGCGTCCGCCTCGGTGCGCACCCTGGTGGCCTGCGGAACCGAACGGGCACGTAGGCTGCTCGATGAGGGCGCCCCCCTGGTGGGCAGCGTCCACGGGCGGCTGCGGCTGCTGCTCGCCGGATTCGTCGGCGGCGGCAGGGCGGCGGCCCAGGCCATCGCCGACGCCGGCTACGACGTCCTGGCATCAGCGCCGAAACCCACCAAGAGCGGCCTGCTGTACGCGGCGGGAACGACACTGCGACGAGGGACGTGAGGGTAGTACTCCGTGAAGACCCCGTGAGAAACCACCCGCCCCTGCCCTCCACCGTGCTGGCCTCGTACCACTACTGCGAGACCATCACCGGCCGGCAGGCGAGAAACTTCGCCTACGGCATCCGGCTGCTGCCGACCCCGCAGCGCCGCGCCCTGTCCGCCCTGTACGCCTTCGCCCGCCGCGTCGACGACATCGGCGACGGCACCCTGGACCCGGCGACCAAGCAGACCCGGCTGCTGGAGTGCCGCGCCCTGCTCGACCAGGTACGCGCCGGCACCGTCCCCGACGACGCCACCGACCCGGTCGCCCTCGCCCTGGCGCACGCCGCCGCCACCTTCCCCATCCCGCTGGGCGGCCTCGACGAACTCATCGACGGGGTCCTGATGGACGTCCGCGGCCACACCTACGAGAACTGGGACGATCTGCGCTTCTACTGCCGCTGCGTGGCCGGCGCCATCGGCCGGCTCTCGCTCGGCGTCTTCGGCACCATACCCGGCGTACGGGGCGCCGCCCGCGCCCCCGAGTACGCCGACACCCTGGGCCTGGCCCTCCAGCTCACCAACATCCTGCGCGACGTGCGCGAGGACGCCGGCAACGGCCGCGTCTATCTGCCCGCCGAGGACCTGCGGAAGTTCGCCTGCCCCGAGACGGCCCAGGAACTGCGCCACTACCCGGCGGCGGCCGGCGGCGACTTCAACGCCCTGGTCCGCTTCCAGATCCAGCGCGCCCGTGAACTGTTCGCCGAGGGATTCAAACTGCTGCCCATGCTGGACCGCCGTTCCGGCGCCTGCGTCGCCGCCATGGCCGGCATCTACCACCGGCTGCTGGACCGCATCGCCGAGGACCCCGCAGCCGTACTGCGCGGCCGGGTCGCGCTGCCCGCACCCGAGAAGGCCCTGGTCGCGGTGCGCGGCCTCGCCGGCCTCGACGCCCGGCGCATCGCCCGGCAGGCCCACCCGTGACCAGCGCCCTGGTCATCGGCGGCGGCCTGGCCGGCACCACCGCCGCGCTCGCCCTCGCCGACCGCGGACTGTCCGTCACCCTGACCGAGGCCCGCCCCCGGCTCGGCGGCCTCGCCTTCTCCTTCCCCCGCGACAGCCCCGCCGGACCCCTCACCGTCGACAACGGCCAGCACGTCTACCTGCGCTGCTGCACCGCCTACCAGGGCTTTCTGCGCCGGATCGGCGGCACCGCGCTCGCCCCCGTGCAGCGCCGGATGGATGTCCCCGTCCTGCACGCCGACACCCGCGAGGTCGGCCGGCTGCGCCGCAGCGCCGCCCCCGTACCCCTGCACCTGGCCGCCGGACTGGCCCGCTACCCGCACCTCACCCTCGCCGAACGCGCCACCGTCGGCCGCGCCGCCCTCGCGCTGCGCCGCCTGGACCCCGCCGACCCGGCGCTGGACACCGAGAGCTTCGGCCACTGGCTGCACCGGCACGGCCAGAACCAGGCCACCATCGACGCCCTGTGGGACCTGGTCGGCGTCGCCACCCTCAACGCCCGCGCCCACGACGTCTCCCTCGCGCTGGCCGCCAAGGTCTTCCGCACCGGACTGCTCACCGCGCCCGGCGCCGCCGACATCGGCATCCCCGAAGTGCCCCTGGGCCGCCTCCACGACACCCTCGCCGCCGCCGCCCTGGACCGGGCCGGAGTACGCACCCTGCTCGCCACCAAGGCCCGCGCACTGCGCCGCGCCGACCACCCGGAGGAGGGGAACGGCGGCTGGCAGGCCGCGATCACCGGCCGCGACGACACCCCGCACACCCTGACCGCCGACGTGGTCGTGCTGGCCGTACCCCAGCGCGAGACCCACGGCCTGCTGCCGCCCGGCGCCCTGCCCGACCCCGACCGGCTGCTCGCCCTGGACGACGCGCCGATCCTCAACGTGCACGTGGTGTACGACCGCCCCGTGCTGCGCGCCCCGTTCTTCGCCGCGCTCGGCAGCCCCGTGCAGTGGGTCTTCGACCGCACCACCCCCTCCGGGCTCACCGGCGGCGGCCAGTACCTGGCACTGTCCCAGTCCGCCGCCGGGGAGGAGATCGACCTCCCCGCCAAGGTGCTGCGCAAGCGCTACCTCCCCGAACTGGAACGGCTGCTCCCCGGCGCCGCCCGCGCCCGGGTGCTGGACTTCTTCGTCACCCGGGAGCGCACCGCCACCTTCGCCCCGGCCCCCGGCACCGCCCGGCTGCGCCCGCCGGCCGGTACCGCCGCCCGCGGCCTGTTCCTGGCCGGCGCCTGGACCGCCACCGGCTGGCCCGCCACCATGGAGGGCGCCGTACGCAGCGGCCTGGCCGCCGCCCGGGCCGCGACGGCGTGACCGGCTCCGGGGAAGCGGGACCGGTCCGGTCCGGGCCCCAGGTACGCTCGATGCCGGATACCCGGCGAGCGAGGCAGCACCGGGGGGTATCCGCCGGCCCCGGGCCGGAACCACTGCGGAACGCTCCGCGAGGGTCCATCACCAGGAGGACCTGACACCCGCTCACCGCTACACCCGCGACATCCGCAGCACTGGAGAACAGAACCCCATGAGAGACACCGCGGTCAACGCCCTGCTGGAACGCGGGCGTACCCTCACCACCCCCGCGCTGCGCGCCGCCGTCGACCGGCTGGCCCCGCCCATGAACACGGTGGCCGCGTACCACTTCGGCTGGATCGACGCCCACGGCCAGGAGTCCGCGAGTGACGGCGGCAAGGCGGTCCGCCCGGCGCTGGCCCTGCTCTCCGCGGAGGCGGCCGGCGCCACCCCGCAGACCGGCGTGCCGGGGGCCGTCGCGGTCGAGCTGGTGCACAACTTCTCCCTGCTGCACGACGATCTGATGGACGGCGACGAGCAGCGCCGGCACCGCGACACCGTCTGGAAGGTGCACGGCCCCGCCCAGGCCATCCTGGTCGGTGACGCGCTGTTCGCCATCTCCCACGAGGTGCTGCTGGAGGCCGGCGGTACGGGCGCGGCGCGCGCCGCCCGCCGGCTGGCCGTCGCCTCCCGCAAGCTCATCGACGGCCAGGCCCAGGACATCTCCTTCGAACACCGGGAGTTCGTCTCGGTCGCCGAATGCCTGGAGATGGAGGGCAACAAGACCGGTGCCCTGCTCGCCTGCGCCGCCTCCATCGGCGCGGTGCTCGGCGGTGCGGACGACGCCACCGCCGACGCGCTGGAGACCTATGGCCAGCATCTGGGGCTCGCCTTCCAGGCGGTGGATGACCTGCTGGGCATCTGGGGCGACCCGGCCGCCACCGGCAAGCAGACCTGGAGCGATCTGCGGCAGCGCAAGAAGTCCTTGCCGGTCGCCGCCGCCGTGGCCGCCTCCGGCGGCGCGGCCCGGCAGCTGACCGCGCTGCTGACGGCCGACGCGAAGAAGAGCGCGGAAGAGTTCGCCGACTTCGACGAGGCCGAGTTCGCCGCCCGCGCCGCCCTGATCGAGGAGGCCGGCGGCCGGCAGTGGACCGCGGACGAGGCCCGCCGCCAGCACGACACCGCACTGCGCGCCCTGGACGGCCTGGACATGCCCCAGCAGGTCCGGGAACAGCTCGTGGCGCTGGCCGACTTCATCGTCATCCGCGAGAAGTAACGGGCCCGGCGGTCCGATGGACGCAGAGCTGTTCGCACGCCCGCCGGCCGAGATCGCGCCCGGCGCCGTCCATCTGCCCGGCTGGCTCGGCCTCGACGAGCACCGCGGCCTGCTGGCCGACTGCCGCCGCTGGGCGAGGCCACCGGCCGGGCTGCGCACGGTCCGGATGCCGCGCGGCGGCCAGATGTCGGTACGCCAGCTGAGCCTGGGGTGGCATTGGTACCCCTACGGGTACGCGCGCACCGTGGTGGACGGCGACGGGGCCCCGGTGAAGCCGTTCCCGCCCGGGCTGGGAGAGCTGGCCCGCCGGGCGGTCGCCGCCGCGGGACTGCCACCGGCCGAGGCGCCGTACGACATCGCGCTGATCAACTTCTACGACGCGGACGCCGCGATGGGCATGCACCGCGACAGCGACGAACGCTCGCCCGCCCCCGTGGTCTCGCTGAGCCTGGGCGACAGCTGCGTCTTCCGCTTCGGCAACACCGAGACCCGGGGCAGGCCCTGGCGTGACACGGAACTGCGCAGCGGCGACGCCTTCGTCTTCGGCGCCGCCTCCCGCCTCGCCCACCACGCCGTCCCCCGCACCCACCCCGGCACCTCCCCGCCGGCCCTCGGCCTCACCGGCCGCCTGAACATCACGCTGCGGGTCTCCGGCCTGACCGGCCAACGCCTCTGAGCCCCCTCGGCCGCGTCAGTCGAGACAGAACTCGTTGCCCTCGATGTCCTGCATCCCCAGGCACGACTCGTTGACCCCGTCGGCGAGCAGCAGTTGCCCGCGTACCGCTCCGAGCGGGAGCAGCCGCGCGCATTCGGCCTCCAGCGCGGCCAGCCGCTCTTCCCCCACCAGACCGGCGCCGGCCCGCACATCGAGATGGACCCGATTCTTGACGACCTTGCCCTCCGGAACGCGCTGGAAGTACAGCCGCGGGCCCGCCCCCGAGGGATCGGCACAGGACGCGAACGCCGGACCCGGCGCCCCGGGCGGCTGCGCGCGATCGAAATCCTCCCAGGTGGCGAACCCCTCCGGCGGCGGCGCGACATATCCCAGCACCTCGGACCAGAAGCGGGCGACGCGCGCGGGCTCGGCGCAGTCGAAGGTGACCTGGACCTGCTTGATCGATGCCATCGGCCCATCGTAGAGGCGAGGTCCTTCGCCGTCTCCCCGATTTCGGCGGTGATCACCGGGCGCCACCCCTTTCGCCCCGCTCACTCGCAGGGGGTCAATCGTGGGCCTTCGGTATTCACTCGTTGGGAGCTGGCGAGGGGTGGCGATTGCTCATATCGGGGGCAGTACGTGGTCAGTTGACGCTTAGCGTGGGCACCGGCACCCAGAGCCACTCGTTCGCGGTGGCCATCCTCCGCCCACGAGAATCCGAAGGACGCCGATGCCCGAACCCAGCAGCCAACGGGCGCTCACCGGAAGCGGCCGGCCCGCCTCCGCCGCCCCGCCACGGCCCCACCCCGCGCGGGGCCGACTGCTGCGCCTGGCCGTGCTGCCCGCCGCGCTGGTCGCCGCCATCGGCGCCGCCGCGCTCCTCGCCGTCCAGCGCCTGACCCAACCCGCCCCCTTACTCGTCGCCGCCGCCTTGTGCGCCGGCGCCGTGCTCGCCGCAGCCGCCGCCACCGCCGCCGGCGAGGCACGGATCCAGGCCGCCCGGCACGCCGCCCTCGCCCGCCGGCTCGCCCGGCACCGAGCCGAACTCGCCGCCCCGCCCCCCCGGGGAACCCACCGCCGGGCCGACGCCGCCACCGGCGCCGACGACGACACCGGTACCCCGCCCGCCGCCCCCGATCCGCTGCCCGACAGCCTCGCCGCCCTCGGCCACGAGATCGACGCCCACCGGCACGCCGCCGAGGCCGCCGTCGCCCGGGCCCTCGCCCTCACCCCCGGCGGCGCCGCAGGCAGCGCCGAGAAGATCGAGGTCTTCGTCAACCTCGCCCGCCGCATGCAGACCTTCGTCCACCGCCAGCTGGAACACCTCGACGAACTCGAACACGAGGTGGAGGACCCGGATCTGCTCAAGGGCCTCTTCCACATCGACCACCTCGCCACCCGCATCCGCCGGCACGCCGAGAACCTCGCCGTCCTCGGCGGCGCCGTCTCCCGACGGCAATGGACCCGCCCCGTCGCCCTCACCGAAGTGCTGCGCTCGTGCATCGCCGAGGTCGAGCAGTACACCCGGGTCAAGCTGGTGCCCCCCATCGAGGGCACCGTACGCGGCCACGCCGTCGCCGACGTCATCCATCTGCTGGCCGAACTCGTCGAGAACGCCACCCTGTACTCCGCCCCCCAGACCCGGGTCCTGCTCCGCGTCCAGCGGGTCACCGCCGGCCTCGCCATCGAGGTCGAGGACCGCGGCCTGGGCATGACCGACGCCGAAGCGAGCCGGATGAACGCCGTCCTGGCCGGCGCCGAACCCCTCGACGTCGCCGAACTCCTCGAAGACGGCCGGGTGGGCCTGTTCGTCGTCTCCACCCTCGCCCGCCGCCACGACATCGTCGTCCAGCTCCAGAGCAACATCTACGGCGGCGTCCAGGCCGTCCTCGTCCTCCCCGACGAACTGCTGGGCAACGAATCCGAGGGCCAGTTCGTGCCAGGACCGCCGCGCCGCCGCGCCGCCCCCGCCGAGCCGGTGATCCCCACCACCGTGACCACCCGCACCACCGCCCCGCACGCCTGCTCCGCGCCCCCCACCCGCCCCCAACTGCCGCGCCGCAGACGCCAGCAGCACCTCGTACCACAACTGCGCGACATCACCCCGCCCGTCCCCGGCCTGGCCGCCTCCCTCGCCGCCGAGCGCGCGCCCGAGCCGGACCCCGAACCCGACCCCGGCCTGATGGCCGCCTTCCGGCGCGGCACCAGCCTCGCCGAAGAACCCGACGAGCACTAGGGGGTGTCGTCAGAGTCCCGCCTGCCCCGCGATGCCTGGAACCGGGGGCACCTCCCAGGGCCCCAAGGGCCTGGGGGAACCTCGCCGCACTCCGCTTCGCTCCGTCCCTGCTCTGTTGAGGGACCTGGGAAGCAGAGCTGTCGAGACGCCCAAGTAGCCCCTCCCCAAGCTCTTCGAGCAGGGGATACCCCATGGCCGGGAGGTGCCCCCCGCACCGGACACCGCGGGGCCGCCCTCCGGGCGGACGGCGCCACGTCGACGACACCTCCTGACAACCCCCGACAACCCCCGAGGAGAACGACACGACCATGGTGAGCGAAGCGCCCCTGGACCGGGCGGACACCGATCTGTCCTGGCTGCTGACCGGACTCGTCGACCGGGTGCCGCACGCGCACAGCGCCGTGCTGCTGTCCATCGACGGCCTGGTGACCGCCGCCCACGGCCTGGAGCGGACCGGCGCCGACCAGCTGGCCGCCCTCGCCGCCGGCCTGTACGGGCTCGCCCGCACCGCAGGCACCCGCTTCGGGGATTCGGGCGAGGTACGCCAGGTCGTGGTCGAGCTCGACCACACCCTGCTGTTCGTCTCCAGCGCCGGCACCGGCGCCTGCCTGGCCGTCATCGCCGACCGGCAGGCCGACCCCGCCGTCCTCGGCTACGAGATGGCCATGCTGGTCAAGAGCGTGCGCCCGGCGCTGTCCACCCCGCCCCGGCAGCCGGCGGGACAGTGACCCGATGCCAGAACCCCTGCCGCAGCCCTGGCTCGACGACGACGCCGGCGCCCTGGTGCGCCCCTTCACCGCCAGCGGCGGTCGCACCAGGCCCGCCGCCGAGCTGGATCTGCTGACCCTGGTACGGGCCACCGGCGCGGACGTACGCGGCCCGGCGGCTCCCGAGCACGACCAGCTGCTGGCACTGTGCCGCACCCCGCTCTCGGTCGCCGAGCTCGCCGCGCACGTCCGGCTGCCCGTCACCATCGCCAAGGTGCTGCTGTCCGACCTGCTGGAACGCGGCGCGGTGACCACCCGGGCCCCCGAACTCCAGCCCCACCAACCCATCGGCAAAGACCTGTTGGAGGCGGTCCTGCATGGACTCCGCAAACGGCTGTGACCCCTTCCCCACGGCGGTGAAGATCCTCATCGCGGGCGGCTTCGGAGTCGGCAAGACCACCTTTGTCGGCGCCGTCAGCGAGATCGAACCACTCAGCACCGAGGAGATCCTCACCCAGGTGAGCGCCGGGACCGACAGCCTGGAGGGCATCGAACGCAAGACCTCCACCACCGTCGCCATGGACTTCGGCCGGATCACCCTGAGCAACGACCACGTGCTGTATCTCTTCGGCACCCCCGGGCAGGAGCGGTTCTGGTTCATGTGGAACGAGCTGTGCCACGGCGCGCTGGGCGCCGTGGTGCTCGCCGACACCCGCCGCCTTGAGGAGAGCTTCCCCGCCGTGGACTTCTTCGAGCGGCGCGGCGTCGGCTTCATCGTCGCCGTCAACGAGTTCGACGGCGCCCACCGCTACGCCGTCCCGGAGATCCGGGCCGCCATGGACCTCAACCCGCAGGTGCCGATCGTGCTGTGCGACGCCCGGCAGTCCGCCTCCGCCACCCAGGTCCTGGTGACCCTCATCCAGCACCTCATCGACGCCCGCGGGCCACGGCCGGCCGACGACGTACGGGCGCAGGAGCGCTCCGCCGCCCGCCCATGACACGGCGCCGCCCGCCGGCCACCGGTGCTCCCGGGGCCGGCGGGCGGCGCGTACCGTCCTTGCCGCTGCCGGACTACTCCGGCGCGCCGCCGAAGCGCTCCCGGTAACCCGCCAGATCATCCTCGGTGATCTTCGCGAACAGCACCGGCGGCACGGTGAACGCGGTGCCCGCCGGGACCGCGTCCAGCGCGGCGGCCCGCTCCGGCGTCACCCAGGTCCCGGCGTCCACCGTGCCGAACACCGACCGCAGCACGGCGGCGGAGGCCGGGATGATCGGCTCGGAGACCACCGCGTACAGCTGGATCAGATTCATCGCGGTGCGCAGCGTCAGCGCCGCCCCCTCCGGATCGGTCTTGATCTCCAGCCACGGCGCCTTCTCCTCCAGGTAGGAGTTGCCCGCGCTCCACAGCGCGCGCAGCGCGAACGCCGCCTTGCGGAACTGGAGCGCCTCCAGGTGCTCCTCGTACTCCGCGAGCAGCCGGGCCACCTCGGCGCCCAGCTTCGCCTCGGCCTCACCGGCGGCGTGCCCGGCCGGCACCGCGTCGCCGAACCGCTTGCGCGAGAACGTCAGCACCCGGTTGACGAAGTTGCCCAGGGTGTCCGCCAGGTCCTTGTTGACGATCGCGGAGAAGTGCTCCCAGGAGAACGACGCGTCGTCCGACTCGGGGGCGCTCGCCATCAGGAAGTACCGCCAGTAGTCGGCGGGCAGCAGCTCCAGGGCGTCGTCGACGAAGATGCCGCGGTTCTGCGAGGTGGAGAACTTGCCGCCGTAGTACGTCAGCCAGTTGAACGCCTTGACGTAGTCGACCTTCTTCCACGGCTCCCGGGTGCCCAGCTCGGTGGCCGGGAACATCACCGTGTGGAAGGGGACGTTGTCCTTCGCCATGAACTCGGTGTACCGCACCGAGCCGGCCGCCTCCTCGCCGGTGCCGAACCACCACGAGCGCCAGTCGCGCACCTCGCCGTCCCCGGCCGCGTCCGCCCACTCCTTGGTGGCGCCGATGTAGCCGATCGGCGCGTCGAACCACACGTAGAAGACCTTGCCCTCGGCGGCCAGCTCCGGCCAGGTGTCGGCCGGCACCGGCACCCCCCACTCCAGATCGCGGGTGATCGCCCGGTCGTGCAGCCCCTCCGTCAGCCACTTGCGGGCGATCGAGGACGCCAGCACCGGCCACTCCTTGCCCGCCTCCTCGACGAACGCCTCCACCTCGCCCTCCAGCTTCGACTGGAGCAGGAACAGATGCGCGGTCTCGCGGATCTCCAGCTCGGTGCTGCCGGAGACCGCCGAGCGCGGGTTCAGCAGATCGGTGGGGTCCAGCACCCGGGTGCAGTTCTCGCACTGGTCGCCGCGCGCCGCCTCGTAACCGCAGAACGGGCAGGTGCCCACGATGTAGCGGTCCGGGAGGAACCGCTCATCGGCCAGCGAGTACACCTGGCGGGTGGAGCGCTCCTCGATGAAGCCATTGGCCTTCAGCCGGCGCGCGAAGTGCTGGGTGATCTCGATGTTCTGCGCCGATGAGGTCCGCCCGAAGTAGTCGAAGGACAGACCGAAGCCGTCGTACACCGCCTTCTGCGCCTCGTGCTGCCGCGCGCAGAACTCGGCGACCGGCAGCCCCGCCGCCTTGGCCGCCAGCTCCGCCGGGGTGCCGTGCTCATCGGTGGCACAGATGTACAGCACCTCGTGGCCGCGCTGCCGCAGATAGCGGGAGTACACATCCGCCGGGAGCATCGAGCCGACCATGTTCCCCAGGTGCTTGATCCCGTTGATGTACGGCAGCGCACTGGTGATGAGGTGTCGGGTCATCCTCGGATGCTCCAATGGTGAGAAGTGGATCAGTCACGCAACGTGACGAGAACTGCTGCTGAGTCCCCGCAATCCTACCGAGGGCCGCACTGCCCTCCGCACCGGATTTCCGGCACCATGACCGCCATGGACCCCGCCCGGACCCAGACCGTACTCGGCATGCTCAGCGGCACCTCGTACGACGCCGTCGACGTGGCCGCCGCCCACCTGCGCCTCACCGATCCCCACACCATCGCGCTGCGCCCGCTCGGACTGCACAGCGAACCGTTCCCCGCCCCGCTGCGGGAAGCGATCGCCGCCGTCCTGCCGCCCGCCCGGGCGGACCTGGCCCAGGTGTGCCGGCTCGACACCGAGCTGGGGCAGTTCTTCGGCGCGGTGGCCGCCCGCGCCAACACCCGACTCACCGGCGGCGCCGCCGACCTGGTGGCCTCGCACGGCCAGACCGTCTACCACTGGGTGGACGACGGCCGGGCGCTGGGCACCCTGCAACTGGGCTCCGCCGCCTGGATCGCCCACGCCACCGGTCTGCCGGTGCTCTCCGACCTGCGCACCGCCGACATCGCCCGGGGCGGCCAGGGCGCCCCACTGGTCTCCCTGCTGGACGCGCTGTGGCTGCTCGGCGACGGCACCCGGCGCGGCGCCCTCAACCTCGGCGGGATCGCCAACATCACCGTCCCGGGACCGCCGCACGCGCCGCGCCAGGTGATCGCGTACGACCTCGGACCGGCCAACGCGCTGATCGACGCGGTCGTCACGGCCCACAGCCGGGGAGCGGAACACATGGACACCGGCGGGGTACGGGCCGCCCGCGGCCGGGTCGACGCCGGGCTGCTGGAGCGGCTGCTGGCCGAGCCGTACTACCGGCTGCCGGCGCCCAAATCCACCGGCAAGGAACTCTTCCACCCCGGCTATCTCGACGCCCTGCTGCGGCCCGGCGATCCGGCCGGCGACGACCTGGTGGCCACCCTCACCGAACTCACCGCACAACTGGTGGCCACCGCCTGCCGCACCCACCGGCTGACCGAACTGGTGGTGGCCGGCGGCGGGGTCCGCAACCCCGCCCTGATGGACCGCATCCGCCGCCGCGCCGCGCCCGCGCTGGTCAGCACCAGCGCCGACCACGGACTGCCCGCCCAGGCCAAGGAGGCGTATCTCTTCGCCCTCCTCGGCTTCCTCGGCGCGCACGGCCTGCCCGGCACCCTGCCCTCCGCCACCGGGGCCACCACGCCCGCCGTCCTCGGCTCCTGGACCCCCGGGGCCGCCCCGCTGCGACTGCCCGCCCCGCACCCCGCCGCACCGCGCCGGCTGGTGATCGAACGGGAGTGAACCGAACAGGAGCGAACCGAACGGGAACGAGCGGAAGCCCACCCGGCCGCCCGGGCGCGGTCAGACCGCCTCCGGCAGCCGCTCCGGCGGCCCCGGGCGCGCGTAGTACCAGCCCTGCGCCGAATCACAGCCCAGCTCCCGCAACTGCCGCGCCTGGCTCTGGGTCTCCACCCCCTCCACCGTCACCGACAGCTCAAGCGTGTGCGCCAGCGACACGATCGACTCCACGATCTTCAGATCCACCGGATCCGCCGGCTGATGCTGCAACCCCTGGGTGAAGGACCGGTCCAGCTTCAGCGTGCTGGCCGGCAGATACCGCAGATTGGCCAGATTGGAGTAGCCGGTGCCGAAATCGTCCAGCGCGATCCCCACCCCCAGCTCCGCCAACTGCCGCAGCGGCTTCAGCTCCTGCTCGTCCGCCGAGACCATCGCCGACTCCGTCACCTCAAGACACAGCGAACTCGGCGGCAGCCCCGCCTCCTCCAGCACCGCCACCGTGTCCTCCACCAGCTCCGGATGGTGCAGCTGACGCGGCGACAGATTCACGTTCACCCGCAGCGGACGCGCCCCGCCGATGCCCCGCACCTGCCACTCGCACGCCTGCCGCACCGCCTCCTTGAGCACCCACCGGCCCAGCGGCACGATCAGCCCGGTGTGCTCCGCCAGCGGAATGAACCGGTCCGGGCCCAGCACCCCGTGCCGCGGATGGCTCCAGCGCACCAGCGCCTCCGCCCCCTCCAGCGAACCGTCGCTCATGGTGATCAGCGGCTGGTACTCGATGAAGAACTCACTGCCCTTGAGCGCCGCCGGCAGATGATGCGTCAGATGGTGCCGGCTGATCGCCCGCGCGTCCCGGTCCGGGTCGGCCAGCGCGTACCGATTGCCGCCCTCCGCCTTCGCCCGGTACATGGTGATGTCCGCACTGCGCAGCACCTCCGAGGAGCTCAGCTCGCCGGTGGCACCCTCCACCACCCCGATGCTGGCGCGCACCAGCAGCTCCCGCCCGGCCACCTCCACCGGCGCGGCCAGCGCGGCCAGCGCCCGCTCGGCCACCTCGGTGACGGCGGCCGGCGACACCGGATCGGTCACCAGCGCCACGAACTCGTCCCCGCCGATGCGCGCCAGCAGCCGCCCGGGCCCGCTGATCCGGCTCGCCAGCCGCTCGGCCACCGCGATCAGCAACTGGTCGCCGACCGCGTGCCCCAGGGAATCGTTGACCGCCTTGAAACCGTCCAGATCCAGATAGCACAGGCCGATCCGGCCGACCGCCGACCCCGGGGCCAGCGCCTGCTCCAGCCGCTCGAAGAACAGCGCCCGGTTGGGCAGATCGGTCAGCGCGTCATGGGTGGCCTGATAGCGCAGCCGCAACTGGAACAGCCGGCGCTCGGTCACGTCCTCCACCATCGCCAGCATGTACTGCGGCCGGCCCTGTGCGTCCCGCAGCAGCGACACCGTCAGATTCGTCCACAGCACGGTGCCGTCCGAGCGGTGGTACGGCTTCTCCGCCTGGTAGTGCTCACGCTCCCCGCGCATCAGCTCGTTCTGCATCCGCCACACCTCGGGGGAGTCCTCCGGGTGGCTGAGCTCCAGCACATTGCGGCTGCGCACGTGATACTCGGAGCCACCGAACATCCGCACCAGCGACCCGTTGATGTCCAGGATGTTGCCGTCCATGTCGGAGATGCCGATGCCAAGACCGGCCTCCGAGAACACCGCGCGGAACCGGGCCTCGCTCTCGTGCAGCGCCGCGCCGATCTCCCGCTGGGCGTTGATCGCGGCCTGCGACAGAGCCTCCTGCTCGCTGCGGGTACGGGCCTGGAGCGCGCGGGAGAACCCGGCCGCCATCGCGTGCTGGAGCCGGGTGCAGCGCGAGCGCGCCTCGTCGACGGGCAACTCGGCGGCGTCCACGCAGTACAGCAGCAGATAGGCGTCCAGCACCCCGAGCACCCGGGGCAGCGAGTCCGGGCCGGTGCAGTGCGCCGCGACCAGCGCCTCGCCGACCTCGCGGCCCGGCGCCGGATCGAAGGGCCGGGCACGCAGCGCGCCGGCCAGCGTGCCGGCCAGCCCCAGCAGCAACTCCTCGAACTCGGGCCGGGTCAGCGACGTGGTGGTCCCCGGATAGACGGCGCGGCACCAGATCCGCGCGAAGCGGCGCAACCCGTCGGCGGGTACGTCGGGCTCGTGGGGGCCGGCGGGCGGGCCGGCCTGCGGAGTGCTCACGCGACGCGCCCCACCCCGGCGAGACCCGTGTAGACGACCGGATCGTCCTCGTCGACGGGTTCGTCCGGGCGCCAGTCGGGGAGCGCGACCAGCCCCGGCTCCAGCAGCTCGAACCCCTCGAAGAACGGCAGGATCCGCTCGCGCGAGCGCAGCACCAGGCTGGCACCGCCGCGCCGGTAGACCTCGGAGATCCGGGCGCCCTGCTCGGCGGTACGGGGCCCGGTATCGGTGGAGGCGTGGCTGAGCACCAGCAGGCTGCCGGGCGCGAGGGCTTCGCGCAGCCGGGCGATGGCCGCCGCCGGCTGGTCGCGGTCCTCGACGAAGTGCAGCAGCGCCACCAGCAGCACGGCCACCGGGCGGTCGAAGTCGATCAGCCGGCGCACCGGTTCGCTGCGCAGGATGGCGGCGGGGTCGCGGAAGTCGGCGGCGACCACCCCCGTACCGTCCTGCCCCTGGAGGACGGCCCGGCTGTGGGCGACGGCGACCGGGTCGTTGTCGACATGGACCACGGTGGCGCGGTCGTCGGCGGCCCGGGCGATCTCGTGGACGCCGCCGAAGGTGGGTATGCCGGAGCCGATGTCGAGGAACTGGGTGACTCCGGCGGACACGGCGTGGCGTACCGCCCGCCGCATGAAGGCGCGATTGGTCTGCATGATTTTGGGGAGCCCCGGAAACGCCTTGATGGCCGCCCGGGCGGCGATTCGGTCCGCTTCGAAGTTGTGCGAACCGCCGAGGTAGAAGTCATACATACGGGAAACACTCGGCACGGACAGATCGATGCCCTGCGGCGCCCAGGCGGGTCGTTCCATCGACGTCTCCAATGTCTCCTGCATATGCCGGAATTGGCCTCGGAGTGACGAGGGTACTGACCCGGTGGGTGCGGAGGGAAGAAAACGGAACGGTGACTTCCTCATTCTGGGTGGTTACTGGAGCATCTGTCCGGTTTCCCAGGGTGCCGGTGCGCGGCGGCACACCGGCACCCTGGGGAATGCCTCACAGTGAGACGCCGTTGTTCCGCAGATAGCCGACGGGGTCGATATCGGTGCCGAAGCCCTGTCCGGTGCGGATCTCGAAGTGCAGATGCGGCCCGGTGGAATTGCCGGTGGAGCCCGCCCGGCCCAGTTGCTGGCCGCCGCTGACCGGCTGGCCGGTGGACACCGAGATCTGCGACAGATGCGCGTACTGGCTGTATTTGCCGTCGGCGTGCTTGACGATCACCTCGTAGCCGAAGGAGCCCGCCCAGCCGGCCGACACCACGGTGCCCTGGGCGACCGACTTGACCGAGGTGCCGGTGGCGACCGGGAAGTCGACCCCGGTGTGATAGCCGCGCGACCACAGGCTGCCGGTGGTGCGGTAGGCCGTACCGGTGGACGCGTCCACCGGGGCCGAGTAGCCGCTCGACGCCTCGGGCGCGGGCGCGGGCGCGGGCTCCGGGGTGGGGGCCGGGGCGGGGGCCGGGGCGGGCTCGGCCGCCTGCTCGGGCGGGGTCTCGCGGGCCCGCTCCGGCGCCTCGGTGGCGCCGCCGCCGGCCAGCGACAGCCGCTGGCCCGGATAGATCAGATCGGGGTTGCCACCGATGACCTCACGGTTGAGGTCGTAGAGCGACTGCCAGCCGCCGTCCACCTGATGGGTGCGGGCGATCGCGGAGAGCGTGTCGCCGCGGACCACCCGGTACGGATCGGCGGTGTCGGTGCGGACCTGGCCGGCCGCCTGGGTCTGGGTGCCGGCGGCGGGCGCGGGCGCGGGCGTCGGGTCCGGCTCGGCGCGCTCCTCCGTACGCTCGGCGGCGCCGCCGTCCGGGGAGATCTGCGGGGCACCCCCGTCCCGGGTGAGGCCGGCCCGGGTGGAGCAGGTGGGCCAGGCGCCGGGGCCCTGGCCGTCCAGCACCTTCTCGGCGATCGCTATCTGCTGGTCCTTGGTGGCCTGATCGGCGCGGGCCGCGTATGCCGTGCCGCCGAACGCCTCCCAGGTGCTCTGCTTGAACTGGAGCCCGCCGAAGTAGCCGTTGCCCGTGTCGATGTCCCACCGGCCGCTGCTCTCGCACTCGGCGACCTTGTCCCAGGTCTCCACCGAGGCGGCCTCGGCGCCGGCGGCGCTGATCAGCGGCAGCGCGAGCCCGGCGCCGCCCGCGGTGACGGTCAGCGACGCGCGGGAGACCGTGCTGGGCTTGTAGCGGCGGTGACGTCCATGAGTGGCCATGGGCGGATCCCTCCTTGGCCTGATCGGGTGACGCGTCATCAGATCACGTTCTGATCAAGGCGGTTGTGGCGGCTCAACCATAGAGGTCCGCTCTCCGACATCACAAGGGGAGTCTGTTGCCCCGCCCCGGGGCGCACAAAACCGGTTGCCGGTGAACCGGGTGCCGCCGCGACAATGAAATCCGATCATCACTACGGCGATTGGGGGAAATGATGGCTTACTCCGAGGTGCCCGGCGCCCGGGTGCCGATCCGGATGTGGGCGGATCCGGCCACTGTCGAGGACGGCGCAATGCGTCAGTTGCGGAATGTGACGACACTTCCGTGGATCGCCGGGCTGGCCGTGATGCCGGACGTGCACTACGGAAAGGGTGCCACGGTCGGCTCGGTGATCGCCATGCGCGACGCGGTCTGCCCGGCCGCGGTGGGTGTGGACATCGGCTGCGGCATGACCGCGGTGAGGACCTCGCTCACCGCGAACGACCTGCCCGGCGATCTTTCCGGGCTGCGCTCCCGCATCGAGGAGGCCATTCCGGTCGGCTTCCAGCTGCACCGGGAGCCGGTGGACCCGACGAAGATCTACGGCCTGCCCGGCGCGGGCTGGGACGAGTTCTGGGCCGGCTTCGACGGTATCGCCGAACAGGTGCGGTTCCGCCGGGAGCGGGCCGGGTTGCAGATGGGCTCCCTTGGTGGTGGAAATCATTTTATCGAGATGTGTGTTGATACGGATGATGCGGTGTGGCTCATGCTGCACTCCGGATCCCGCAACATCGGCAAGGAACTGGCCGAGTTCCACATCGGACAGGCCCAGAAACTGCCGCACAATCAGGACCTGCCCGACCGCGATCTGGCCGTCTTTGTCACGGACACTCCGCAGATGGCCGCCTACCGCCACGATCTGTTCTGGGCGCAGGAGTACGCCCGGCGCAATCGCGAGGTGATGATGGGCCTGCTGCGCACAGTGATCATCAAGGAGTTCAAGAAGGCGAAGCCCACCTTCGGCGATGTCATCTCGTGCCACCACAACTACGTGGCCGAGGAGCGCTACGACGGAGTGGATCTGCTGGTCACCCGCAAGGGCGCGATCCGGGCCGGCAGTGGGGAGTACGGGATCATCCCCGGTTCGATGGGCACCGGTTCGTACATCGTCAAGGGGCTGGGGAACGCCGCCTCCTTCCAGTCCGCCTCGCACGGAGCGGGGCGGCGGATGAGCCGGAATCAGGCGAAGAAGCGGTTCACCGCGCAGGATCTGGCCGACCAGACCCAGGGTGTCGAGTGCCGCAAGGACGCCGGAGTGGTCGATGAGATCCCCGGCGCCTACAAGCCGATCGAGCAGGTGATCGACGCCCAGCGGGATCTGGTCGAGGTAGTGACCAAGCTCAAGCAGGTGGTGTGCGTCAAGGGCTGACCCCGACGTACCCCACCCACTTTGCCGGTGGCCGGCTCAGCGGTCCCGGTGGGCCAGGTCCGCCGGCCGCGGAGCGGGGGGCTCCGCGCCGGCGGATCCGTGCGGTACGGCGGCGGGCATGGGGGGCGGCGTCCCCGCCCGCGCCGCGGCCGGCCGCCACAGCGAGAACGTCGCCGGTACGCGGGCGGCGGCCGTCCGGTGGGGCGGGCGCAGCACCAGCAGGATGATGCCGAGGAACGCCGCGGCCACCATGCCGTCCAGCCAGTAGTGGTGCCCGGTGGACACCACCGCGGTGATGGTGATCAGCGGATGCAGCAGCCACAGCCAGCGCCACCGGGTGCGGGTGGCCACGATCAGTCCGACGGCGATCACGATCGACCAGCCCACGTGCAGCGAGGGCATGGCGGCGAACTGGTTGGCCAGCGAGTTCGGATCGGGCTTGCTCGCGTACACGGAGGGCCCGAACACCGCGCTGGTGTCGATCAGTCCGGTGACCTTGTACAGCCGGGGCGGGGCCAGCGGCACCAGCAGGTGCAGCACCAGGCCCGCGCCGGTGAGCCACACCAGCACCCAGCGGATCCACACGTAGAAGCCGGGCCGGCGCCAGTACATCCAGGCGATGAACGCGACGGTGGCCGGGAAGTGGACCGTGGCGTAGTAGATGTTGATGGCGCGGATCACCGGCTCGAAGTGCATCATCACCTCCTGCACCCAGCTCTCGCTGGGCAGCCGGAGGGCGCGTTCGAAGTCCCAGACCCGTTCGGCGTTGCGGTATGCCTCGGTGAACTGGCCGTTCGCCGCGCGTCTGCCGAGCTTGTACCCCAGATAGAGCACGGTCAGGAGCAACAGCTCTCTGATCAGCGGCGGACGCGGGGTGGGCGCGGTGGGTTCGCGCTTCCACGCGGTGGCCGCGCGCTTGAGCACCTGGGTACTGCTTCGCATGGGGCGGTCCCGACGGGAGAGAAGTGACGAAGGGTGGTGCGCGACACCACGGGGTGTCCCTCGATCGGGCAGTCTAGGCGCTTCGTTCGATTCGTACGGCGGTCATGGGTTCCGCCCACCCGGACTTTGTCCCGACCCGGGAGAAAGGTGGTGCGGATTTTGCCGAAGTTCTTCCCGTCACGCATCTTCACTGTTAGTTTCCCCAGCGAAGCCCGGCGGCCCGTCGCCGTCCGGGGCACCGGATGCCGACGACGGCGGGAGGGCGCGTGAGACGCATTACGGCCCGGCCCGCGAACGTCCACCAGGCGCGATTGCTGCGGCTGCTGCGCGACGGCGGCCCGGCCTCGCGCGCCCAGCTCGGCGAGAAGGTGGAACTCTCCCGCTCCCGGCTGGCGGTGGAGCTGGACCGGCTGCTGGCCACCGGACTGGTGGCCGCCGACGGGCTGGCCGCCTCCCGGGGTGGCCGTCCCTCACACAATGTGCGGCTGACCCCACAATTGCGGTTCCTCGGCGTCGACCTGGGCGCCACCTCGGTCGATGTCGCCGTCACCGGGCCCGAACTGGAGATCCTGGGACATCGCACCCAGCCCGTCGACGTACGCGAGGGACCGGTTGCCGTCCTGGAGCGGGTCCTGGCCATGGCGGCCGAACTGCGGGCCGCCACCGGCGGAGCGGCCTTCGACGGCGCCGGTATCGGTCTGCCGGGACCGGTGCGCTTCCCCGAGGGGATACCGGTGGCCCCGCCGATCATGCCCGGCTGGGACGGCTTTCCGGTCCGCGAGGCGCTCAGCCAGGAACTGGGCTGCCCGGTCATGGTGGACAACGATGTCAACCTGATGGCGCTGGGCGAACGGCACGCCGGAGTGGCCCACTCCGTACAGGACTTCATCTGCGTCAAGATCGGCACCGGCATCGGCTGCGGCATCGTGGTGGACGGCCGGGTGCACCGCGGCGCCACCGGCAGCGCCGGGGACATCGGCCACATCCAGGTCGAACAGGACGGCCGCCCCTGCCCCTGCGGCAACCGGGGCTGTCTTGAGGCGTACTTCGGCGGCGCAGCCCTGGCCCTGGACGCCGAGAGCGCCGCCCACGGCGGCCACTCCCCGGCGCTGGCCGCCGCGCTGGAGCGGCGCGGCAGCCTGGACGCCGCCGACGTGGCCGCAGCCGCGGCGGCCGGCGACACCGCCGCCCTCGAACTCATCCGGCTCGGCGGCCTGCGCACCGGCGATGTGATCGCCGCCCTGGTCAGCTTCTTCAACCCCGCGCTGGTCGTGATCGGGGGCGGGGTGACCGGTCTTGGCCACACCCTGCTCGCCGCCATCCGCACCCAGGTCTACCGGCAGTCCCTGCCGCTGGCCACCGGAAACCTCCCCATCGTCCTGGGCGAACTCGGCCCGGTGGCCGGGGTCATCGGAGCCGCCCGGCTCATCAGCGACCACCTCTTCAGCTACCCGCCCGCACCCCACTGACCGACCGGCGCACCACCTCGGCGTACCGGAGCCGCCGTACGCCCCGCACCTGTTGACAGGAGTAACCACCATGCCCCGTGACTTCACCCTGTTCACCGGCCAGTGGGCCGACCTGCCCCTGGAGGAGGTCTGTTCGCTGGCCCGCGACTTCGGCTACGACGGCCTGGAACTCGCCTGCTGGGGTGACCACTTCGAGGTCGACCGGGCGCTGAAGGAGCCCGGTTACCTCAAGGGCCGGCACGCGCTGCTGGCCAAGTACGGCCTCAAGTGCTGGGCGATCTCCAACCATCTGGTCGGCCAGGCCGTGTGCGACGCCATCATCGACGAGCGGCACCGGAACATCCTGCCCGCCCGGATCTGGGGCGACGGCGAGCCCGAGGGCGTACGGCAGCGCGCCGCCGCCGAGATCGCCGACACCGCGCGGGCCGCCGCCGCCTTCGGGGTTCGGACGGTGATCGGCTTCACCGGCTCGCCGATCTGGCACCTGGTCGCCATGTTCCCGCCGGTGCCGCCCGGCATGATCGAGCGCGGCTACGCCGACTTCGCGGAGCGCTGGAACCCGATCCTGGACGTCTTCGACGCCGAGGGCGTGCGGTTCGCCCACGAGGTGCATCCCGGCGAGATCGCCTACGACTACTGGACCACCAAGCAGACCCTGGACGCCATCGGCAACCGCCCCGCGTTCGGCCTCAACTTCGACCCCAGCCACTTCGTGTGGCAGGACCTGGACCCGGCGGGCTTCCTGTACGACTTCCGGGACCGCATCTACCACGTCGACTGCAAGGAGGCCCGCAAGCGGCTCGACGGACGCAGCGGGCGGCTCGGCTCGCATCTGCCGTGGGGCGACCCGCGGCGCGGCTGGGACTTCGTCTCCGCCGGGCACGGCGATGTCGCCTGGGAGGACGTCTTCCGGATGCTGGGCTCCATCGGCTACGAGGGTCCCATCTCGGTGGAGTGGGAGGACGCCGGGATGGACCGGCTGGCCGGCGCCCCCGAGGCCCTGGCACGGCTGCGCGCCTACGACTACCCGCCGCCGGCCGCCTCCTTCGACGCGGCGTTCGGCAGCGCCGACTGACCGGCGACTCCTTGCCCCGCGCCCGGGGTACGCCCAGGGGTGTCTTCGCCGTAACGCCGCCCGGCCCGCGCTTCGGGCGGACGGCGCTACTTTGAAGACACCCCTAGCGTTTGAAGCGATTCACTCGCTCCGTGCACCCCAGGTGAGGCCCACTCCATGCAGCAACCCGACGACGACCGGCTCGACTTCCTTCCCTGGTTCTTCGAGGCGGAGGCCACCCCGGAACAGCGCGCCGCGCAGCGCGAGCGACAGCGGCGGCTGACCGAGGCCGGCACCGCCGAGATCGGCGAGCGCTGCTTCGTCTCGGAGCGCGCCGCCGTGCACCCCGACCGACTGCGGCTGGGGGACGGCTCGTACATCGCCGCCCACGCCTATCTCACCGGCACCGTCACCACCGGCGCCGACTGCACCTTCAACCCCTTCACCACTGTGCGGGGCACCGTCACCCTCGGCGAGGCGGTCCGGATCGGCGCCCACACCTCCCTGCTGGGCTTCAACCACTCCACCGCGCCGGAGACCCGCATCCACCGGCAGGCCACCACCAGCCAAGGCATCACCGTCGGCGACGACGTGTGGATCGGCTCGAACGTGGTGATCCTGGACGGGGTCACCATCGGCGACCACTGCGTCATCGGGGCGGGCGCCGTGGTCACCCGCGACGTACCGGAGTGGGCCATGGTCGGCGGCAACCCCGCCCGCTTCATCCGCGACCGCCGCGACCAGGGCGGTGCGAAAGCGGCCGGCTCCAAGCGGTCCGGAGCCTCGCGCGAGGCCGGACCGCAGGAGCGCCTGACCCGCTTCGCGGCCACCGTCCGCGCCCAGGCGCCCGGCATTCTGGCCCGGGCCTGGGACGGCACGGCCTACCGGGACCGGCCCGAGGCCGAGCCGACCGTACGCGCGCACTGCGACGCCGTTGAGATCGCCGACCTGCTGCTGGGCACCGCCCCCGGCCAACTGCCCGCCCAAGAGCACATCGCACTGCTGCGCGGGCTCCAGGACCCGGCCACCGGTCTGGTGCCGGAACACGGCCGCCCGCTCGCCGCAGCCGGCCCGGACGGCTTCGTCGACGACGGGGCGGCGCTGTACCACATCCTGTCCGTGGGCTACGCGCTCGATCTGCTGGGGAGTTCCTTCGCCCACCCGGTGCGCACGGTGGCCGGGCTCTCCGCCGGGCAGTTGCTGGAGCGGCTGGCCGACCAGCCCTGGGACGAGCTGGCCTGGCACGCCGGCAGCTGGGTGGACGCGGTGGCCACCGCCGCCCACTGGAACCTCGCCCACGGCACCGAACCGGCCGGGCCCGGCGCCCTGGAGGCCCTGTTCGGCTGGCTGCTCACCCGCGTGGACCCGTTCACCGGCATGTGGGGCAGCCCCCGGCCGGAGCACGGGCGGCTCCAGGTCGTCAACGGCTACTACCGCCTCACCCGGGGCTCCTTCGCCCAGTTCGGGGTCCCCATACCCCACCCCGAACGGGTGATTGACACGGTGCTCGACCACGCCCGCGACCCGCGCTGGTTCGGCCCGGGCCGCGACAACGCCTGCCATGTCCTCGACGTGGCCCACCCCCTGTGGCTGGCGGGGCGGCAGAGCCCGCACCGCGCCGAGGAGATCCGGCGCTGGGCCGCCGCCCGGCTGGACCGCACCCTGGACCAGTGGCACCCCGACCGCGGCTTCGCCTTCGGCCCCTCCCCGGACGGTACGGGCCCGGGCCGCGCCCCCGGACTCCAGGGCACCGAGATGTGGCTGGCCATCACCTGGCTGCTGGCCGACCTCACCGGCCACGCCGACCTGCTGGGCTACCGCCCGCGCGGCGTGCACCGCCCCGAGCCGGCCAGGACCGGACTGCGCGGCGCGCCGACCCCCACCCACTGAGCCCGCTGGGACCGGCGCCCCGGGCCGGCCTCGTCCGGCTAAACCGTTCGACGGCCCGGGCCCGGCTTCCTACCCTGGGGCCCGTGCCCCTGACACCCTGTTCCGACCTGACACCCGCCGACTGGATCGTGTCGAGCGACCTCCCCTGGCAACGCCTGGTGAGCTTCGGCCCGGCCGGCTTCGCCGCCCACGCCAGGCTGCGCTTCCTGCCCGACCCCGCCTTCGAAGGACAGCACGAGAACGAGGCCCGGGACAACTCCGAGCTGACCGAGACCGAACGACTGCGCGTCCTCTTCGACGTGCTGGCCGGGCACACCCGTACCCCCGAGGAGTGCTACTTCTGCCTGTGGGAGGGGTACGGCGATCTCCACGGCTCGGCCGACGGCTCGATGGTCGTTCTCTCCGTCAGCGACGACGGCACCCCGCAGTCGCCCCCGCCGGTCGCGCCGGCCTTTCCCCCCGAGGTGCTGGAGGGGCCGAAGGTCGAAGTGCCCCACCGCGCCTATCTGTTGTTCCGCGGCCCGCTCTCCCGGGCCGAGGACTGGGGTGCGGCGCCCATGTGGCCCGGGCAGCCCCGGTTCGCGATGCCGGATCCCGCGTTCGTCTGGCCGGCCGACCGCGCCTGGTGCGTCGCCGCCGACATCGACCCGCACTGGGCCGGCATCGCCGCGGCCCCGCACGTCATCGACCAACTCATCGCCGACCCCCGCCTGGACGTGGTCCGCGCCGACCCGGAAGAGGAACAGCCGGCCTACGCCCTGTGACCACCAGGGCCGCCGTTCACTCCGCCTGCCGCAGCAGCACCCCCGTCTGCCGCAGCTCGTGCGCCGAGACGCGCCCCGCGTCCGATATCGCCTCCAGCGCCCGACCGGTCTGCTCCGGCGCCCGGGACAGCACCCGCCCGGCGGCGTCCGCCTGCACCACCATGCCCGCCAGCCGGTGGCCGGTGATGTCGTACATCTCGCGGCAGATCTCCACCCGCGTGGCGACCAGCGCCGCCCGCCGGCAGGTGGCGTCAAGACGCTCCTGGGACGCGGCGCGTTCGGCGAGCTGCCTGCGGTAGCGGCGCCGGAACCGGGCCCGATTGCCCAGCGCCCAGCTCAGCGTGAACGGCACTGACAGCCACACCGCCGCCCCGAGCGCCATGTGCACCGGATCGGACTCGGTGAGCGCGTTCACCACCGCCGCCAGCAGCGCCGTCGCCAGACCGCCGACCAGCGCCAGCCACGCCGCCCAGGGGGCACCTTGGCTGGCGGCGGTCGCTATCGCCACGAACACGGCGAACATCGTGGTCAGCGGCCCGAAGCCCAGCACGATTTGCACCACGCACACCAGCAGCGCCAGCAGCAGCGCCTTCTCCGGGCTCCGGCGGCGCAGCGCCACGGCCGCCGACACGATCCCCGCGATCACCAGCGCCACCACGACCGCCGCGGTGTGCCGTACCTCCGGATCCACCATGATGTGCCACCCGCCCACCAGCAACAGCAGTACGGCCCAGCCGCCATCGGCGTTGATCGGAAAACGGCGTCTGACGGCCCGGATGCGATCCATGCCGGTCACCCTACGGTCGCCCCCCGGCGCCCGGGTCAGCCGGGAGATCGATTTTTCCGTCCGCCCGCGGCGGCCGAAAGGACGGCAACCGCCTCGACACCCCGTTCGGTTACAGTGACGAAAGGCTTGCCGAGGAGGTCATCGTGTCCGAAACACCCTCAACCAGCCGGCCGGGGCCCAAAGCCCTGTCCGCCGCCGTGGTCGGCAGGGTGCGACCCGAGTCCTTCGGCGCCGACCCGACCGGCGAACGGCTCGCCAGGATCCGACGCTCACCGCAGTTCCGCGACGGGGCCTTCCGCAACGAGCGCCCGGTCGGCGCCGGCACCCCCAGCTCCCCGCTCCGGATGGCCCGGGACTTCACCCGCCGCGCCGACCGGCTGCGCCGCCGCCCCACCGCCGTACCCCCGCTGGCCCGCCCCGCCTTCGCCCCGGCCGCTTCCGGCGAAGCCGCCCCGGCGCCGCAGTCCGGGCTGCGGCTGACCTGGCTGGGCCACGCCACCGTGCTCGCCGAGATCGACGGACACCGGGTGCTGTTCGACCCGGTGTGGGGCGAGCGCTGCTCACCCGTCGGCTTCGCCGGCCCCCGCCGGCTGCACCCGGCCCCGCTGCCGCTGGCCGAACTCGGGCCGCTGGACGCGGTGGTCATCTCCCACGACCACTACGACCACCTCGACATGCCCACCGTGAAGGCGCTGATCGCCACCGGCGCGCCCTTCGCCGTACCGCTGGGGGTCGGCGCCCATCTGGAGCACTGGGGGGTGCCGGCCGACCGGATCACCGAACTGGACTGGTGGGAGTCCACGACGGCCGGCGAGCTGACCCTGACCGCCACCCCGGGGCAGCACTTCTGCGGCCGGGGGGTCCGCAACACCGGGCTGACCCTGTGGGCGTCCTGGGCGGTCACCGGGCCGCGGCACCGGATCTTCCACAGCGGCGACACCGGCTACTTCCCCGGCTTCGCGAAGATCGGCGCCGAACTCGGCCCGTTCCACGCCACGATGATGCAGATCGGCGCCTACAGCGCCGAGTACTGGCCCGACATCCACATGACCCCGGAAGAAGGGGTACGCGCGCACCGCGACCTGGCGGGGCCGGCCGGCGAGCCCGGGGTGCTGCTGCCCATCCACTGGGGCACCTTCAACCTGGCGCTGCACCCGTGGGACGAACCCGCCGAGCGCACCGCCGCCGAGTGCGAGCGGCACGGGGTACCCCTGGTGGTGCCCCGGCCAGGCGGCTCCTTCGAACCGGCCCACCCGCCCGCCCCCGACCCCTGGTGGCGATCGATCGCCCGGGCCCCGGAAGCGGTGCGCCGACCGGGCCCCGGCACCGTACCCGCCCCCAACCCCAGCGGTGCGGCCGGCGACTGAGCCCGCCGTCGCCCGGCACCACGCCGCCGCCCCGCGTTCACCCGACGACGCCGGACCGGCCGGCCGCACCCCGGCTGCCCGGTGGACGACGCGCGCCCGTGGCGTGGGCCCGGCCGGCTGTGGCCCCGTGATCAGCGGACGGCGACCGGCTCGGGGGCGGGGCGGCCCTCCGGGCGGCCGTCCGGGGTGGCCGGGGCCCCGCCGGCGGGCCGGCGCCGGGCGCCGTTGACCCGTGCGGACGCGGTGCCCGACACGGCGAGTACGGACAGCAGGACGAGTGCGCAGGCCGGGCCGAGCACCGTCCAGGGCGCCAGCTCCAGATACGGCTGGCCCTCGGACAGCAGCCGGCCCCACTCCGGAGTCGGCGGCTGCTCGCCCAGGCCGAGGAAGCCGAGGGAGGCCAGCACCAGGACCGTGGTGGGCAGCCGCAGCACGGCGTTGCGCAGTACGGCGGGCAGCACCGCCGGCAGGTAGTGGCGGCGCAGCCGGTGCAGCGGCCCCGCGCCGAAGGAGACGGACGCCAGCAGATGCCCCGACGCCCGTTCCTGTTCGAGCAGCGCCGCGGTCTGCGCGGCGTAGGGGGTCCAGCCGACCAGGCACACCGCCAGCGCCGCGCCCCCCACCGACGGTCCGGTCAGCGCGGTGGTGAGCAGCCCGGCGACGACCGCGGGCAGCGTCGACATCACCTCGGTCAGACCCGCGCTCAGCCGAGCCGCCAGGCCCAGCAGCAGCCCGGTGACGGCGCACACCGCGGCCACCACGAGGGCGACACCCGTCGTGCGCAGCGCGCCGTGGCCCAGCCGGGCCAGCAGATCACGGCCGAGCGAGTCGGTGCCCAGCGGGTGGGCCACGGAGGGCGGCAGCAGCCGGGCGGCGGTGTCCACGTACAGCGGGTCGCGCAGCAGGCCCGCCACCACCACCGTCAGCAGGACCAGGGCACACAGCACGGCGAGGGGGCGCTGGATCCGGTGCCGGGGCAGGGGCGGCGCGTGCAGCGCGGGCAGGGCCCCGTCCCGCAGGGCGGCGCCGAGGAGGGCCCGGCGCAGGGCCTGGATCAGCAGTCCGGCGCCGACCCCGAGCAGCACGAGGAACAGCGTCGCGGTCTGCAACGGCGGCAGATCCTGGGCCAGCGCGGCGTCGAGGGAGAGCCGGCCGAGCCCCGGGATGTTGAAGATCTTCTCCACGGCGACGGCGCCGCCGACCAGGGCGACGACGGTCGGCAGCAGTTGGGGGAGCACGCCGGACAGCGTGCGGCGCAGCGCGCGGCGGGCGACGAGCCGGGGCGGGTACCCCAGGGAGTGACAGGTACGTGCCCAGGGCTCGTTGAACGCGGCGGGCAGCGCCTGGTCGAGCAGTCCGCCGATCATCGCCCCGGACGGCAGGCCGAGCGCGAGCGCGGGCAGCACCATCGACTGCGGTCCCTGCCAGCCGCTG
Organism: Streptomyces sp. NTD107; assembly: GCF_059510435.1. Classification (NCBI taxonomy): domain Bacteria; kingdom Bacillati; phylum Actinomycetota; class Actinomycetes; order Kitasatosporales; family Streptomycetaceae; genus Streptomyces; species Streptomyces sp. NTD107. The sequence goes on along the minus strand of NZ_JCAJZV010000008.1, from coordinate 177,841 downwards.
GACGGGAACCAGCCGAGCCAGACGCCGAACACCGTCGCCAGGAGCGAGGCGAGCAGAAACTTGGGCAGCGCGGCGAGCGCGGCGGCGCCGGTGCCCGCGCCGCCGTGCCGCAGCCGCCGCCGGGAGCCGAGCCGCAGGGTACGGGCGCTCACCAGCGCCGCCACGGCGAGCGTGACCACCAGGGCACCCGTCATGAGGGTGAAGGAGACCGCGAAGGCGGTCAGTACCTCGGGCAGGACCGGTTCGCCCGACACCCACGAGACGCCCGCGTCGCCGCGCGGCAGCCCGCCCAGCCACTGCGCGAGATGCGCGAACGGGCCGGCGTCCAGGCCCAGCTGCTCCCGTACCGTCGCCAGCTGCGCCGGCGTCGGGTCCTGGTCGGCCGAACGCGCCCGCAGCACGGTCAGCGCGGGGTCGCTCCCGGACAGCCAGGGCAGCAGGGAGACCGCCGCCAGCAGCAGCGCCCCCGCGGCGATCCGGCCGGCCCCCGCGCGCCGGCGTGCCCGGCCGGGCCCGGCGTCCCCCCTCGCACCACGCATCCGCCGCTACTTCACCCGGGTGTCGACGGTGATCAGGGAGCGCTCGCGCGGGTCGAGCAGCACGCCCTCGACCCGGGTGCTGATGCCCTGCACCACCTTCTCGTGGACCAGCGGCACGACGGTGTCGGTGCGCAGGATCTCCGCCTCGGCCCGCATGACGCCCCGCTGCCGCTGCTCGGTGTCGCTCTCGGCCGCCGCCTCGCCGATGGCGCGGTCCACCTCGGCATCCCGCAGCCCCGCCATGTTGTAGACCCCGTCGCTGGTGAAGTCGCTCGCGAGATACGCGACGGCGTCGCCGGTGTCCAGCAGCGTCACCCGGGAGAAGACGAGGGCGTCGTACTTGCCCGCCAGGAGGTCGGCCTCCATCTGGGTGTACTCGCGCACGTCCTGCCGCACGGTGAACCCGGCCTGCTCCAACTGCTGCTGGAGCACGGTGGCCGCCTCGGGGAGTTCGGCGCGGTTGGTGTAGGTGGCCAGCCGCAGGGTGCGTCCCTCGGTCCGGGCGCCGACCTCGGCGGGGGTGGCGGCCGTGACCCGCCCGGTCACCTCGACCCGGTGGTCGGCGGCCCACGGGACGGCGGGTCCGAACAGGCCCTGCGCGGGGTCGGCGTAGCCGCCGAAGACGGAGCCGACGAGGGCGGAGCCGTCCACGGCCGCCCGGGCGGCGGCCCGCAGCGCCGGGTCGGTGAAGAGGCCGTCGCCGGAGTTCAGGATCAGGCTGTCGGTGCGCACCGAGGGCACTTCGTGCCGGGTGTCCTCGTCCAGGAGACCGGCCTGGGCGGTGGGTATCCACTCGGCGATGTCGACCTCCCCGCTGCGCAGGGCGCTCGCCCGGGCGGTGCCGTCGGCGATCCAGCTGACATCGATGCCGGGCGCCGCCGCCGTACCGCCCCAGTAGCCGTCGTAACGGTCGAGGGTGGCGGCGGTCTTTCCGGTGAGGCCGGTGATCTCGAAGGGGCCGGTTCCGGTGCCGATGGGGCTGACCGTGCCGTCCGCCCCGTACGCGGCGGGGGAGAGGATGCCGAGCGCGGGGCTGGCCAGCCGCAGCGGCAGGACGGGGTCCGGGGTGTCGGTGGTGATGGTGACGGTGCGCTCGCCCGTGGCGGCGGCGGTCAGGGTGACATCGCTGAGGACCCGGGGCTTGAGCTCGGCGGCGTTGGCGTGGTCGAGGGCGCCCACGACCGACTCGGCGGTGACCTCGGTGCCGTCCTGGAAGGTCGCCTCGCGCAGTTCGAAGCTCCAGGTGGTGGCGTCCTGCTGGGTCCAGGAGCGGGCCAGCGCGGGGGCGGCGGCGCCGCTCTCGTCCAGCGCCGTGAGCCCCTCGGCGACGGCGAGCTTGCTCAGTACGGTCGCGTCGTTGCTGTACGGGGAGAGGGCCTGTACCGGCGGGATCGCGAGGGCGACCCGCAGCCGGCCCGGTGAGCCGGCCGCGCCATCCGTGTCCGATGCGCTTCCTCCCGACGCGAAGCAACCGGTCAGCAGCGGGGTGAGCGCAAGTACCGCGATGAGTCCGCGGGTGATGACTCGCATGGGCGTCCTGTCGTACGGGTGGACTGAGCAGCCCGGCACACCTGGGCAGTGACGGGACTACGACAATATATGAGGTAAGGCTTACCAAATGTTCCGAGGTGGGTGATCAACGGCCCACGCCGGTGCGGACACCCTGGGCAGACCTGGATCTTGTGCCGGGCCGGGGCGGCTTTTAAGGTTTCAACGCAGCTGTCCGCACCGCCGACTTCGCCGACCCGGAAGGTCCGCCGATGCTCCTGGCCACGGCCCCGCGCACCCCGCCCCACCACCCCGGGGCCACCGAACGGACCGCCCGATGAGCGGCCCCGGCGAACTCGCCGGACTGCGCGCCCTGGTCACCGGCGGCGGCTCCGGCATCGGGTTGGCCACCGCCCGGCTGCTCGCCGCCCGTGGCGCCGCCGTTGCCGTACTTGACCTCGACCCGGGCCAGGCCGGCGAGCCCCTGCGCAGCCTGCGTGCCGACCTCGGCGACGACGCCTCGGTACGGTCCGCCGTCGCGGCGGCGGGCGCCGAACTCGGCGGCCTCGACATCCTCGTCAACAACGCCGGCATCGGCGCGATCGGCACCGTCGAGGACAACACCGACGAGGAATGGCACCGGGTCTTCGACATCAATGTGCTGGGCATCGTCCGCACCACCCGCGCCGCCCTGCCCCTGCTGCGCGACTCCGCCCACGCCGCCGTCGTCAACACCTGCTCCATCGCCGCCACCGCCGGACTGCCCCAGCGCGCCGCGTACTCGGCGAGCAAGGGCGCCGTCCTCTCCCTCACCCTGGCGATGGCCGCCGACCATCTCGCCGACGGCATCCGCGTCAACTGCGTCAACCCCGGCACCGCCGACACCCCCTGGGTCGGCCGGCTGCTGTCGGCCGCCGAGGACCCCGTCGCCGAACGCGCCGCGCTGCTGGCCCGGCAGCCCATGGGCCGACTGGTCAGCACCGACGAAGTGGCCGCCGCCATCGCCTACCTGGCCTCACCCGCCGCCGGCTCCGTCACCGGTACGGCGCTCGCCGTCGACGGCGGCATGGCCGGCCTGCGCCCCCGCCCACGACCGCGCCCGGACAGCGCCACGGACCGGCCCGCATGACACCGCGCCGGCGGCGACTTGGCCGCAGCGGCATCACCTTCAGCGAACTCTCCCTCGGCGGCGCCCCACTGGCCGGCCTCGGCGCCCCCGTGAGCGAGGAGCAGGCGCGGCGGACCGTGGACACCGCCTGGGAGCTCGGCATCCGTGCCTTCGACACGGCGCCGCACTACGGGCTCGGCCTCTCCGAACGCCGGCTGGGCGCGGCGCTCGCGGGCCGGCCGCGTGCCGAGTTCACGCTGTCCACCAAGGTCGGCCGGCTGCTGGTCCCGCGCGGGGTCGAGACGGCGGCGGCCGGCCACGACGGCGCGGCCGGCTTCCCCGGCGTCCCGGCCACCCATCGCCGCCAGTGGGACTTCACCGCGGACGGTGTACGCAGAGCCCTGGAGGCCAGCCTGGACCGCCTCGGCCTGGACCGCGCCGACCTCGTGCTCCTCCACGACCCCGACGACCACGAGCGACAGGCGCTCACCGAGGCGTACCCCGCACTGGAACGGCTGCGCGCCGAGGGCGTGATCGACGCCATCGGCGTCGGCATGAACCAGTCCGCGATGCCCGCCCGTTTCGTCACCGACACCGACCTCGATGTGGTGCTGCTGGCCGGCCGCTACACCCTCCTCGACCAGGACGGGCTCGGCACCCTGTTGCCGGCCGCGGCAGCGCGCGGCGTCGCCGTCATCATCGGCGGCGTGTTCAACAGCGGGCTGCTCGCCGACCCCCGGCCGGGCGCCTCGTACGACTACCACCCGGCCCCCGAGCCGCTGCTGCGCCGGGCCCTGCGGATCAAGGACATCGCCGCCCGGCACGGCGTACCCCTGCGCGCCGCCGCGCTGCGCTTCCCGCTGGGGCATCCCGCCGTCGCCGGCGTGCTGGTCGGCGCGCGCTCGGCCGATGAGGTACGGGACGCGGCGGCGATGTTCCGGCATCCGGTGCCGGACGGGCTGTGGGCCGAACTGCGCGCGGAAGGGCTGCTGCCCCAGGACGCGCCGGTACCGGACGCGGGCGCAGGACAGGGGCGGTGACCGTGATCGACGCCCACCACCATGTGTGGGACCTCGCCGCTCGCGACCAGGAATGGCTGTCCGCCGCCGAACTGGCCCCGATCCGCCGGAACTTCACGCTTCCCGAGCTGGCGCCGCAGGCGAGCCGGGCCGGGGTGACCGGCACCGTACTGGTGCAGACCGTCACCGTGCCGCAGGAGACCCCGGAACTGCTGGCCCTGGCGGCCGGCCGGGCCGACGGCGGGCTGGTGGCAGGCGTGGTCGGCTGGACCGAACTGCGCGCCCCGGCCGTCGCCGACACCCTCGCCGCGTTACGGGAACTCCCCGGCGGGGAACGGCTGTCGGGCATCCGCCACCAGGTGCAGGGCGAGCCCGACCCGCGGTGGCTGCTGCGCCCCGACGTCCAGCGCGGCCTGGCAGCGGTGGCGGCGGCCGGGCTGGCGTACGACCTGGTGATCCTGGACCACCAACTCACCACGGCCACCCACGCCGCGCGACTGCGCCCCGAACTGACCTTTGTCCTGGACCACCTGGGCAAGCCGCCGATCGCGGCGGGGGAGTGGGAACCCTGGGCCGGCCGGCTGCGGCGATTCGCCGCGCTGCCCAACACCACCGCCAAGCTGTCGGGTCTGGTCACCGAGGCCGACTGGCGGCACTGGACGACCGAAGACCTGCGGCCGTACGTGGACACCGCGCTGGACGCCTTCGGGCCGGACCGCCTGATGTTCGGCTCGGACTGGCCGGTGTGCACCCTGGCCGCCGACTACGACCGGGTCATCACGACGACCGCCACCCTGACCGGCGAGCTGAGCACAGCGGAACGAGCCGCGATCTTCACGAACACCGCGCGCCGGGTGTACCGGCTGTGACGACGCGACGGGCGTGGCGATGCGGCCGTGCCGCTGGGCACGGCCCGTCCACGGCCCCGGACGGACCGCCGTGGCGTGCCGGGCCGTGGGCCGGGAATGTGCCGGCGGCCCGCCGGGGGTGCTTGCCGGCCGTGACACCTCTCGGCGGCGGCGGCGACGCGGCGGTCGGTCGGTATCTCCGGGCGCCACGTGCGGGGGGGTTCTCCCGGGCCGGCCGCAGTGGTGCCGCCGGCCACGGTCGCGGCGGAAGCCCCCGTGAGGCCCCGTCGTCCCCGAGGTTCCGGTCGGCTCCGGCCGCGGCGCGGTGGGCCGCCCCCCGGCCGCCTTTCACCCACCGCCGGGCCGGGTCGGTTCGGTCAGCGCAGCGGGTCGTGGCCCAGGGTCATCAGGCGGTAGCGGCGGTCGCCCGCGCTCCCGGCCGGGACGCCGGCGCCGGCGCGGACCGTGGCCAGGACCTCGCGCATCAGCCGGATGTCGTCCAGGGTCACGTCGACCTGCCGCTTGTGCAGAATGGCCAGGACCCGCCGCCCGCGTGCCCGGGCCGGATCGCTGCCTGCGCTCCGCAGCCAGGCGGTCAGCTCGTGCGAGGTCATGTTCACCACACCCCGGAACTCCGTCCACAGCGTGTCCAGCTCGCCCGCGTCGATCCCGCTCATCCATCCTCCCGCGCACCGTGGCATGCATGCCCCGCTGTGGGTCCCCGGACGGCCCAGCGTGAAAACCCGCCGCACGGCGCGCATCCTCAGCCACGCGCCAGCGAACGTACCTCCTCGGCCAGGCCCTTGCTGAGCGCCACCCGCACCAGCCCGGCCGTCAGCCGTGGCAGTTCCTCCTGCCGCACCAGCCGGTTCAGCGCCGCCGGCGATCGCGGCAGCCCCACCCGCTCCGCGCCGTCCAGCGCCTTGCCGTCGATGAAGGGCGCGTACTGCGGCCACACCCCCTGCACCTCGCGCAGAAAGATCGCCGCCCCCAGCGGGCCGATGCCGGGAAACCCCCGCAGCCGGTCGGCCACGTCCCCCGGCCCCTCGCCCGGACCGCGCAGCCGCCGCAGATCCCCGCCGTACCGGTCCAGCAGCAGCCGTGCCCCGTTGCCCAGCTGGGTGGCGGTCCGCTCGTCGTAGCGCCGGTAGTGCCCTACGCCCAGCGCGTCGACCCGCTGCTGCCAGCTCGCCCGCGCCATCCGCGCCGGGGTCCGCAGCCCCGCGTCGAACAGCGCCCGTGCGGCGGCCACCGCCACCTCGGCCCTGATCCGCGCGGACAGCAGATGCGACAGCACCAGCACCTGGTACAGCGCCGCCGGCGTGTCCCGCAGCCGGACCCCGGCCTGCTCCGCGTACGTCTGGCCGCACCGTTCCACGACGGTGTGCGCCAGCTCCTGCGTTCTCGCACTCACCGGACCACCACTCCTCGGCACCACGGGTGGGAAACGAACCCGCCCCGGGTGCCCGCCCCGGGCCCGGTCATGCCTGCGCCGGCCGGGGCGGGCCCATGAGGGGCCCGCCCCGGCCGGGCCGCCGGCCTCAGCCGGCCGCCGGCACCCGCACCGTCACCGAGGCCGCGCCCGCCGCGACCGGCACCGGCTCCGCGTACCCCGCCGGCCCCGCCAGCTGCACCTGCCAGCGGCCCAGCTCCGTACCGGGGGCCGGCTCCGCCGCCACCGTCACCGTGTCGCCGTCCCGCCGGGTACGGAAGGTGACCGCCGTGGAGCCGTCCGGCGCCGGCAGCGCCGTCACCGTCTCCACCCCGTCCGCCGGGGAATGCACCCGCAGCGTCACCCCGTCCGCCCAGTCGTACCCGACGCCCTCCGCCGCCCGCTCGGCGTCACCCAGTGGGATGACGGATCCGGGCCTGGCCAGCAGCGGCAGCGAGTCGAAGCCGAAGCGGTCCCGCCGCCACCCCGGGCCCCGGACCGGCTCGCCGGTCAGCAGATGCGTCCAGGTACCGGCCGGTACGTAGTACTCGACCTCGCCGCCCTCCGCCAGCACCGGCGCCACCAGCAGATCCCCGCCCAGCATGTACTGGCGGTCCAGCGTGTGGGTGGCCGGATCCTGCGGGAACTCCAGCACCATCGCCCGCATCACCGGCGTACCGCGCTCATGGGCCTGCCGCCCCGCCTCGAAGAGATACGGCATGAGCCGGTGCTTGAGCCGGGTGAAGTCCCGGGTGACGGTCACCGCCTCCTCGTCGTAGTCCCACGGCACCCGGTAGGAGTTGGAGCCGTGCAGCCGGCTGTGCGAGGACAGCAGCCCGAACTGTGCCCAGCGCTTGAAGACCTCCGGCGTCGGGGTGCCCTCGAAGCCGCCGATGTCGTGGCTCCAGAAACCGAAGCCGGACAGGCCCAGCGACAGGCCACCGCGCAGCGACTCCGCCATCGCGCTGAACGTCGACTCGCAGTCGCCGCCCCAGTGCACCGGGAACTGCTGCCCGCCGGCCGTCGCCGAGCGCGCGAACAGCACCGCCTCGCCCTCCCCGCGCGCCTCGGTCAGCACCTCGAAGACGGCCTCGTTGTAGATCTGCGTGTAGTAGTTGTGCATCCGCTGCGGGTCGGAGCCGTCGTGCCACACCACATCGGTGGGGATCCGCTCCCCGAAGTCCGTCTTGAAGCAGTCCACGCCCTGCCCCAGCAGCCCGCGCAGCTTGTCCTGGTACCAGCTGCGCCCCGCCGGGCTGGTGAAGTCCACCAGCGCCATCCCGGCCTGCCACAGATCCCACTGCCACACATCGCCATTGGCCTTCTTCACCAGATGGCCCAGCCGTTTGGCCTCGGCGAACAGCGGCGACTTCTGCCCGATGTACGGGTTGATCCACACGCAGATCCGCAGCCCCTGGTCGTCCTTGAGCCGGCGCAGCATGCCCTCCGGGTCCGGAAAGACATCCGGGTCCCAGGTGAAGTCGCACCACTGGTACTCCTTCATCCAGAAGCAGTCGAAGTGGAAGACACTCAGCGGGATCTGACGCTCCGCCATGCCCGACACGAAGCGGTTGACGGTCGCCTCGTCGTAGTCGGTGGTGAAGGAGGTGGACAGCCACAGGCCGAACGACCAGGCCGGCGGCAGCGCGGGGCGCCCGGTCAGCGCGGTGAAGCGGTCCAGGATCTCCTTGGGGGTGGGACCGTAGATCACCAGATACTCGATCGACTGGTCCTCGACGCTGAACTGGACCTGGCCCACCGACTCCGAGGCGATCTCGTAGGAGACCTTGCCCGGGTGCCGCACGAAGACGCCGTAGCCCCGATTGGTGAGGTAGAACGGGATGTTCTTGTACGCCTGTTCGCTGGCGGTGCCGCCGTCCGCCTGCCAGATGTCCACGGTCTGGCCGTTCTTGGTGAACGGCGTGAACCGCTCACCCAGCCCGTACACCAGCTCACCGACCCCCAGGGTCAGCTGCCCCAGGGCGTAATGCCGGCCGTCATCGGTGACGGCGAAGCCGGTGCCGCGCTTCTCCGCCGAGGTCAGCACCCGGCCGTCGGCCACGAAGTCCAGCCGCCACGGCCCCTGCGAGTCCACCCGCAGCGCCAGCGGCCCGCTGGAGAGTTCGAGTACCGAGCCGTCCCTGACGACCTTCCCCGGCCCGTCCGCCGCCCCCGTGTGCAGCGCGAACTCGGGGCCGCGCTCGGCGGATCCGGCGTGGTGCGTGGAGCGCACCGCGATCACGCCCTCGGCGGGAGCGGAGCACTCCACCGTCAGCAGAGCGCTGTTGAGGGTGTGGCCCCGGCGCTCCACATGCCGTACCGGGGCGTAGAGGGTGAGCTCGGCGTCCCCGGCCACAGCGTCGGCGACCTCGGTGGCGTAGGACAGCTTCACGCCCTCTCGCGTCAGCCAGTAGCCATCGGTGAACTTCACTGCGTCTCCTGCTTCTCGGGATGCGAATGCTGCTCGTGCGGTGGTGCCGTCGTGGGGTTGTCACGGGGTTACGGGGTTACGGGGTCGCGGCCCGGTGTGCGGCGATCAGCGCCTGATACCAGCGGTAGCTGTCCTTGGGGAGGCGTTCCAGGGTGTCGTAGTCCACCCGGACGATGCCGAAACGCTGGTCGTAGCCGTAGGCCCACTCGAAGTTGTCGAGCAGCGACCAGACGTAGTAGCCGCGTACCTCCACCCCCGCCGCGACGGCATCCGCCACCGCCGCCAGATGCCCCGCCAGATACGACACCCGGTCGGCGTCGTGGACCTGACCGTCGGAGGACACCACATCGGCCTCCGCCGAACCGTTCTCGGTGATGATCACCGGCGGCAGCTCAGGATAGCGCCGCCGCAGATCCACCAGCAGATCGGTGAAGGTGTGCGGCACCACCGGCCAGCCCATGGTGGTGTGCCGCACATCGTCCCGCCAGGTCTCCGCGACCCGGATGTCGGCGGCGGTACGGGTCGCCGGGTCCGGGTCCCGGTACGGGGCGTCGGTCACCGTGATCGGGCGGTAGTAGTTGATGCCGGTGAAGTCCAGCGGGGCACCGATGGTGATCAGATCGCCGTCCCGCCGGTAGCTGTCCGGCCCGGGGGCCAACTCCCCCCAGGTCTCCGCCTCGTGCAGCGGATAGCGGCCCGCGAACAGCGGATCGAACCACACCTCGTTGTGGAGCGTCTCGGCCCGCCGCACCGCGCCGGCGTCCGCCTCCGAGCCGGTGGCGGGCAGCAGCCGGTCCGGGTTGAGGGTGATCCCGACCTCGGTGGCACCGGCGGCGCGCAGCGCCCGGACGGCCAGGCCGTGGCCCAGCAGCAGATGGTGGGCCGCCGCCAGCGCGCCGTGCCCCTCGCGGGCGCCGGGCGCGTGCCGGCCGATCGCGTACCCCACGAACGCGCTGCAGAACGGCTCGTTGAGGGTGATCCAGCGCGGCACCCGGTCCACCAGCCGCTCCGCCACCAGCGCCGTGTAGTCGGCGAACCGCTGCGCCGTCTCCCGTACCCGCCAGCCGCCCCGGTCCTCCAGCGCCTGCGGCAGATCCCAGTGGTAGAGCGTGGCGGCCGGCGCGATCCCGGCGGCCAGCAGCTCATCGACCAGCCGGTCGTAGAAGTCCAGCCCCTCGGCGTTGGCCGGGCCGGAGCCGGTGGGCTGGATCCGGGGCCAGGCGATGGAGAAGCGGTAGCTGTCCACCCCCAGCTCCTTCAGCAGCGCCACATCCTCGCGGTAGCGGTGGTAGTGATCGCAGGCGATGTCCCCCGTGTCGCCGTTCGCCACCTTGCCGGTGGTGCGGCAGTAGGTGTCCCAGATGGACGGGCCCCGGCCGCCCACATCGTGGGCGCCCTCGATCTGATAGCCGGCGGTGGCCGCACCGAAGAAGAACCCGGGCGGGAACGCGGGGAGTTCAGGGGTGGCAGTCATGCGGGAGACATCCCTCGGTGAAGCGGGCGGACGAGGACGGGGGAGTGGGCAAGGGAATCCGGGGTCACTTGATCGAGCCTCCGGAGATGCCGGCGGCGATGTACTTCTGCGCCACCACCAGCAGGATCGCGGCGGGAATCGCGGAGAGGACGGCGGTGGCCATCACCGCGCCCCAGTCGCTGACATGGGCGCCGATGAACTGATAGATACCCAGCGTCACCGGCTTCACATCGTCGGTGGTGTTCAGGGTCAGCGCGAAGATGAAATCGGCCCAGGCGAAGAGGAAGGCGAAAAGACCGGCGGTGATCAGCGCGTTGCGGCTCATCGGCAGCACGATCCGCACGAACGCGGTGAACCGGTTGGCCCCGTCCACCATCGCCGCCTCGATCACCTCGGACGGGATCGACACCATGAACGCCCGCAGCAGCACGATCGCGAACGGCAGCCCCAGCGAGGCGTCCGCCAGGATCAGGCCCGCGTACGAGTTCACCAGGCCCAGCTCGGCGTACGCGCTGTACAGGGCGTTCGCCACCACGATGCCCGGCACCATCTGGGTGATCAGGGTGCCGAACACGATGCCCCGGCTGCCGCGCAGCCCGAACTGCGCCAGCCCGTACGCGGCCGGCGCCGCCAGCGCCAGACACACCACCACCGCGCCCAGCGACACCACCAGCGAGGTCAGCAGCGAGCCGCCCTGGGTGTCGAAGGCCGCCCGGAAGTTCTCCAGGCTGGGCGAGGTCGGCACCAGCTTTGTCGAGGCGATGCTGGAATGCGGCTGCAAGGCGGTGGAGACCATCCAGTACACCGGGAACAGCATCACGGCCAGGATCAGCAGCGCGAAGACCGTGGAGCGCCAGCTCCGCTTCCCGGTCGTGCCGGTTCTCCCGGCCTTCCCGGCTCTCGTCGTCAGCGTCGTCGTCATCGTCGATCACTTCCCCCGGCCGGAGTTGGCCCGGTTGACCCGCAGATACAGCACCGCGAACACAGCGCTGATCAAAATGAGGACATTGCCCACCACGGCGCCCTGACCGAAGTCGAGCTGGAGGAAGGACAACTGGTACGTCATGGTGCCCAGCGTCTGCGTGGAGTCCGCCGGGCCGCCGCCGGTCAGCGCCAGGATCAGATCCAGCACCTTGATCGTCGACATGAAGCCCAGCACCAGCACCACCGTCACCACCGGCCGCAGCATCGGCAGGGTGACGCTGCGGAACGTACGCCAGGGGCCCGCCCCGTCCAGCGCCGCCGCCTCGTGCACCTCCCGTGGAATCTCCTGGAGACCCCCGTACAGAATCACCATGTTGAAGGGGATGCCGATCCAGATGTTGACCAGCACCGCCGACAGCAGCGCCACGCTCGGGCTGGACAGCCACGGCACGCCGCCGTCACCGGTGAGGTGCAGCGTCTGGAGGAAGCTGTTGAGAACGCCGTGGTCCTCGTCCATGATCCGCCGCCACACCACGGCGGAGACCACCATCGGCACCAGCCACGGCAGCAGCAGCACCGCGCGCACCACGCCGGACAGCGGGAAGCGCCGGGTGAAGAACACCGCCAGGGCGAGGCCGATGGTGAACTGCCCGATCAGCGAACCGATCGTGAAGAGCAGGGTCTGCCACAGGGCGTTGCCGAACAGCTCGTTGGAGAAGACCGCGCGCCAGTTCTCCAGGCCGTTGAACGGTGCCTCGCCGGTGAAGTAGGTCCGCGGGGTGAACTCCTGAAAGCTCATCAGGACGTTGCGCAGCAGCGGGAAGCCGAAGAAGGCCAGCAGATAGAGCATCGCGGGGGCGATGAACAGCCACTGGTACACCCGGCGCCGCCGCGCTGCGGAGCGGTACGCGGTACGGGCGGACGCCGCCGGCGCCACGGGGTCGGGGGTCGGGTCCGCGGTCACGGTGCTCGTCGTCATCGTCGTCTCACTCCCCGGCCTGCTGCGCGGCCCGGGCGAGCGCCTGCTCCGGGGAGGACCGGCCGGTCAGTACCGACTGGAAGGCGCCGGCCAGCGCGTCACCCACCACCGGCCAGCGGGTGCCCACCTGGGCGGTACGCGAGCGGGCGGTGGCCACCAGATCGGCGAACGGTGCCAGCTTGGGGTTCTGCTCCCGGTACGCCTGCGCGGCGTCCGCGCGGGTCGGTACGTTGTTCACCCGCTCGCCCCAGGCCAGCTGGTTCTCCTCGGAGTTGAGGCAGTTGAGGATCGCCCCGGCGTTGTGCTCGCGCTCCGGGTCGCTGTTCTTGGGCACCGTCATCACGGTGCCGCCGATCGGCGGCACCGGGTCCTGTCCGGCCCGCGGCACCGGGATGGAGGCCACCGCCCAGTCCACGGAGTCCTGTGCGCTGAGCACCGGCACCTGCCAGGGTCCGTTGACCATCATCGCGGTCCGACCCGAGATGAATTGGTCGTTCACATCCTGCTGATTCCAGTTGACGACGGAGCGCGACACGGAGCCGTCGTCGACCAGGTCCTTCCACAGCTGGAGCGCCTGCTGACCGCCGGTGCCCTCGGCGAGCCGCGCCTCGTCACCGCCGGCCGACCAGAAGAACGGCAGGAACTGATAGACGCCGTCCGCGTTGGGGCTGGCGCTGAACGCCATGCCGTAGGTGTTGCCCGAGGTGAGCGCCGCCGCCGTGGTGCGCAACTCGTCCCAGGTGGTGGGCGGCTGGAGCCCGGCGTCGGCCAGCATCCTGGTGTTGTAGATCAGGGCGAGCGAGTTGACGGACCGGGCCACCCCGTACTGCACCCCGTCGTAGGAGCCCAGCGAGGCGGCGCTGTCCGAGAACCCCTCGGCGTCGAAACCGGTCTCGGCCAGCGGGCGCAGGCCGTCGGTCCCGGCGAACTGCGCCAGCTCGGAGCCGTCCAGCTCCAGAATGTCGGGGAGGGAGTCGGAGGAGGCCATCCGCAACGCCTTGGTGGCGACCTGATCGGCCGGCACGCTGATCTGCTTGACCTTCAGCCCGAGCGGCGCGGCGCACCGGTCGAAGAAGTCCTGGTTGGCGCTGTGTTCGTTGGTGTCGGTCGCGGAGTTCAGGACCGTGACCGTACCGGGGTCGGGCTGTGCCGCGCAGGCCGTGAGCCCGCCGGCGACGGTGGCGCCGGCGAGCGTGAGGGCGAGCGCGGAGACGGGTATCCGTCTGCGGGGTCTTCCCATGGTGGTGTTTTCCGTTCGCAACGTTGAGAAGGAAAAGGGGCCGGCCGGCCGGGCGCGGGGTCCCGGGGGCGGGGTCAGGGCGGGGTGATCACCGCTCCCTCGGCCATGACGGGGGTGATGAGCTGATGGGACTCCTCGGGGGCCGGTTCGCCCCCGGGCCCGGGGCCGGCGCCACGCGCGGCGATCGCCGCCACGGCCAGCTCGGCCACGGCGGCGGACATCTGCCCCACCGGGAGTTCGATCCGGGGAAAGCCCGCCATGCTCGGCTCGTCGGGGAGGGTGCCGACCAGGATCACGCTCAGCTCCCCGGGTACGTCCAGGCCGAGATCGGCCAGCTCCCGCAGCAGTTCGGGGAGCAGGATCAGGTGCTGGACGACCAGGGCGGTGGGCCGCTGCGCCGGCTCGACCAGCAGCACTTCGCGCAGCCGCTTGGCCAGCACCTCGGGGTCGCCGCTGGAGTGCTGGATCCGTACGTCGGCGCCGGTCTGCGCGGCGGCGGCGCGAGCGCCGTCCAGGCCGTGCATGGCGTAACCGCGGCGGGCCTCGATCTCGTGGTCGGCGGAGGACAGGAACACGATCCGCCGATGCCCGGCGGCGGCCGTCTCCCGTACGGCCAGGGCGACCGCCGCCTCCCAGTCGAGGTCAACCCAGGGGACATCGGCCTCGTCCTGCTCGCTGCCGTGGCCGAGCAGGGCGGTGGGGAAGTTCAGCTCGCGCAGCGCGGCCACGCGCGGGTCCTGTACCTGGACGGCCATCAGCACGGCGGCGTCGGCCAGCCCGCTGCGGGCGATCCGGCGCAGCCCGCCGACGCCGTCCTGGTCGGTCATCATGAGGACGTCGTAACCGTGGCCCCGGGCGGCGTCGCTGAACTCGATGGCGAACCGGCCGTCCATCGCCCGGTACTTGCCGGTCTCCCGGGGGACGGCCAGCACCAGCACATCGCTGCGGGCGCTGCGCAGCGCGCGGGCGCTGGCGCGCGGGTGGTAGCCGAGTTCGCGGATGGCGGTGCGCACCGCGTTCTGGGTCTCCTCGGAGATCTTGCGGGACCCGCTGAGCACATAGGAGACGGTGCTGGGGGCCACCCCCGCCCGCTCGGCGACATCCTTGATCGTTGCCATCCCGCTCCTCCACGGACCCTGCCTGCGTGCACACTTCGAATCGATTCGTCGAATCGATTCGAACAGTGCGGCGATGCTAAGCGGCGGGGCGCCGCGGGGACAAGAGTTTCCGGGAAGATCTTTGGATTGTTCAAAGTTCTATCACAGTACGTGTCGACCCGATCGCGATGAGAATGCGGGCAGGGGGGAGGAGGACGCTGATCCAGAACTGGCCGGAGGGCAACCGGGCGGACCCGAAGGCGGCCCGTGAGCGCTACCACCGCGATCTCGGTGCGGACCGCGCGGTGTTGCGCGCCCGCTTTCACGCCGAGCCGGTGGAGGCTCATGCGGGCCCGGCCGTCACGGTGATGCCGTCGTCGTCGCCGCTCTCACGGTGAGCCCGACGGCGGGTGTCGTGGTGGCGGGGGCCTTCGCCGCGTTGTTCCTGGTCACGCTCACCGCCCTGCTCCGGCGTGACCGTCGCGGCCTCGACGCGCCGCGTCGCTCCTCCCTGTTCACCTTCGGCTGGGGAAGGTGGCTCTGAGCGACGGCATCCCGTCACCACGGGTCGGCGTCGAGCCAGCGTTGTGCCCGGTGGCGGAATACCGCCGGGGGGAGGGCTGCCGCGGCCTGCGGGACGCGGCCCAGGAGCGGGGCACCGGTCACCGCCGGCAGATCGGCCAGATTGCAGCGGGCGGCCAGGTCCGGACCGGCGGGCCAGGAGCCGATGACCAGGCCCGGGCAGCGCAGGCCCCGGGCCCGCAGCGCCTCCGCCGTCAGCGCGGCGTCGTTGAGGGTGCCAAGACCCGCCCGGGCGACCACCAGCACCGGGGCGTCCAGCAGCGCCGCCGCGTCGGCCAGGGTGGCGCCCATGTCGTCGAAGCGCACCAGCAGCCCGCCCGCCCCCTCCACCAGCACCAGGTCATGGCCGGCCGCCAGGTCGAGCGCGGCCTTGGCCATCTCCGCCGGCCGCACCGGCGGCAGCCCCGCCAGCCCGGCCGCCGTGGCGGGCGCCAACGGGGCCGGGTACCGGGCGAGTTCACGGGCGGTCAGCGGCCCCGCCAGCCGTACGACTTCCGCCGCGTCCCCCGGCGCGCCCTCCGGCTCGCCGGTCTGCACCGGCTTGAGCACCGCCACCCGCCGGCCCGCCGCCAGCGCCCGGGCGGCCAGCACGGCGGTCACCACCGTCTTGCCGACCCCGGTCCCCGTCCCGGTGACGACCAGCACCTTCCCCATCGCTGCCACGCTCCCTCTCGCTCCCTCTCGCTCCCGCCCGACCGGTCATCCGGCCCGGGCCGCGGACACCACCGCCGCACAGATCCGCGCCAGGTCCGCGTCGTCCGTGATGTACGGCGGCATGGTGTACAGAAGATCCCGGAACGGCCGCAGCCACACCCCGGCCCGAACCGCCGCCTTGGTCGCCGCCGCCACATCGACCTCGTGGTCCAGCTGGACGACGCCGATCGCCCCCAGCACCCGCACGTCCCGCACCCCCGGCACGCCGGCCGCCGCCGCCACGCCGGTACGCAGCCCCGCCTCGATCCGGCGCACCTCGCCCCGCCAGTCCTGCCCGAGGAGCAGCCCGATGGAGGCGTCCGCCACCGCGCAGGCCAGCGGATTGCCCATGAAGGTCGGACCGTGCGCGAGCACCGGCACCGCACCGCGCGAGATGCCGTCGGCCACCCGCTCCGTACACAGCGTCGCCGCCAGCGTCAGATAACCGCCCGTCAGCGCCTTGCCCACACACATCACATCGGGCGCCACCCCCGCGTGGTCCGCCGCGAACAGCTCTCCCGTGCGGCCGAAGCCGGTGGCGATCTCGTCGAAGACCAGCAGCACCCCGTGCGCGTCGCACGCCTCCCGCAGCACCCGCAGATACCCGGGGGAGTGGAAGCGCATGCCGCCCGCGCCCTGCACGACCGGCTCGACCACCACCGCAGCCAGTTCGTCCGCGTGTTCGGCGATCAGCGCGCGCAGCCCCGCCGCGTACTCCTCGTCCGGCGCCGCCCCGAAACCGGCCGGCGGCTGCGGCGCGAACACCTGCTCCGGCAGCGCCCCCGACCACAGCTCGTGCATGCCGCCCTCCGGGTCGCACACCGACATGGCGTGCCAGGTGTCCCCGTGGTAGCCGCCGCGCCAGGTCAGCAGCCGGCGTTTGGCGGGCCGCCCGAGCGACCGCCAGTACTGGAGGCACATCTTCAGCGCGACCTCCACCGCCACCGAACCGGAGTCGGCGAGAAACACATGGGCCAGCGGCGCGGGGGAGATCTCCACCAGCCGGGCGGCCAGCCGTACGGCGGGCTCATGCGTCAGCCCGCCGAACATCACATGGCTCATCCGCCCCAACTGCCCCTGGGCGGCGGCGTCGAGGACCGGGTGGCGGTAGCCGTGAATGGCCGACCACCACGAGGACATCCCATCGATCAGCTCCCGCCGTCCGCCCTCGCCCGCCGGCCCGGCCAGCCGCAGCCGCACCCCCTGCGCCGACTCCACCAGCAGCGGGACGCCGCGCCCCGGCATCGGACCGTACGGGTGCCACACATGCCGCCGGTCCAGCGCGAGCAGCCGGGCCGCCCCGGCCGCCGCGTCAGGCATTGGGCGGCAGCTCGGTGCCGGCGCCCCGGCGGCGCACCGCGACCGGCGACTGCGCGCCGCCCGCACCGGCGTCGGCGTCCGCGCCCTCCACCTCGAAGCCCGCGTCGGCGATCATCTCCAGATCGGCCCGCCCCGACTGTCCCTCGCTGGTCAGATAGTCGCCCAGAAAGATCGAGTTCGCGATGTGCAGAGCCAGCGGCTGAAGCGTACGCAGATGCAACTCCCGGCCGCCCGCGACCCGTACCTCCGCGTCCTGGCAGACGAACCGGACCATCGCCAGAATGCGCAGCGCCCGCTGCGGCGTCAGCTGCCACTCACCGGCCAGCGGGGTGCCCTCGAAGGGGATCAGGAAGTTCACCGGCACCGAGTCGACCTCCAGCTCGCGCAGCGCGAAGGCCACCGCCACCAGATCCTCGTCGCTCTCGCCCATCCCCGCGATCAGCCCCGAACACGGCGAGAGGCCACCCGCCCGCGCCTGCCGCACCGTACCCGTCCGGTCGGCGAACTCGTGCGTCGTGCAGATGTCCCGGTACGCGCCCTCGGAGGTGTTGAGATTGTGGTTGTACGCGTCGGCGCCCGCCGTCCGCAGCCGTGCCGCCTGCCCCTCGGAGAGCAGCCCCAGACACGCGCACACCTCCACCCCCGTGCCGTGCTCCGCGCGGATCGCCGCGATGGCCTCCGAGACCCGGTCCACATCCCGGTCGGTCGGGCCCCGGCCGCTGGCCACCAGGCACACCCGGCGCGCCCCGCCCGCCACCCCGGCGTTCGCCGCCGCAACCGTCTCAGCCGGCTTCAGCCAGGTGTACTTGAGGATCTCCGCCTTCGAACCCAGCCGCTGGGAACAGTAGGAGCAGTCCTCCGGGCACAGCCCCGACTTCAGATTCACCAGGTAGTTGAGCTTGACCCGCCGCCCGAACCACGCGCGGCGTACCTTGCCCGCCGCGGACACCACGTCCAGCAGTTCGTCGTCGGAGGTCGCCAGTACGGCCAACGCCTCGGCACGGGTGGGTGCTTCGCGGCGCAGGCCCTTGTCCACCAGGATGTTCAGCAGGTCCATGAACCGATCCTGGTCCACCGGCCGGGACCGGGCCAGGGCAGAAGGGTACACAGCCGCCGATCCGACTGTGTACGGTCACCACACCTCTTCGGAGCGTCATCGCCGGATAGCGTCGTGGGGTTGTCGAGTACGGGGTGGTGTGGCGGTGACCGGGGCGACCGAGGGGCCGTTCGGCTGGATCGACGCGGAGCGCGAGCGGCGCAGCCGCGGTGGCCTGATCCGTGAGCTGCGGCCCCGGGCGGCGGGGGAGGGGGACGGGGCCGACGGGGTGCTGGACCTCGCGGGCAACGACTATCTGGGACTGGCCCGGCACCCCGAGGTCATCGCGGCGGCCACCGCAGCGGCGCGCCGCTGGGGCGCGGGTGCCACCGGCTCGCGGCTGGTCAGCGGCAGCACCGCGCTGCACGCCGAACTGGAGGCGGAGCTGGCGGAGTTCACCGGCTTCGAACGCGCCCTGGTGTTCTCCAGCGGCTATGCGGCGAACCTGGCCGCGCTCACCGCACTCGCCGGCCGCGACGCCCTCATCGTCTCCGACGCCGCCAACCACGCCTCGCTGATCGACGGGTGCCGGCTGTCCCGGGCCCATGTCGCGGTGGCCGCGCACGCCGACCCCGCCTCGATGGCCAAGGCCCTGGCGGAACGCGCCCCGGCGCCGCCGCGCGCGCTGGCCGTCAGCGACACCGTCTTCTCGGTCGACGGCAACCTTGCGCCGCTGCCCGAACTGGCGGCAGCCGCCCGTACGCACGGCGCCGCACTCGTACTGGACGACGCGCACGGCTTCGGCGTGGTGGGGGACGGCGGGCGGGGAGCACCCGCCCTGGCCGGCCTGGCGGGCGCCCCGGACGTGGTGGCCACCGTCACCCTCTCCAAGGCCCTGGGGTCGCAGGGCGGCGCGGTCCTGGGCCCGGCCGGGGTGATCGACCATCTCATCAACACGGCCCGCACCTTCATCTTCGACACCGGTCTCGCCCCGGCCGCCGCCGGGGCCGCGCTGGGCGCGCTGCGGCTGCTGCGCCGCGAGCCGCGGCGCGCGGCCCGGGCCGGGGAGGCGGCCCGCGAGCTGCACCGGCGGCTGACGGCCGCCGGCCTCACCGCCGCCCGCCCCGACGCGGCGGTGGTGTCGGTACGCGCCCCCGCGCCGGCGGCGGCGGTGCGCTGGGCGGCGGACTGCCGCCGGGCCGGCCTCGCGGTGGGCTGCTTCCGGCCGCCCTCGGTCCCGGACGGGATCTCCCGGCTGCGGCTGTCGGCGCGCGCGGACCTGTCGCCCGCGGAGCTGACCCGCGCGGCCGGGATCATCACCGCCACCGCCCCGCCCACCCCCGCCTGATCCGGCCGGCCCGCGACAAGTTCTGTCCCGGCCATTGACGCGGCGGTTTCGTGCGCTTAACGTGCCGGTGCATCAAGTGCAGCCCTGACACGGCATTCAGCCACCCCGGGGGCGGGGCCGACCCGCCACCCCCGGTACGGCGCCCGGCCCGTGCTCCCCAGCAGCCGTACGGCGCCTCACGCCGGGGGAGCCGGCGGCCGACCCACGACGGACGACCTGGAGAGCGGACAGCGAGGCCCATCGAGAAAACGTTTTCTAGGAAACGCTTACCAGCACCGTCGAACGACCAGCGAAAGGACAGCCCGATGAGCCACCCGACAGCGCGCCCCACCACCTCCGCGCCGGCCCTTCGGGCTGCCCTCGGCACCCCGCCGCTTTGCCATGAGTGGCGGGTAACCGTTTACCTCGATCAGCGCCGCGAGCCCGTCGCTCCCGGCCACCGGCCCGCCCCGGGCCGGTCACCCGAGTCCTCAGCACACTCAAAGGAGAGCACTGCATGAACAGCGCGCAGCGGCGTTGGCTGCTCAGCGGCACGGCGGCCTCACTGGCCCTCACCGTGGTCGCCTGTGGCGGATCGGGGTCCGGATCCGACTCCGGCACGGCCGATGGGAAACCGGTTACCATCGAGCTGTGGAGCGACAAGGACGGCAGCAAGCCGTCCGTCGAGGCGTTCAACGCGGCCCACGAGGACATCCAGGTCAAGCTGGTCAACGTCCCGGCCGGCGACATGGCCAACAACCTCAACAACGCCCACGAGGCCGGCAACCCGTCCGGCACCGCCTGTCTGGCGCAGACCGACAACCGGCAGGGCGGCGGCCTGCTCGCCCAGGGCATCATCGCCGACATAGGTGAGTACCTGGAGCCGGACACCGACAAGTTCGCCGCCGGCGCCATCGACGCGATGAGCATCGCCGACGCCGTCTACGGGGTGCCCAACCAGCGCCAGCCCATCTTCACCGCCTACTACGCCCCGATCTTCGAGGAGCGCGGCCTGGAGTACCCCACCACCTGGGAAGAGGCCATCGAGATCGGCAAGGAGCTGCGCGAGGACGGCATCCACATCTTCAACCTCGCCGGCGAGGACCCCTCCACCTGGATGAACACCGCCTGGCAGGCCGGCGCCCGCTGGTACTCCGTCGAGGGCGACGCCTGGAGGATCAACTTCACCGACGACGCCTCCCGCTGGGCCTCCGACATCATGCAGCAACTGCTCGACGAGGACCTGGTCGAGCGGATCTCCTACGCCGAGTACGCCGCCATGATGCAGGAGTACGACCAGGGCCGGATCGCCATGCGCCAGCTCTCCACCTGGCAGCTGTCCGGCCACCAGCGCAACATGGACGCCTCCCTCGGCCAGTGGCAGCCCGCCCCCAACGTGGGCCCCGCGGGCACCGATCCGGCGCTGTCCGCCGCCGACACCTCCGGCTTCGTGGTGCCGTCCCTGTGCGAGCACAAGGAACAGGCCGTCCAGGCCGCCGTCTGGCTGGCCACCGACCCGGAACCGGTGTCGGCCATGGCCCGCCCGGACGGCGGCTCCGGCTGGTACCCGGCGGTCGCCGACCCCGAGCCGTACCTGGACGCGCTGGTCCCCGAGCAGCTGTTCGGTGAGCACGCCGAGGAGACCGTCCCCGTCATCCTGGGCGCCGGCAACTTCGCCGAGGGCTGGATCTACGGCCCCAACTCCCGCGCCATGTACGAGGAGCTGGCCGACCAGTGGGGCAAGGCCATGAACGGTGAGATCACGGTGACCTCGATCCTCGACCACATGCAGCAGTGGACCGTCAACGATCTGCGCCAGCAGGGCATCAACGTCGTCGAATAACCAGGAAACGGCAGGCACACCCCAGATGACGACCACCGCCACCAAGGCGGCGGAGCCGACGGGGACCGCGGTGGCGGCACGCCGCAGCGGTCCCCGCCGGACACCCCGCTGGCAGACCCTCCGCGCCCTCAAGGGCGCCGGCTTCGCGGCCCCCTTCTTCATCGGCTTTCTCTTCATCTTCGTCATACCGCTGGGCTACGCGGTATGGGAAAGCCTGTTCGCCAAACAGACCTCGGGCCTCGGCATCGGCGGCCAGGAGACCGTCTTCGCCGGCCTGGACAACTACACCCGCGGCCTGAGCGACGGCGCCTTCTGGACCTCCATGGGCCGGGTGCTGCTCTTCGCCTGCTTCCAGATCCCCGTCATGCTCGGCCTCGCCCTCACCATGGCACTGCTCCTGGACGCCGTCGCCCAGCGCACCGCCCACCGCTTCCGGCTGGCCTTCCTCATCCCGTACATGATCCCCGGCATCGTCGCCGCGCTGATCTGGATGTACCTCTACAGCCCCCGGCTCGGCCCGCTCACCGACTTCTTCGACGCGATCGGCATCCCCGCCAACTTCTACGCGTCCGAGATGATCTGGATCTCCCTGGGCAATCTGCTCACCTGGAACGGGATCGGCTTCAACATGCTGATCATCTACGGGGCGTTGCAGGCCGTACCCCGGGAGATCTTCGACGCCGCCCGCGTCGACGGCGCCTCCGAGCTGCGCATCGCCCTGTCCATCAAGGTGCCTTACGTACGCGGCGCCCTCGTGCTCACCGGCATGCTCTCGATCATCGGCATGCTCCAGATCTTCAACGAGCCGCTGCTCTTCCGCCAAGTCGCCCCGGAAACCGTCTCCAAGAGCTTCACACCGATCCTGATGATCTATTACCAGGCGTTCGACAGCAACAACTACCACTACGCGGCAGCCCTGTCGATCATCCTGGCGCTCATCGTCGGCCTGATCTCCTTCCTCTTCTACAAGCTCACGAACAGGCCCCAGCCATGACCGCGAAAACCCGGCCGACCCCGCAGGACGGCCTGCCCGTCGGCCACCGGACCTCGAAGTCCTCCCGCGTCATGGTCCTCGTCGGCCTGGCGCTCCTCACCCTCTACTCCATCGCCCCCGTGTGGTGGCTGGTGGTCTCCGCCACCAAGAACCAGCGCGATCTGCTGTACAGCGGCGGCCTGTGGTTCGCCGACTTCAACCTCGTCGACAACCTCCGGCAGGTCTTCACCTACAACGACGGCATCTTCTTCCGCTGGCTGCTCAACTCCCTGCTGTACGCGGGCGGCGGCGCCATCGTCTGCACCCTCATCTCGGTGGCCGCCGGCTACTCCCTGTCCCGGTTCTCCTTCCCCGGCCGCCGCCTCGCGCTCGGCGCCGTCATCGGCTCCTTCCTCATCCCCTACGCGATGCTCACCCTGCCGCTGTATCTGCTGTTCGCCCGGGTCGGCCTGGTGGACACCGTGTGGGCCGTCCTCATCCCCTCCTTCATCAGCCCGTTCTCCGTCTACCTCGCCAAGGTGTACGTGGACGGGGCGGTGCCCGAGGAACTCCTGGAGGCCGCCCGGCTGGACGGCGCCGGCGAGGTGCGGATCTTCTTCCAGATCGTCACCCGGCTGATGACCACCGGCGGCGCCACCGTCTTCCTGCTCTCCTTCGTACAGAACTGGAACCAGTTCTTCCTGCCGCTCACCATGCTGCGCGGCGAGGACCGCTGGACCCTGAGCCTGGGCCTGTACGCCTGGAACGCCAAACGCGACGAGGCCGAGACCGACCTGTCCGCCCTCGTCCTCACCGGCTCCCTGCTCTCCATCATCCCGCTGGCCATCTTCATGGTCGCGATGCAGCGCTACTGGAAGTCCGGGGTGACCCTCGGCAGCCTCAAGTGACCCCGGCCAAGGAGTGAAACCGTCATGGTGAGCCGTCGCACCCTCCTCGCCTCCACCGCCGCCGCGCCCCTCACCCCGGCCCTGCTGCCCGCCACCACCGCCTCCGCCACGGCCGGCGAGGCGCCGGCACGGGCGGCCACCCCCTCCCCGCCCGCCACCGGCGGCGGCTTCGTCCACCCCGGACTGCTGCACACCACCGCCGACCTCGACCGGATGCGGCGCGCCATCGCCACCGGCACCGGACCCGTGCACGACGGCTTCCGTGCCCTGGCCGCCCACCCCCGCTCCGCACCCGGCTACACCCCGCGCAACACCGGAGGGATCACCTCCTGGGGGCGCGGCCCCGCCAACCACATGAGCGAGGCGGCCGAGGACGCCGGCGCCGCGTACCAGCACGCCCTGTTGTGGGCCCTCACCGGCGAGCGCCGGCACGCCGACCTCGCCCGCGACATCCTCGACATCTGGTCCACCACCCTCACCGCCATCACCGGCGCGGACGGCCAACTCGGCGCCGGGCTCCAGGGCTTCAAGCTCCTCAACGCCGCCGAACTGCTGCGGCACACCGGCTACGACGGCTGGCCGGCGGCGGCCCGCCACGCCTGCGAGGAGTCCTTCCGCACCGTGTGGTACCCGTCCATCAGCGGCTGTGCCCAGTTCGCCAACGGCAACTGGGACGCCGCAGCGCTGCGCACCGTCATCGCCCTCGGCGTCTTCTGCGAGGACCGGAACCTCTTCGAGGACGCCGTCCGCTACGCCGCGCACGGCGCCGGCAACGCCCGGATCACCCATCTCATCGTCAACGAGGCGGGCCAGGGCCAGGAATCCGGCCGCAGCCAGGCGTACGCCCAACTCGCCGCCGGCCTGCTGTCGGACACCGCCGAGGTCGCCTGGCACCAGGGCGTCGACCTGTACGGGCACGCCGGCAACCGCATCCTGGCCGGCTTCGAGTACACCGCCCGCTACAACCTCGGCGACGACACCGTCCCCTTCACCCCCCACCTGGACCGCACCGGCAAGTACCTCAAGACCGCGCTCGCCACCGGCAACCGGGGGCAGTTCCGGCCCATCCACGAGATGGTCCACGCGCACTACACCGCGCGCCGTGCCCTGCCCGCCCCGCACACCGAACGGGTGCTGCTGCGCGGCCCGGACGGCGGCCGGGTCATCGAGGGCACCGACGACGACCACACCGGCTGGGGCACCCTCGCCTTCGCCCGCGACCCCGACGCCGAGCAGCCGCCGGCCGGCCGGGCCGAACCGCCCGCCGCCCCGTACGGGCTCGCCGCGCACCCCGGCCGCGACCACACCCTCACCCTGGCCTGGGTCGGCTCCCTCGACCCGGCCACCGGCACCGACGCCACCGGCTACACCCTGCACCGCGCCGACCACCCCGACGGCCCCTACCGCCGGATCGGCACCGCCACCGGCACCACCTGGACCGACCGCACCGTCACCGCCGGCCGCCGCTACCACTACACGGTCACCGCCACCGGCCCGGCCGGCACCGGCGCGCCCTCGCTGCCGATCGCCGGCACCGCCGGCCTGCCCACCCCCTGGACCGGCCAGGACATCGGCCCCGTCGCCATCCCCGGATCGGTCCGGCACGACGGGACCGGCTTCACCGTGGAGGCGGCCGGCACCGACATCGGCGGCACCCGCGACGACTTCCACTTCACCCACGCCGCCCTGGACGGCGACGGCACCCTCACCGCCCGGCTCGTCCACCCCGTCAGCTCGCAGTACGCCATCGCCGGAGTGATGCTGCGCGAGGACACCGGCGACCGCGCCCCGTTCGCCGCCCTGCTCGTCAAGGGCCTGCCGCTGCACGCCTGGAGCGCGGTGTGGACCACCCGCACCACGGCCGGCACGCCCGCCACCGGCAGCGGACGGTACCCGGTGCCACCCACCCAGGTCCGGGCCATCACCACCGACGCCGGCTTCCCGCTGTCCGAACTCGGCACCCTGCCGCACTCCGCGACCCCGCTGCCCGCCCCGTACACCGAGGCCGCCGGCGACGGCTACCGGCTGCGCGCCCCGTACTGGATCCGGATCACCCGCCGCGGCGACACCCTCACCGGTCACCTCTCCGGCAACGGCACCGACTGGACCGAAGCGGGCCGCACCACCGCGCGCCTGCCCCGCCGGCTGCGCGCCGGGCTCGCGGTCTGCTCGGTGCTGGGGGTCCCCGCCCCGTACGCCCAGACCACCACCGCCGTCTTCGACCAGGTCACCCTCACCGGCACCGCCACCCCGCCGCCGGCCGGCACCCCCGCCGCACCCCGCGCCCTGGCCACCGGCAGCGCCATCGAACTCACCTGGACCACCACCGACCCGGCCGCCCGCTACACCGTGCGCCGCGCCGAACGCCCCGGCGGGCCCTACCGGGTGCTCACCCGCGCCGCCGAACCCGGCTGCTTCGGCGCCGAACGCCGCCACACCGACCCCACCGGACACCCCGGCACCACCTACCACTACACCGTCGCCGTGACCACCAGCAGCGCGGAAGGGCCGGCCTCCGCCCCCGCCCGCGCCGTCATGCCCACCCCGCCGCCGCCCCGGCTCACCGCCCCCGAACGGCTCCACGCCACCTCAGAAACCGGTTACTCCCACCGCTTCGCGGCCACCGCCGACCCGCACACCTTCACCGCCCGGGGGCTGCCGCCCGGACTCACCCTCGACCCCGGCACCGGACTCCTGCACGGCACCCCCACCCGCACCGGCACCTTCACCCTCGACATCACCGCCCGCAACGCCACCGGCCAGGACCACGCCACCCTCACCCTGGAGATCGGCACCGCCCCGCCCGCCCCCTGGCACGCCCAGGACCTCGGCGACACGGTCCCCGACGAACGCGTCCTCGGCAACCGGGGCGTGCTCCTGGTCCGCACCCCGGGCAGCACCCACCACAACCGGACCACCGGCACCTTCACCCTGCGCGGCACCGGCCCCGGACTCGATGTCATCGGGCAGGGCATGGGCCCGCACTACGCCCACCACCCGCTCACCGGCGACGGCACCCTCACCGCCCGGCTGACCGCCCGCCCCGGCGCCGGACCCCAGGACCGGGCCGGACTCGTCATCACCAAGACGCTGTCGCCCTTCGACCACCTGGCCGGGGTCATCCTCACCGGCGACCGGCAGCAGTTCATCCGCCGCACCCGCGTCGCCGCTCCGCTCACCACCACCGACGGGCCCACCGCCGCCGGACCGCTGCCACGGTGGCTGCGCCTGACCCGCGCGGCCAACCGCTTCACCGCGCAGTCATCCGACGACGGCACCCACTGGACCCCGATCGGCGAGGGCACCATCGACGCCTTCGGCGACGCCCCCTGCTACGCCGGACTGATTGTCTGCGGCGCCGACCCGTACACCCCGCACACCGCCGAGTTCGACCATGTCACCCTCACCCCCGCCGCCCCCCGCTGAGCCGGCGCGCCCCGGGCGGAGGCGGCGGTGCCGTCGACTCCCGGATCGTCACATGGGTGCTCAGCAGCACCCCGTCCTCGGCGCCGACCGCCCCGTCCCGCCGGTCCAGCACCAGCCGCGCCGCCGTCCGCCCCAACTCCTCGTACGGCACGTGGACCGTCGTCAGCCGCGGCGTCAACTCCCTGGCCAGCGGAATGTCGTCGAAGCCCACCAGCGACACCTCGCGCGGCACCTCCAGGCCCGCCGCGCGCAACGCCTCCAGCGCACCCAGCGCCACCATGTCGGTGGCCGCGAACACGGCCGTGAACTCCACCCCGGCGGTCAGCGCGTCCCGTACCCCCGCCTGGCCCGCCTCCCGGGAGAAGTCACCGTGCCGCACCAGCTCCGGATCCTCCGCGATCCCCATCGAGACCAGCGCCCGGCGGTAACCCGCCAGCCGGGCCTCCGCCGTGGAGTAACCGGGCTGCCCACCCAGGAACAGCACCCGCCGGTGCCCCGCCGACAGCAGATGCGCGGTGGCCGCGAACGCCCCGCCCTCGTTGTCGTACTCCACCATGGTGACCGGCAGATCCTCCGCCAGCGGCGGACGCCCGCACAGCACCAGCCGGGACCCCACCGCGTCCAGCGAGCGGGCGAACTGCCCCATCCGCTCCCGGTACTCCTCGGTGTACTTGCTGCCGCCCACCAGGATCACCGCCGCCGCGTGCTGCTGGCGCATCAGATTCACCACCGCCAGTTCCCGCTGCCGGTCGCCCTGCGTGGTGCACACCAGACACAGCCGGCCGCGCCGCGCCGTCTCCTTCTCCACGCCCGCGCCGATCAGCGCGAACGCCGACCAGGTGATGTCCTCCAGGACGAGCGCGACCGTCTCCATCCCGCTGCCCGCCAGCGCCTTGGCATGGGCGTTGGCCACATAGTCCAGCTGGCGGACCGCGCGCAGCACGCGCGCCCGAGTGGCATGGGTCACGGGATAGTTGTCGGCGAGCACCCGGGAGACCGTCGCCACCGAGACCCCCGCCTGCCGGGCCACATCGCGGATTGTGCTGCGCCGGGAGGAAACCGGCTTCTGTGCGCCACTGGTTGCCACGGCCCAACGTTACCTTGCCCTGCCAAGACCCCGTGCCGCTCAGCCGCACGGTGATATGGAAACCGGTTACCCCACCCCCTCGTCTGGAGAACGCGTGACGCACCAATTCCCCCGGGCCGCCCTCGCCATGGCCCCCGATCTGCCCGACCGGCTGTTCCGCCCCGGGCAGTGGGCCCGGCTGCGGAAGCTCGCCGATGTGGTGGACGGCGAGCCCCTGACCGACTTCACCTCGCCCGCCGCCCGTTCGGTGCTGGCCGGCACCGAAGTGCTGATCACCGGCTGGAACTCCCCGGTGCTGGACGCCGCCGCCCTCGCCGCCGCCCCCCGGCTGCGCGCCGTGCTGCACGCCGCCGGATCCGTCAAGGGCCATGTGAGCCCCGCCTGCTGGGAGCGCGGCATCGTGGTCTCCACCGCCGCCCAGGCCAACGCCGAACCCGTCGCCGAGTACACCCTGGCCGTCATCCTGCTCGCCCTCAAGCGGGTACGCGCCGCCGCCGCCCTCTACCGCGAACGGCGCCGCTACGTCGACGTCCTGCGCGAGTTCCCCGGCATCGGCAACCACGACCGCGTCATCGGGCTGATCGGCGCCTCCCGGATCGGCCGCCGGGTGGCCGACCTGCTGCGCGGCTTCTCCTTCGAGGTGGTCCTCGCCGACCCCTACCTCGACGCGGGCACCGCCCGCGAGCTGGGCGCCCGGCTGCTGCCGCTGGACGAACTGCTGCGGGTCAGCGACCTGGTGAGCGTGCACGCCCCCGCCATCCCCGAGACCCGCCACCTCCTGGACGCCCGCCGCCTGGGCCTGCTGCGCGACGGCGCCGTCCTCGTCAACACCGCCCGCGGCTCCCTCATCGACCAGGACGCGCTCATCGCCGAACTGGCCACCGGCCGCATCGACGCCGTCATCGACGTCACCGAACCGGAGGTCCTGCCGCCCGACTCCCCGCTCTACACCCTGGAGAACGTGTGGCTCACCCCGCACCTGGCCGGTGCGCAGGGCGGCGAACTCCACCGGCTGGCCGACGTGGTCCTCGGCGAACTCGAACGCTATGCGGCCGGCCGCCCCCTGCACCACGAGGTGCGGGCCGCCGACCTGGCCCGCATCGCCTGACCGCATCCGGCCCGGACGGCCTACCCGCCGTCCTTCCTGGCCCGGCTGGGCTGCACCCGCTTCGGCTCGCCCTTCACCTTGGGATGCTCCGGCGGGTACGGCAGATCCCCCAGGCCGTGATCACGCTCATCACGCGCCGCCATCTCCAGCGCCGTCTCCAGCCGGCACACCTGCCGCTCCATGTCCGCGTGCACATCGCCCAGCTCGGCGAAGCGCGCGGGCATGGTCGCCAGATCGAAGTCCCGCGGCACCGCGTCCGGCACCTCCTCCCAGCGCAGCGGCGCCGAGACCGGGGCATACGGACGCGGCCGTACCGAGTACGCGCTGGCGATCGTCCGGTCCCGCGCCATCTGGTTGTAGTCCACAAAGATCTTCGCGCCCCGCTCCTCCTTCCACCACGCCGTGGTCACCCCCGCCGGATCCCGTCGCTCCAGCTCCCGCCCCACCGCGATCGCCGCCCGCCGCACCTGCGGAAACGTCCACTCCGGCGCGATCGGGACGAACACATGCAGCCCGCGCCCGCCCGAGGTCTTCGGCCACCCGACCAGACCCCACTCCGCCAGCAGCCCGCGCAGCTCCAGCGCGGTGCGCACCGCGTCCGCGTACTCCGTGCCCGGCTGCGGATCGAGATCGATCCGCAGCTCGTCCGGATGCTCGGTGTCCCCGCGCCGCACCGGCCACGGATGAAAGGTCAGCGCGCCCAGATTCGCCGCCCACACCACCGCGGCCGGCTCGGTGGGCGCGATCTCGTCCGCGTGCCGTCCGCTGGGGAAGGAGATCCGCCCGGTCGGAATCCACTCCGGCAGATTCTTCGGCGCCCGCTTCTGGTAGAACGACTCGCCGCCCACCCCGTCCGGGTACCGCTCCAGTGTCGTGGGCCGGTCCCGCAGCGCCCGCAGTACCCCGGCCCCCACCGCGATGTAGTACTGGGCCACATCCAGCTTGGTGAACCCGCGCTCGGGGAAGTACACCTTGTCCGGATTGGACAACCGCACCGTCCGGTCACCGACCGTGATCTCCATGGCCTTGCCCATGCCGCCACGCTAAGCCCACCCACCGCCGGGCGCCCGCCGACGGGCGCCGCGCCGCCACCGGCCGGACAATCCCACCATGGACCTTCCGGTGATGCCCCCCGTCAGCCCCATGCTCGCCAAGCCCGCCGCGAAGATCCCCGCCGGCATGCACTACGAGGCCAAGTGGGACGGCTTCCGCGCCATCGTCTTCCGGGACGGCCCCGAGATCGAGATCGGCTCCCGCACCGGAAAGCCGCTCACCCGCTACTTCCCGGAGCTCGCGGAAGGGCTGCGCGACGCCCTCCCCGAGCGCTGCGTGCTCGACGGCGAGATCGTCATCGCCCGGGCCGGCCGGCTCGACTTCGACGCCCTGCTGGAACGCATCCACCCCGCCGACTCCCGGGTCCGCATGCTCGCCGAACGCACCCCCGCCTCGTTCGTCGCCTTCGACCTGCTCGCCCTCGGCGCCGACGCCCTGCTCGACACCCCCCTCACCGAGCGCCGCACCGCCCTCACCACCGCACTGCGCCACACCCACCGGCCGGTCTTCATCGCCCCGGCCACCCGCGACCAGGAGCTGGCCCGCCAGTGGTACGAGCGGTACGAGGGTGCCGGCCTGGACGGCATCGTCGCCAAGCCGCTCGACCTCACCTACCGCCCCGGCGAACGCGTCATGGTCAAGATCAAGCACGAACGCACCGCCGACTGCGTCGTCGCCGGGGTACGCCGCCACAAGAGCGGCGAGGGCGTCGGCTCGCTGCTGCTCGGCCTGTACGACGCCACCGGACACCTCCAGCACGTCGGGGTCTGCGCCTCCTTCACCGCCCAGCGCCGCACCGAGCTGATGACCGAACTCACGCCGCTGCTGATGGACTCCGTCCAGGGCCACCCCTGGGCCGACTGGGCCGACGAGCAGGCCCACGAGCACGCCCGGATGCCCGGCGCACCCAGCCGCTGGAGCGGCACCAAGGACCTGAGCTGGCTGCCGCTGCGCCCCGAGCGGGTCTGCGAGGTGAAGTACGACCACATGCAGGGCGACCGGTTCCGGCACACCACGCGGTTCCGCCGCTGGCGCCCCGACCGTGACCCCGCCGGCTGCGGCTACGCCCAGCTGGAGGAACCGGTGGGCTACGCACTCGACGACATCCTCACCCCGCATCACCCGCATCACCCGCACCACCCGCACTGAGCGCCGCCCGCACCAGCCCCGCCACCTCGGCGGCGCGCGCCGCGTCCCGGTAGCGGCCACGCGGCCAGAAGAACCCCCGCAACCCGTCCTTGCGGCGCCGGGGCACCACATGGGTGTGGAAGTGCGGCACCGACTGACTCACCCGGTTGTTGGCCGCCACGAAGGAGCCCTCGGCCCCCATCGCCGCCGGCACCGCGCCCGCCAGCGCCCGTACCACCGCGTAGTACGGGCCCAGCAGTCCGGTCGGCAGCTCCGGCAGCGTCGGCAGATGCTCCCGGGGCACCACCAGCACATGACCCTCGAACAGCGGCCGGGCATCCAGGAACGCGACCACCGCCGCGTCCTCGTACACGAAGTCGGCGGCGGCCTCACCCCGCACAATGCGGCAGAACACGCACTCCACCCCTCCATGGAACCCCGTGCGGGAAGCCCCGGCACCCGCCCGGTGTTGGGTGAAGCATGAACAACATGGCGGTCGTGGTCGTCGGGGCGGGACAGGCGGGGCTGGCGGCGGCCTACCATCTGCGCCGCCGGGGGTTCGCCCCCGGCACCGAGTACGTGGTCCTGGACCACTCCCCGCGCCCCGGCGGCGCCTGGCAGTTCCGCTGGCCCACCCTGACCTACGGCCGGGTGCACGGCATGCACGCGCTGCCCGGCATGGAGCTGACCGGGGCCGACCCCGACCGGCCGTCCGCCGAGGTCATCGGGGAGTACTTCGCCGCCTACGAGCGCGCCTTCGAGCTGCCGGTCCGCCGCCCGGTGGACGTCACCGCCGTCCGCGACGCCGGCGGGGGAGCGCTGCGGGTGGAGAGCCCGTCCGGCAGCTGGCACACCCGCGCCCTGATCAACGCCACCGGCACCTGGGACCGCCCGTTCTGGCCCCGCCTGCCCGGCATGGCCGACTTCACCGGCCGCCAGCTGCACACCGCCCAGTACCCGGGGCCCGAGCCCTTCGCCGGCCTGCGGGTGATCGTGGTCGGCGGCGGCACCTCCGCCGTCCAGCATCTGCTGGAGATCTCCGAGGTCGCCGCCGGCACCCTGTGGGTGACCCGCCGCCCGCCGCTCTTCCGCGAGGACACCTTCGGCGAGGTGCAGGGCCGCGAGGCGGTCGCCCAGGTCGAGCAGCGGGTACGCCAGGGCCTGCCGCCGCGCAGCGTGGTCTCGGTGACCGGACTGCCGATGACCGAGGCGATGCGCGCGGCCCGCGCGTCCGGGGTGCTGCGCCGGCACCCGATGTTCGAGCGGCTCACGGCGGACGGGGCGCAGTGGGCGGACGGCCGCCGGGAGCGGGCCGATGTCATCGTGTGGGCCACCGGCTTCCGGGCCGCCCTGGACCATCTCGCCCCGCTGCGGCTGCGCGAGAGCGGCGGCGGCATCCGTCTTGAGGGCACGAGGGTGGTGCGCGATCCGCGGATCCAGCTGGTCGGGTACGGTCCCTCCTCCTCCACCGTCGGAGCCAACCGGGCCGGACGGGCAGCGGTCAACGACCTTTGGGCGCACCTGAGTTCACCCGTGGGCAGTGCACCGTGATTGGTCTGGACATGTCGATCGGGCACGTCTAATGTCCTGCCCGTGAGTGAGAGCGCTCTCACACTGCATCGCTTCGTTGCCCTGTACCGCCCCATTTCGGTAGAGCACATCCAAGGAGCCCTGCAATGAGACGCACCCGTTCCGTC
This sequence comes from Streptomyces sp. NTD107, assembly GCF_059510435.1. Classification (NCBI taxonomy): domain Bacteria; kingdom Bacillati; phylum Actinomycetota; class Actinomycetes; order Kitasatosporales; family Streptomycetaceae; genus Streptomyces; species Streptomyces sp. NTD107. The sequence goes on along the minus strand of NZ_JCAJZV010000008.1, from coordinate 145,081 downwards.
ACTCTGGGCGCGGCTGCCCTGATGGTCCTGACCGCCGGCGTCGGCGGCGCCGCCGTCGCGGCCGACACCTCCAGCCCGGCCGTCGGCAGCGACCCGGTCGCCGAACCGGCCCTGATCGAGGCCCTTCAGCGCGACCTCGGGCTCACCCCGGAACAGGCCATCGACCGGCTGGCCACCGAGGCCGAAGCCATGGCCACCGATGAGGCCGCCCAGGAAGCGGCCGGCGACGCCTACGCCGGCAGCTGGATCGACGCCGCGACCGGCACCCTGGTCGTCGCCGTCACCACCGCCTCCGCCGAGCGCGCGGTGGAGTCCACCGGCGCCGCCACCGAACGCGTCACCCACAGCCAGGACGCCCTCGACGCCTCCCTCGCCGCCCTGGACGAGCTGACGGCCCCGGCCGGCGTGTCCAGCTGGTACGCCGACGTCCAGGACAACGAGATCGTCGTCGACGTGGTGGCCGGCTCGGAGCACACCAACCGGGTCACCGAGTTCATCGCCGAGGCCGAAGCCACCCAGTCCATACCGGTGACGGTGCGCACCGTGGAGGAGGCGTACACCACCTCCGCCGCCGGCGTGGTCGGCGGTGACCCGTACTACACGGGCAACGTCCGCTGTTCCATCGGCTTCTCGGTGCACGGCGGCTTCATCACCGCCGGCCACTGCGGCTCCGGCTCCGCCGAGGTCTACGGCTGGGACCGCAGCCTGATGGGCAACTTCGCCGGCCGCTCCTGGCCCGGCGGCGACCACGCCTGGGTCCGCACCGGCCACGGCTGGTGGACCGTCCCGGTCGTCCTCGGCTGGGGCACCGTCTCCGACGCCCTGGTCCGCGGCTCCAACGAGGCCCCCACCGGCGCCTCCGTGTGCCGCTCCGGCTCCACCACCGGCTGGCGCTGCGGCACCATCGGCGCCAAGAACGTGACCGTGAACTACGGCAACGGCAACATCGTGTACGGGATGACCAACTCCACCGCGTGCGCCGAGGGCGGTGACTCCGGCGGCTCGTTCATCAGCGGCGACCAGGCCCAGGGCGTCACCTCCGGTGCCGCCGGCAACTGCTCCAGCGGCGGCTCGTCCGTCTTCTACCCCATCCGGCCGATCCTGTCCGCCTACGGGCTGACCCTGCACACCGCCTGACCTGCGAACATCCCGCCGGCCCCCGCCCCTTCGGCGGGGGCCGGTCCGTCGAAGGATGTAGCCCGATCTCGGCTTCCGGGACGACCGACGACCCCGCCCGCGCCCCCGACGATGGTGGCGAACGGCCATCACGAGCGGGGAGTTGAGGACATTGAGCGAGACCGCAGGGCCGGCCGTGCCGCTGACCGCGGGGCGCGGCACCGCACCCGGCGGAGTGCCGGGCGGCCGGCTGCCGCTGCTGGACGTGCTGCGCGGGGTGGCCATTCTCGGCACCCTGATGACCAACGTCTGGATCTTCGCCGCCCCCGGCGCCGAATGGGGCATCCTGACCGGCGGCCTCGGCACCCCCAAGGTGTTCTCCGATCCCAGCGCCGCCGCCCTCGCCGAAACCGGCTTCCGGCTGCTGGCCGACGGCAAGTTCCTGGCGCTGCTCACCCTCCTCTTCGGCGTCGGACTCGCCATCCAGTTCGACTCCGCGCGGCGGCGGGGCGAACCCTGGCCGGGCCGCTACCCGCGCCGCGCCCTGTTCCTGTTCGCCGAGGGCCTGGTGCACTTCGTCCTGATCTTCGCCTGGGACGTGCTCATGGGGTACGCCGTGGTCTCCCTGCTGGTGGCCTGGCTGCTGACCCGCTCCGCCGGGGCCCGGCACCGGGTGTGGCGCTGGGCGGGTATCGCGCATCTGACGGTGATCGCGCTGCTCACCCTCGCGCTGCTGGCCGAGCCCGCCGCCCCGGACGGCGGCGGCAGCGGCGGCCCCGACGAGCGGGTAGTGGCCCTGTACGCCGAGGGCGGCTACCTCGACCAGGTCGCCTTCCGGCTGGAGCACTTCCCGGTGCTGCGCCTGGAGCCGGTGCTCTCCTTCGGCCTGCTGCTGTTCCTCTTCCTCCTCGGCGTGCGGCTGTACCGCGCCGGAGCCTTCGCCCCCGACGCCCCGGGCCGACGCATCCGCCGCCGGCTGATGCTCTGGGGCCTGGGCGCCGGCGTCCCGCTCACCGTGGCCACCGGCGCCGTCTCCGGCGACCTGTTCTTCGCGAGCCGCTACGTGGCCGCCCCCGTGCTGGCGCTCGGCTACCTCGGGCTGATCGGCGTGCTCCTGGACCGCCACGCCGCCCGCCACGCCGCCCGCGCCACCGACCGGGCACCCGGGCAGCTCGTACGGAGCCTCACCGCCGTCGGACGCACCGCCCTGTCCTGCTACGTCGCCCAGAACCTGCTGACCATGCTGGCCTGCTACGGCATCGGGCTGGGCCTCGCCACCCGGCTGGCGGACCACGGCCCCTGGTGGATCATGGGCCTGTGGGCGACGGTCGCCCTGCTGCTGGTGGCCGGCGCCAGGCTGTGGCTGCGGTACTTCTCCCACGGCCCGCTGGAGTCCGTACAGCGCCGTGCCCTGCGCCGCTGACCGCCCGCCCCGGGATGATCACCACGGCGCCCGGCATTGCTAGGGTCGGTGCACCGGAGCAGCGAAGGGGCGGGAGCAGCGCGATGACCTACACCTTGCACCGAAGGGTGACGCACTGCCCCTTCTGTGGGACGCCGTTCGCCCCCGACGCCGGCTGGCCGCGCGACTGCCCCGGCTGTGGCGAGACCAGCTGGGCGAACCCGCTGCCGGTCGCGGTCACCCTTCAGCCGGTCACCGGCGCGGCGGGACAGCGCGGGCTGATCGTGGTGCGCCGGGACATCGAGCCGGCCAGGGGTGAGCTGGCGCTGCCGGGCGGCTATGTGGAGATCGGCGAGACCTGGCAGCAGGCGGCGGTGCGCGAGCTGTACGAGGAGACCGGGCTGCGCGCCGAGGCGGCGGACATCACGCTGTACGGGGCGCTCAGCGCCCGGGGCACCGTCAATGTCTTCGGGCTGCTGCCGGCCCGCCCGCTGATGGAGCTGCCGCCGTCCGCGCCCACCGCCGAGGCCACCGAGTGGCTGGTGCTGTGGAAGCCGGTCCCGCTCGCCTTCCCGACCCACACGGACGTCGTGGTGAAGGGCTTCTTCGCGGCCGGCGCCCCCTCCGCCTGAGTACGGCACACCGGCCGGCCCCGTACCCGGGGCCGGCCGGTGCCATCCGTTCTCGGTGCGCTCAGACCGCGGCCCGCTCGGCGGCCTGGGCCGGCCGCCCGCGCGGTACGGCGGCCCGCAGCCCGTGCGCCGGCACCTGGGCCGGATCGCGCCAGCCGCCCAGCGCCATCTCGGCGGTGATCCCGGGCCCGAACCCGGCGATCAGCCCCCGGGCGCCCTCGACCATCTTGCCCTCGTCGAACAACCTGCCCAGCGCGTCGAAGACGACGCAGGAGGCGATGTTGCCGCGCTCGGTCAGGGTGGCCCGGCTGTGTGCGAACGTCTCCTGGTCGAGCCCCAGATACTGACTGAGGTCGTTGAGGATCCGGGGGCCGCCGGCGTGCACGATGTAGAAGTCGAGCCCACCGACGTCCCAGCTGTGCCGCTCGGACAGCTCGCGCAGCGCCGGGGCCAGCATGCTCATGGTGCCCGGGACCCGCTTGTCCAGCTGGAAGTGGAAGCCGGTGCCCCGGACCGCGTACGAGATCCAGTCCTCGGTCTGCGGCACCAGATGCGAGCCGTTGCGCTCCAGGCTCATCCCGGTGCCGCCCTCGCCGCGCACCACGGCCGCCGCCACCGCGTCCCCGAACAGGCCGTTGGACAGCAGCGAACCGACCCCGATGTCCACCGGCTGGTAGCACAGCGAGCAGAACTCGCAGGCCACGATGAGCACATTGGACCCGGGGTAGGCCAGGCAGAAGTCATGGGCGCGGTTGATGGCCGCGCCGCCGGCCGCGCAGCCCAACTGGGCGATGGGCAGCTGCCGGGTGTCGTCGCGGAAGCCCATCGTGTTGATGAGATAGGCCGTCATGGACGGCATCATGAAGCCGGTGCAGGAGACATAGACGATCATGTCGATGTCCTCGGCGGCCAGTTCGGCGTTGGCCAGGGCGTCGCGCACCACCTGGGGGACCCGGGCCTTGGCCTCGGCCTCGTAGACCTTGTTGCGGTCCTCGAAGCCGGGGTGCTTGAGCGTTTCCTCGATCGGCTGTACGAGGTGCCGGGTCTGTACTCCGGTGTTGCCGATCAGCCGCAGCACCAGGGGGAGTTGCGCGTGGCCGGCGTGCAGGGTGCGCGCCAGCTCCAGTGTCTCCTCCATGGTGATGATGTTGTCGGGTACCGCGATGGACGGCTTGCAGAGCGTTGCCATGTTCCCCTCCCGTGCCACGGCGGGTTGCTGACGGAGCACCGCGGCGTCGATGGCTGGTTCGTGGTGGTGGGTGTGCCCTGTCACCAGGCGACAGGGAGTTCGTGGGGGTAGCGCCAGATGGACTCGGTGTTCCACGGCACTTCTTCGGCGGGTACGGCCAGCCGCAGCTCGGGGAACCGGCGCAGCAGGGTGCCGATGGCGACCTGGAGCTCCATGATCGCCAGCGGGGACCCGATGCAGTGGTGGGCGCCCCAGCCGAAGGTCATGTGCGGGGTGGGCGGGCGCTCCACGTCCAGCACATCGGGCCGCTCGAACCGCTTGGTGTCGCGGTTGGCGGCGAGGTAGGAGACATGCACCGTCTCGTTGGCCCTGATCAGCACCCCGCCGACCTCGACGTCCTCGGTGGCGATCCGCGGGATGCCGACCCCCTTGCGGAACGGGATGTACCGCAGCAGCTCCTCCATGGCGGTGGGCAACAGCTCGGGCCTGGCCTGGAGTTTGGCGCGCTGCTCGGGGTGGGTGAGCAGGGTGTAGCTGATGTTGGAGAGCTGATAGGTGCTGGTGTCGTGGCCGGTCATCATCAAGACCATGGCCATGACGGCGAGTTCCTTCTCGTCCAGCACCTCACCGCCGTCCCGGGCCGTGGCCAGATTGCTGATGAGGTCATCGCCCGGGGCGGCGCGCCGGGCGATGGTCAGCTCGTGGAAGTAGGAGCGCAGGTGGGCCTTGGCGGCGACCGCGGCCTCCTTGGTGGTGGACCCGATCGCCATCATGGCGATGGCGCAGCGCCGCAGCTCCGGGCGGTCCTCCTCGGGGATGTCGAGGACCTCGCAGATGGTGGTCATCGGCAGTTCGTTGGACAGATGCTTCACCAGATCGGCGGGGGGGCCGTGTTCGGCCATGGTGTCCAGCAGCGAGTCCACGATCCGCTGGGTGGCCGGCCGCATGGCCTCGATCTTGGGGTTGGTGAACGCCTGCGCGACCAGCCGGCGCAGCCGGCTGCTCTGCGGCGGGTCGAGCAGGTTGATCGATTCCGACTGCACGATGGGGTTCGGTGTCATCCTCGGGAAGTCCCGGCCGATGACGGCGGCCCGGCTGAACCTGCGGTCGGTGGTGACGGTGCGCACATCCTCGTACCGGGTCACCAGCCAGGCTTCGCCCTGCCCGTATGCCATCGTGATGCGCGAGATGGGCGCCTCGGTCATCAGCCGGCGCAGCAGCGGGTCGAACTCCAGGCCCTCGGCGAAGTCGAACGGACACGTTGTGACCGTGTCGGAGTTCTCCACCCCGGCCCTCCACTTCATGGGTTCCGTCTTTGCGACGGTGATTGTCTGGACGAGGAAGGGTGTCCCCGCGAGATGTAGGACCCATGTAAAAGTGCCGGGAAGTTAACCCTTTCGTGGATAGAAAGGGGGTGATTGGGTACAGGCTGTCGAGTGCTGCCCCAAGCTTTGCGGACGGAAATAATGTTGATACTGCAATCGAGCGCCGATCGCTTGCCGGATCATCGGTACGGTGCGGGGCCGGTCAGCCCGTCCGCGGCACCGCCGCCGTCGCCGGTTCGGCCGAGGCCAGATTCTCCGGCAGCCGCATCCCCTCGCGCAGCGGCACCAGTTCGGACTGGAGCATCATCGCGGCGGCGCCGATGGCCGGCGCGGTGGCCGCCATCCGGGACAGCCGCACCGTCACCGGGTGGCTCGCCCGGGAGAAGAATGACCGCTCCAGCTCTTCGCGAACCACCGGAAGATAGATGGATCCGGCGATGGCCAGACCGGGACCGGTGAGCACCAGCTCCTCCAGGTCCACGATGTTGGCCAGCGTCCGCGCCGCCAGCGCCAGATAGCGCGCCGAGCGCTCCAGCAGCGCCCGCGCCCCCGGATCGCCGCGGTGCGCCGCCCGGGTCACCGCCGCGAAGTCCGCCGTCCGCCGCCCGCGCCCCGCGCCGTCGGTCAGTCCCGCCGAGCGGGCCAGTACGGGATCGGCGCGCGCCGCCTCCACCACCGCGCCGGGACCGGCCAGTGCCTCGGTGCACCCCCGGGCCCCGCACCAGCACTCGGGCCCGTCCGCCGCCAGCGGAATGTGCCCGATTTCCCCGGCGTTGCCGCTCGGGCCGCGATAGGCGACCCCGCCCAGCAGCAGCCCGGCGCCGATCCCGGCGCCCATGTACAGCGCGGCGAAGGCCCCGCCGCCCGCCTGTCCCGACCAGTGCTCGCCCAGCGCGGCGGCGGTGGCGTCGTTGTCCAGCACCACCGGCAGACCGGTGGCCCGCTCCAGCTCGGACTCCATCGGGAAGTCGCCCCAGTGCCGGATCGCCGGCTGCATCAGCCGCAGCCCGCGCGCCTGGTTGAGCGGGCCCGGCGCCACCAGGCCGAGCCCCAGCACCCGGGAGCGCTCGATCCCGGCGCCCTCGACCAGCGCCGCGCTCTCGGCCGCCATCCGCTCCACCAGCGACCGGGGTTCCTCGATCCCCACCCCCGCCCGGGAGATCCGCGCCACCACCGAGCCGCCCAGATCGGTCAGCACATAGGTGATTCCGTCGTGGTCCAGATGGACCCCGAGCGCGTACCGCGCGGAGAGATTCAGCTGGAGCAGCACCCGCCGTTTGCCGCCGGTGGACTCGGCGTGCCCGCTCTCCACCACCAGTCCGTCGTCGATCAGCCGGCGCACCACGGTGGATATGGTGGCGCCGGTGAAGCCGGTGGCCCCGACCAGGCCGACCCGGCTGATGGTTCCGGCGGCCCTGATCACATCCAGTACGGCCGCCCTGCTGCTGGCGTGCGGGGTGGCCCCGGCCGGTCCGCTCACTGACTTCCTCCTGCGCTGGGCCTGCCGAGTGTATGTGTCCTTCCCACGGCGGATGTTCGTCCTGCCGGAGGGTTGACTTCCTTAATTCGGCGACTGAACAATCCTACCCACCCGGGCGACGTGTCCAGGCCCACCGAGCCCCAACGACGGGGCAGGCCGAGAGGATCGAAGATGACCCAGCACGCGAGGTGGCGACGTACCCGTACGGCGGTTGTCGGGGCAGCGGCGGCGGCCATGCTCGCCGCAGGCTGCGGATCGGGCGGCAGCGGAAGCGGCGGCGGAAACTCGGGCCCGGCGGACACCCTGGTCGCCTACACCGGCCAGGCGGGCGACTACCAGCGGAACTTCAACCCCTACGCCCCCACCATGATCGAGGGCCCCGGCAACATCTTCGAACCGCTGTTCTTCTTCAACCTGGTGCGCGACGACGACCCCGTCCCGCGCCTGGGCACCGAGTACTCCTGGAACGAGACCGGCACCGAACTCTCCATCACCACCCGGGAGAACGCCACCTGGTCCGACGGCGAACCCTTCACCGCCCACGACGTCGCCTTCACTTTCGACATGGTCCGCACCCACCAGACCATGAACACCATCGGCTTCGACGGCGAGAGTGAAGTCATCGACGACAACCACCTCGTGGTGCGCTTCGCCGAACCCGCCTACCTGGACGCCCCCACCGTGCTCGGCAAGCTGTGGATCGTCCCCGAACACATCTGGGGCGAGTTCGACGATCCCGCCCAGAACACCGTCCAGGACCCGGTCGGCACCGGCCCCTTCGTGCTGGGCGACTTCAAGCCCCAGGCATTCACCCTGACCGCCAATCCCACCTACTGGGACGGCGAACCCGCCCTGAAGAACCTCCGGTTCGTCTCCCTCTCCGGCAACCAGGCCGGCGCCGCCGCCCTGGCCGCCGGCCAGATCGACTTCCAGACCGGCCCGGTCCCCGACATCCACAACATCGACAAGAACTACCCCGGCTACCAGGGCATCACCACCCACATCTTCCAGATCGCCCTGTTCACCTGCTCCGACACCGAACTGGGCTGCACCGGACCGCAGACCGACCCCGCCGTGCGCCAGGCCATCTACCACGCCATCGACCGCACCCAGCTCAACACCCTCGCCTACGAGAACACCGCCAGCGAGATCTCCCCCGGCTTCGCCCTGCCCGGCCGCGACGACGCCATCATCTCCGAGCAGCTCACCGACCGCATCGCCCCCATGGAGGCCCACCCCGACCACGCCATCCAGATCCTGGAGGACGCCGGCTGGACCAGGGGCGGCGACGGCATCTACGCCAAGGACGGCCAGAAACTCGCCCTGTCCGTGCGGGTCGTCACCGGCTGGACCGACACCATCACCGCCGCCAACACCATGACCCAGCAGCTGAAGGAGGCCGGCATCGAGCTGACCGTCGAGCAGTCCTCCTGGAACGAATGGTCCGACGCCCGGGGCCGCGGCGACTACGACCTGGTCTTCGACTCGCTCTACCCCGGACCGTCCCCCGACCCGTACTACTCCTACAACTACTTCTTCCACGGCGAGAACACCGCCCCCGTCGGGGAGGTCGCCAACCCCAACTTCGCCCGCTACGACAACCCCGAGGTGAACGCCGCCCTCGACGCCCTCAAGCAGATCAACCCCACCGACACCGCCGCCCGCCAGCCGCACTTCGACACCATCCAGACCCGGCTGGAAGCCGACATGCCCTACATCCCGGTCCTGGTCGGCGGCACCACCAGCGAGTACAACGCCCGCAAGTTCACCGGCTGGCCCTCCCCGGAGGACCTGTACGCCTTCCCCGCCGTGTGGCAGCGCCCCGACAACTCGCAGATCTATCTGAACCTCAAGCCGGCCGGCGGCGAGTGACCCCACCACACACGGCGATTGGCGGCACACGGTGAGGTACTACGCCCGCAAGCTCGGCTTCTACCTCGTCGCCCTGTGGGCGGCGCTGACCCTGAACTTCTTCATCCCGCGGCTCATGCCGGGCAACCCCGTCGACACCCTGCTGGCCAAACTCCAGCAGCGCGGCGGCACGGTGGACCCCTCGGCCCGCAGATCGTACGAGCTGCTGCTGGGCACCGACACCGGTGAACCCCTGTGGCAGCAGTACGCCTCCTACCTCGGCAATGTGTTCCGCGGCGAACTCGGCGTCTCGGTCAGCGCCTTCCCGGCCCAGGTCACCGAGGTCATCGGGCAGTCCCTGCCCTGGACCGTCGTCCTGGTCGGCATCGCCACCCTGCTCTCCTTCGCGCTCGGCGTCACCCTCGGCATGATCGCCGGCTGGCGGCGCGGCAGCTGGCTGGACTCCCTCGTGCCGGCCACCACCGTGCTGGCCGCCGTCCCCTACTTCTGGCTCGCCCTCATCCTGGTCCTGATCTTCTCCTCCACCCTCCAGTGGTTCCCGCTCTTCGGCGGCTACGACACCTACCTGGCCACCGGCTGGAACACCGACTTCATCGGCTCGGCCCTCTACCACGGCACCCTGCCCGCCCTCACCATCGTCATCTCCTCCGTCGGCGGCTGGCTGCTGGGCATGCGCAACATGATGGTGGCCACCGGCTCCGAGGACTACATCCTCACCGCCCACGCCAAGGGCCTGCGCGACCGCCGCATCATGACCCGGTACGCCGCCCGCAACGCCGTCCTGCCCTCCCTCGCCGGATTCGCCATCTCGCTGGGCTTCGTCGTCTCCGGCTCGATCATCACCGAACAGGTCTTCTCCTACCCGGGCATCGGCTCCAAGCTGCTCCAGGCCGTCGAGAACAGCGACTACGCCCTGATGCAGGGCATCTTCCTGGTCATCACCGTCGCCGTACTCGCCGCCAATCTGATCGTCGATCTGCTGTACGGCTTCATCGACCCGCGCACCCGCGTCACCGCCTGACGAGGAAGAGGAAGAGGAAGAGGAGAGGAGCAGACATGGCGAGCACCACCACCCTCCCCGCACCGGGCGGCGCCCCCGCCCGCAGCGGCTGGCGTGCCCTGCTGCCCGGCTGGTCCGCCCGGCTCGGCATCGGCGTCGGCCTCGTGGCGGCCATCGGACTGTTCGGCGTCATCGGCCCGCTGCTGCTCGGCGACCCCGACGCCGTCGACAACATGGGCCGCACCCCGCCCTCCGCCGACCACTGGCTGGGCACCACCCAGACCGGCCAGGACGTCCTGGCCCAACTCGCCCACGCCACCCGCGGCTCGCTCCAGATCGGCCTCGCGGTGGGCATCGGCGCCACCGTGCTGTCCGCCCTCTTCGGCGTCATCGGCGCCTATCTGGGCGGCGTCGTGGACGAGAGCTTCTCGCTGTTCTCCAACGTCATGCTGGTCATCCCGGGACTGCCGCTGGTCATCGTCATCGCCGGCTTCGTCCCCCGCGAACAGCGCGGCTGGTGGACCCTGGCCGTGGTCCTGGTGATCACCGGCTGGGCCGCCGCCGCCCGGGTGCTGCGCGCCCAGACCCTCTCGCTGCGCAGCCGCGACTACATCCTGGCCGCCCGGGTGGCCGGTGAGCGGCGCTGGCGGATCGTCACCGTCGAGATCCTGCCCAATCTGCTGCCGCTGATCGCCTCCCAGTTCGTCTTCGCCGTGATCGCCGCGATCCTCGCCGAGGCCGGCCTGTCCTTCCTGGGCCTGGGCGCCGCCAACACCCACACCCTGGGCTCGATGCTCTACTTCGCCCAGAACGGCTTCGCGCTCCAGTACGAGGCATGGTGGTGGTTCGTGCCACCCGGCCTGGTCATCGCGCTCTTCGGCTGCGGCCTGTCCCTCATCAACTTCAGCATCGACGAGATCATCAATCCCAAGCTGCGGCTGCCCAAGGCCGCCGGCGGCGGCACCGTCCGGGTCGCCGACCACACCGCCGCCGCCACCGCGCCGGCCGGGCCCCGCGACCCGGACGCGGTCCTCACCATCACCGCACTGGACGTCGTCTACCGCACCGCCGACCCCGTACACGCCGTGCGCGATGTCTCCCTCACCCTGCGGCGTGGCGAAATCCTCGGCCTGGCCGGGGAGTCGGGCTGCGGCAAGACCACCCTCGCCTACGCGATCAACCGGCTGCACCGCCCGCCCGCCGAGGTCAGCGCCGGCTCCGTCGTCTTCCACGACCGCTCCGGCACCGACATCGACCTGCTGGCCCTGGACAAGGAGGAACTGCGCGCCTTCCGCTGGAACAAGCTCTCCATGGTCTTCCAGGGCGCCATGAACTCCCTCAACCCGGTGATCTCCGTCCACGAGCAACTGGACGACGTCCTCACCACCCACCGCCCCGGCATGACCGCCGGGCAGCGCCGTACCCGCTGCGCCGAGGTCCTCACCCTGGTCGGCGTCGACCCGGCCCGGCTCGGTTCCTTCCCGCACGAGCTCTCCGGCGGCATGCGCCAGCGGGTCATGATCGCCATGGCCATGCTGCTCGACCCACAGGTGATGATCATGGACGAACCGACCACCGCCCTCGACGTGGTCGTCCAGCGCGGCATCCTGCGCGAGATCATCCGGCTGCGCGACGAACTCGGCTTCGCCGTCGTCTTCATCACCCACGATCTGCCGCTGCTGCTGGAGCTGAGCGACCACATCGCCGTCATGCGCGACGGCGAGATCGTCGAGTACGCCCCCGCCGAGCGGATGTACCACGCCCCCGCCCACCCCTACACCCGGCAGCTGCTGGACTCCTTCCCCTCCCTCACCTCCGAGCGCGGCGCCTTCGTGCGCGGCGGCGACACCGACCCCGAAGGAGCCGCGCGATGACCACCCTTGAGGTCGACGGCCTGGTCAAGGACTATCCGGTACGGTCCGGGCTGCGGCACTCCACGCTGCGCGCCGTCGACCATGTCTCCTTCACCCTGCGCCCGGGCCGCACCACGGCCCTGGTCGGCGCCTCGGGTTCCGGCAAGTCCACGGTGGCCAAGCTGATCGCCCGGCTGGAGAGGCCCACCGGCGGGCGGATCACCGTCACCGGCCCGGACGGCGCCGAAGTACCCGAGCGCGCCTACCGCGACCACGTCCAGCTGGTCTTCCAGGACCCCTTCGCCTCCCTCAACCCCTTTCACACCATCGAGCACCACCTCACCCGGCCGCTGAAGCTGCACGGCCGGGCCCGTGGCCGGGAGCAGACCAGAGCGGCGGCGTACGCGCTGCTGGAGCGGGTCAATCTGCGCCCGGCCCCCGCGTACGCGCCGCGCCGCCCGCACGAGCTGTCGGGCGGCCAGCGTCAGCGGGTGGCCATCGCCCGCGCCCTGGCGCCCGGCGCCCAGGTGGTCATCGCCGACGAGCCGGTGTCGATGCTGGATGTCTCCATCCGGCTCGGCGTGCTCAATCTGCTGGCCCGGCTGCAACGCGAGGACCACCTCGCCGTCCTGTACATCACCCACGATCTGGCCACCGCCCGGCACTTCAGCGACGACATCCTGGTGATGCACCGGGGCCGGATCGTCGAACGCGGCCCGGCGGACGAGGTGATCCTCGCCCCCCGGCACTCCTACACCCGGCTGCTGGCGGAGGCCGCCCCCGACCCGGAGGTACGCGGCCGGTCGCTGACCGGGGAACCCGGGGAGATCGCCCCGGAGGATCTGCACCGGGCCTATGACCATCACACCGGCGAATGGCAGCACTTCGGCTGACCGCTGCCGCCGGACGGCCCGCGGTGGTTCCGGCCGCCGTGCGGCCGATTCTTCTCCTGTTGACTTACTTAATTTGGCTGAGAAACAATCAAGGGCCCGGCCAGCCACACCACTCACTGGGGAGTGTCCGCATGGTGAACCCGATGTCCCGCCACCCGCTGCACGACGGCTGGCAGCTCACGGCGGCCGGCGGCCCCGTACCCGAGAACATCACCGGCCGCACCATCCCCGCCCAGGTGCCCGGCAGTGCCCATCTCGACCTGCTCGCCGCCGGGCTCATCCCCGATCCCTACCTGGACCGCGCCGAGGAGCAGCTGACCTGGGCGCACCGCGCCCACTGGCGCTACGCCACCACCCTGCACACCGAGCCCGCCGCCCCCACCGAACGGGTCGACCTCGTCTTCGAGGGCCTGGACACCGTCGCCACCCTCACCCTCGACACCCACCGCCTCGGCGAGACCGCCAACATGCACCGCGGCCACCGCTTCGACATCCGCGCCCTGCTCACCGGCGCACCGCAGGAACTCGCCGTCACCTTCCGCTCCGCCCTGGAGTACGCCGAGGAGATCGCCGAGCGCATCGAGCCCCGCCCGCACACCAACCTCCACCCCTACAACCTGGTCCGCAAGATGGCGTGCAGCTTCGGCTGGGACTGGGGCCCCGACCTCCAGACCGCCGGCATCTGGAAGCCGGTCCGCCTCGAACGCTGGCACACCGCCCGGCTCGCCGAGGTACGCCCGCTGATCACCGTCACCGAGGACGGCACCGGGCGCGCCGAGGTACACGCGGTCATCGAACGCTCAGGGCTGGAAGCCGCCACCGACCTCACCCTCACCGCCACGGTCGGCGGCCACCACGCGCGCACCGTCGTCCCGGCCGGCGCGGACACCGCCACCGTCACCGTCGAGGTCCCGCACCCCCGGCTGTGGTGGCCGGCCGGCTACGGCGACCAGCCGCTGTACGACCTGCACATCTCCCTCGCCGCCGCGGGGGAGGGCGAGGACGGCGGCGAACTCGACGCGTACGAACGGCGGATCGGCTTCCGCACCCTCACCGTGGACACCACCCCCGACGCCACCGGCACCCCCTTCACCTTCGTGGTCAACGGCACCCGGATCTTCGCCAAGGGCGCCAACTGGATCCCCGACGACCACTTCCTCACCCGCGTCGACCGCCCCCGCATCGAGCGCCGCGTACAGCAGGCTCTGGACGCCCACATGAACATGCTGCGGGTGTGGGGCGGCGGCATCTACGAGACGGATGACTTCTACGAGGTCTGCGACGAGGCCGGCATCCTGGTGTGGCAGGACTTCCTGCTCGCCTGCGCCGCCTACCCCGAAGAAGAGCCGCTGTGGAGCGAGTTCGAGGCCGAGGCCCGCGAGAACATCACCCGGCTCGCCCCGCACCCCTCCCTCGCGCTGTGGAACGGCGGCAACGAGAACCTGTGGGGCTGGCGCGACTGGGGCTGGCAGGAACGCCTGGCGGGGCGCACCTGGGGACTGCGCTACTACACCGAGCTGTTCCCCGCGCTGCTCGCCGAACTCGACCCCACCCGCCCGTACTCCGACGGCAGCCCGTACAACCCCCGCGCACACGTGGATGTGGTGCACCCGAACGAGGCCGACCACGGCACCCGCCACGAATGGGAGGTGTGGAACCGCAAGGACTACACCACCTACCTCGACCACATCCCGCGCTTCTGCTCCGAGTTCGGCTTCCAGGGCCCGCCGAACTGGTCCACCCTCACCACCTGGATCCACGACGCGGAGCCGCTCACCCCGACCTCGCCCGCGCTGCTGCTGCACCAGAAGGCCGAGGACGGCAACGGCAAGCTGGAGCGCGGCCTCGCCGCCCATCTGCCGCACCCCGAACGCTTCGCCGACTGGCACTGGGCCACCCAGCTCAACCAGGCCCGCGCCGTCGCCTTCGGCATCGAGCACTTCCGCTCCTGGTGGCCGCGCACCGCCGGCACCCTGGTGTGGCAGCTGAACGACTGCTGGCCGGTGGTCTCCTGGGCCGCCGTCGACTCCGAGGAGCGCCGCAAGCCGCTGTGGTACGCGCTGCGCCGGGCCTTCGCCCCCCGGCTGCTCACCGTACAGCCCAGGGACAGCGGCACCGCCCTGGTCGCCGTCAACGACACGGGGGAGGAGTGGCAGGCCCGGCTGCGCCTGGAACGGCGGTCGTTCACCGGTGAGGTGCTGGCCACCGATACGATCTCCCTGCGGGTGGCGGCACGTTCGGCCCTCACCGTCATACCGGACGCCGCCCTGACGGCCCCGGCGGACCCGGAGCGGGAGGTACTGGTGGCGACGGCGGGCGCGGTGCGTACGGTGCACACCTTCGGCGCCGATCCCGGCCTCGGCTACGATCCGGCCGCCCTCAGCGCGACGGCGGGCGCGGCTCCCGGTGGGTACCGGGTGACGGTGCGGGCCGCCTCCTTCGCCCGGGACATCGCGGTGCTGGCCGACCGGGTGGCACCGGACGCCGAGGTGGACGACCAACTGGTGACACTGCTCGCGGGGGAGAGCCACACCTTCACCGTGACCACCACGGCGACCGTGGACCCGGGGCTGTTCACCGGCCCCGATGTGCTGTCCTCGGTCAACTCGCTGCACGGGGTGGCGGTGCGGGGCTGAGTGCGCACCACCGAAGCCGTCGGCCTGGTGCTCGCCAGGCCGGCCCGACTGCTCGGCACCGAACCCTTCTTCATGGAGTTCATCGCCGGGATCGAGGAATCGCTGGCCGAGCGCGGCCACTCCCTGCTGCTGCACATCGTGCGGCACCAGGACGAGGAGATCGCCACCCACCGGCGCTGGGCCGAGCGCGGACTGGTGGCGGCGGTGGTGCTGGTCAATGTGACCACCACCGACCGCCGCCCCGCCGTGCTGCGCGAGCTGGGCACCCCGACGGTGATCGCGGGCGGGCTGCGGGAGGTGCCGGGCATCCCCGCCGTGTCCACGGACGCGGCGGGGGCGACCCGGGAGGCGCTGGAGCGGCTGCTGGCGCTGGGGCACCGGCGGATCGCCCGGGTCACCGGGCCGGCCGAACTGCTGCACACCCAGGTGCGCAGCGACACCATGCGCGCCGAGTGCGCGGCGGCGGGCATCGAGCCGGTGCTGGTGGAGGGTGACTACTCGGCGCCGGCGGGGGAGCGGCTGACCGCCGAGCTGCTGCGCGGTGCCGCCGCGCGCCGGCCCACCGCGATCCTGTACGACAACGACGTGATGGCGATCGCCGGGCTCGGCGTGGCGAAGGCGGCGGGGATCGCGGTGCCGGCCGAGCTGTCGCTGGTGGCCTGGGACGACTCCGCGATGTGCCGGCTGACCTCGCCGCCGTTCACCACCATGACGGTGGATGTGCACCGGTTCGGGACGCTGGTGGCGGCCTCGGTGCTGGAGCTGATCGACGGCCGGCCGGTGGCCGGGCGGTGGTCCCCGGCGGCCCGGTTCACTCCCCGGGGGACCACCGCGCCGGCGCCGTGAGGCCGGCGGGTCAGTCGGTGAACAGCTGACGGCCGGGCAGCTGCCCGGTGGCGGCGAGGCTGCCGGCGAAGTAGTTCTCGACGGTGGCCCGTTCGGAGGCGTTGGGGTAGGGGTTGGTGCACGCGGTGCCGGCGGTCGAGCCGGACATCAGGCTGGAGCAGGGGCCGGGCTTGATGTCGGGCAGGCCCAGGATGTGGCCCAGCTCGTGGGCGGCGATCCGGGTGGTGTTGTAGCCGACCGCTTCCCGGCCCATGTAGACGATGCCGTTGCCCAGGCTGGTGCGCAGGGCGCGCGGCCAGCCGTTGTCGGCGATGATGCGGATGTTGGCGCTCTGCCCGGCGGCGACCGGGGTGAGGCGTACATTGACGACGCTCTCGTTCCACACCGCGACGCCGGCGGTGACGGCGCTCGCGAACTCGGCGGAGCCGCTGGCGTCATAGGTGAGGACGCGGGCGGCTGCCGTGGGGCCGTCCGCCCGCGCGGTGGTGGCGGTGGCGGTGGCGGGTGCGGCGGTGAGGGCGAGCACGGCCACCACGGCGGTGACCATGGCCCGTGCCGCCGAGCGGAAGGGCCGGAAGGGCCGGAAGGACATCGGGTGCCTCCTTGTGGGGGGGAAACGCCAAGAGTCATGTGCATGACATCTTTCCCTCTACCCGTTTCCGGCCCGTCATGCTCCTGGGAAGGCCGCCAAGCCCGGGACCGAGCTTGGCGGTCGGGTACCGCGTTCTCCGCTAAACCGGGACGGCCGCGGCGTTCTCCACCTCGGCCGCGGTCTCGGTGACCGCGATCCGGCCGCCGAGCCGTGGCGCCGGCAGCTTCCCCGGCGCACCGTGCAGCAGCAGCCGCACGGCCGCCCAGGGCAGATTCACCCCGGTGAAGGCCGTCTGGTAGATGCCGGCCGAGGGCCGTGGATTCGCCTCCAGCAGCACCGGCCGGCCCCGCAGCCGGCGCAGTTGCACATTGGCGAGATAGGCGAGCCGGAAATGCTCCACCAGCTCACCGGCGATACGGGCCGGTTCCGGATCATCCAGCAGCAGCCGGTAACGCCCCTCCTTGGCCCGGGGAATGGCGGTCAGTATCCGGCCACCCGGCGCGGACAGGGTGTCCACGCTCACCTCGGGTCCGTCCAAATAGGGCATCACGATGAACGAGGGCACTTTTTCGTCCTCGTCCGCCGCCCTTTTCAGGGCATCGGCGACAGCGGTCACCGAAACCAGCGGCCGGGGCGCCTCCAGCAGATCCCGCAGCCGCAGCGGCCGGTCGTCGAAGATCCGGAATCCGAAGGCCGAGAACTCGCCGGCCGGTTTGATGCACAGACTCTCCCCGGGCCGGGCCAGCTCCTCGACAGCGGTACGCAGTTGGTCGGCGTCGCGCACCACCCGCCACTCGGGCACCTCGATGCCCGCCGCCCTGGCCGCCTCGTACGTACGGCTCTTGCTGGTGAGGACGGCCACCGCCGCCGGCGGAGAACACATCAGCCGGGTGCCGATCCGCGCGAAGTCCTCGGCCCGCCCGGCGAGAGCGTCCAGCCGGCGCGGTGGTATCAGCACATCGATACCGTGCCGCCGGCAGAAGTCCAGGGCGAATTCGGCGTAATCGTGATTGTTGACTCGATAAGGTTCGACCTCGCCCACATCACAGGCGGTCAGCGCGGGCGCGGTCTCACTGATATTGGTGCCGTAGATCCGTACGGCGGCGGCGTCGGGGTTTTCGCGCAACATGCGCATCACCTGGGTGCTGGCGGTCCCCGCGCTGCTGAGCCAAATGCGTAGTGCTATCTCCGTGCTCCCTTCATCGCCGGATGCCTGGCCATGATGGAAACGGATAGTAGCTTGAAATGATGACCCGAATGTTTCGGGGCTTCAGGGGATGCGCCGGAGAACGACCCCTCACAGCCCTTCCGGCCGCTCCCCCCTCATCGCCAGCCGCTCCGCAGCCCGCCCGGCCGACCGCTGCGCCCAGCGCCCGCTGGTCAGCAGCCCGATCACCAGCACCAGCACCGCGCAGACGGTGATGATCCACCACCCGGCGACCCGCGAACCCGAAGCCAGCGCCGTACCCACCATCGCCACCCCCAGCGCCGAACCCACCTGCCGGCTGGTCGAGGCGATGCCCGCGGCCACCCCCGCCTGGGCGCGCGGCATCCCGGTCACGGCGGTATTGGTGATCGGCGCGTTCACCAGACCGAAACCGATCCCGAACAGCACATAGGCGGTGAACAGCCGCGCGTTGTCGCCCTCCGCGTCCCAGGCCGCGAACATGAGTCCGCTCACGGTGAGCGCGATCCCGGCCAGCAGCAGCGGCAGCCGCGACCCGAACCGGTTGATCAGCCGGCCCGACACCGGCGCCAGCACCAGCGTCACCCCCGCCATCGGCAGCAGATACGTGCCCGCCTCCAGCGCCGACAGCTGCCGCTGATCCTGGAGATAGAGCGTATTGAGAAACAGAAAACCGCTCAGCGCCGCGAACGCGCTCACCGCGATCGCGCTCGCCCCGCTGAACGGCGCACTGCGGAAGAACCCCGGATCCAGCAGCGGATCCACCCGCCGCGACTCGTACCGCACCAGCACCGGCAGCGAGAGCGCGGCCACCACGAAACAGCCCACGATCGGCGCACTGGTCCACTCGCCGCGCCCACCCTCGATGATGCCGAACGTCAGCGTGCCCAGCAGCACGATCACCAGCAACTGCCCGACCGGATCGATCCGGCGCACCCGGGGCGCCCGCGACTCCGGAACGAAGCGCCGGGTGAGCACCAGCGCGGTGATCCCCACCGGGATATTGATCCAGAACACCGCCCGCCAGTCGAACAACTGCACAAGCGCGCCGCCGACGATCGGCCCGGCCGCCATGGAGATCCCCACCACCCCGCCCCACATCCCGATGGCGCGCGCCAGCTCCTTCGGATCGTGGAAGGTGTTTCTGATGATCGACATGGCCACCGGGTTGAGCATCGAACCGCCCAGCGCCTGAAGCATCCGGAAGACGATCAGCCAGCCCAGGCTCGGCGCCAGCGCACACAGCAGCGAACCCGAGGTGAAGACGATCAGCCCCAGGCTGAACACCCGCCGCCGCCCCAGCCGGTCCGCCATCGACCCCGACAGCATCAGGAACGACGCCAGCACCAGGGTGTACGCGTCCACCGTCCACTGAAGCCCCGACACATCGGCGCCCAGTTGCCGCCCCAGCGAGGGCAGTGCCACATTCAGCGCCGTGATGTCCAGGGAGACGATCAGCAACGACATGCAGCAGACCGCCAGAATCAGCTGCCGGCGCCGGCGCGGCAGCGTATCGGGGGACCCCTGGGCCTCGGTGCCGGACATCTCGCTCCTACCGTCGGTCGGCCATGATCGCCTCCGCAGCCTCCCGCAGCCGGCCCAGATATCCCAAGACCCGCGCCGACCGCCCCTCCAGCTCAACGGACGAACCGATCCCCAGATCGTCGAGCAAGACCCCGAACGGCGCCTCGAACTGACGGACCCGATCCGGCGCATCCCGGTCGAGCACGGTCAGACAACGCGCATAGGTCACCACAATCCAGAAAACAGCCTCCCGATGCAGCCCCCGCACGATCAGCTCCGCACTCCCCCCGATCGCCACCGGCCGGGCCGCCGTGCCCAGATCGGACGCGAAGGGGACCGGGGTACGCAGCAGGGGCCCGGTCGCGTCGAAGACCTTCTCCAGGGCCGCGAGATGCCGCCGCACCTGGTGCGGTGACCACTGCGCGCAGCCCAGCTGCTCCAGCAGTTCGTGGTGCACCTCCGGCATGCCGTGCGCGTACAGCAGCTCCCGGACCGCCGCGAACCGGGTACGGATGGTCGGATTGCGCAGCCCGGCCACCAGCAGCACATGCGTGCCGACGGTGGCCGGGAACAGCCAGCGCAGCACCCGCTCCGGCCACGGCAGGTCCGACGGCCGGGCCGTCATACCCGCCACGATCCGCCGCTCCGCGTCCGCGCACCGCAGCCGTATCGCGTCCGGATGGTCGAAGGAGGCCGTCACGGCCGTGCGCAGTGCGGCCAGCCGCCCGGTGGGATCGGCCAGCACCGTATCGACCGGGGTGCCACCCCGGAACGGGCCCGCGAGGTGGTACGCGCCCCGCACCGCGGCGGGTGGCCACAACTGTTCCCACGACTCCAGCGACACTTCAAGCAGCACGCCCCGGTAACGGAACTTGCCGGGTTTTTCCGGTCGGGGCACTGCGTCGGTGACCACATACACATCGACGTCAGAGGTGACCGGCAGCGGCTCACCCGGCGCGCGCCAGATGACCGAGCCACCGAGAAAGGCCCCCGCGAAGCCGGGCAGCGCCCGGCCGTACTCCGCCACCCACCGGGCCGCCGCCTCGCGCGCCTGTTCGGTCTCCATCCGCCTCATCCTGCCCCCGCCGCCCGGCGATATCCGGTGGCGGTGTGGGGCGCGGCGCTGACAGGGTGGCGCGCATGGCGACAGGGGAGCAGGACTTCAACGCGCTCGTGGAGGAGGCCGGGGCCGCCTCCGTCGAGGGGTGGGACTTCTCCTGGCTGGACGGGCGGGCGACCGAGGAGCGGCCCCCCTGGGGGTACGCCCGGCTGCTGGCCGGCCGGCTGGCCACGGTCGGGGCCGCGCTGGACCTCGACACCGGTGGTGGCGAGGTGCTGGCCGAAGCCCCCGTGCTGCCGCCGCACATGGCCGTCACCGAGTCCTGGCCGCCCAACGCCGCCCTCGCCGCCGCCCGGCTCGGCCCGCGCGGGGTGAGCGTGGTGGCGCCGGGCGAGGACGGCGCCCTGCCGTTCGCCGACGCCACCTTCGACCTGGTGACCGCCCGGCACCCGGTACGCACCGACTGGCCGGGGATCGCCCGCGTCCTGCGCCCCGGCGGCTCCTACCTCGCCCAGGAGGTCGGCCCGCACAGCGTCGGCGAGCTGACCGAGTTCTTCCTCGGCCCCCAGCCCGGGCCCAGCGGCCGGGAGCCGGACGCCGCCCGGTCCGCCGCCGAGGCGGCCGGGCTGCGGGTGGTGGACCTGCGCACCGCCTCGCTGCGCACCGTCTTCCACGACATCGGCGCCGTCGTCTGGTTCCTGCGCAAGGTGATCTGGATCGTCCCCGGTTTCACCGTCGAGCGGCACCGCCCGGCCCTGCGCCGCCTGCACGAGCGGATCCGGGCCGAGGGCCCCTTCACCGCCCACGCCACCCGCTTCCTGATCGAGGCCCGCAAGCCCGGCGGCGCCCCCGCCTCAGCCGACCACTGACGACGGCACCCGCTGCCGCCGCCGCACCCCGGTGGCGGCCACCGCCGTGGCGATCAGCACCGCGACCAGCGGCACCAGCAGCGCCGCCCGGTAGCCGTCCAGGATCTGCTGCGGCTGCGGCTGCGGCCCGGCCGTGGCCGCGATGTTCACCGCCGTCACCGCCGACAGTCCCAGCGCCGCGCCGAACTGGAACGAGGTGTACAGCAGCCCGCCGGCCAGCCCCTGCTCGTGCTCCGCGATGTCATCGGTGGCCACGATCGTCAGCGGCCCGTACACCAGCGCGAAGGCGATCCCCACCAGCACCATCGTCGGGAACATCGCCGCGTACGTGGTGTCGAAGCCGATCCGCAGGAACAGCCCGTACGCCGGCACCGCGGCCAGCAGCCCGGCCACGATCACCCGCGCGGTGCCGAAACGTTTCACCAGCCAGGGGACCACCGTGGGGGCCAGCAGCACGTCGCAGCCCGTGGCCAGCAGCGCGAAGCTGGTCTTCAGGGTGGACCACTCGCGCAGCTCCTGGAGGTAAAGCACGGCGATGAACTGGAACCCGAAGAACGCGCCCGCGAACAGCAGCGCCGCGACATTGGCCCGTACCAGCGTCACCGAGCGCAGGATGCCCAGCCGCACCAGCGGGGCCACGCTGCGCCGCTCGATAGCCACGAAGCCCCACAGCAGCAGCGCGGACAGCGCCAGCGTGCCCCCGGTGACGGCGAGCGGCACATGGGCGGCCCGTTCCACGGTGACCACCAGCAGCACGATCCCGCCGGTCACCGCGACCGCCCCCGGCCAGTCCACCCGCTGCCCGGCGGCGCGCGGCGGACGCGGTGAGCGCGGGATGAGCGGTACGGCGGCGGCCAGGATCGCCAGCGCCAGGCCGACCGGGGCGAAGAACACCATCCGCCAGCCGGCCGAGGTCAGCAGCCCGCCGAAGACCAGCCCGAGCGAGAACCCGGCGGCACCGGTCCCCGAGTAGATGAGCAGCGCCAGATTGCGGCGCGGCCCGCGCGGATAGCCGGTGGTGATGATCGACAGACCCGCCGGTGTCATGAACGCCGCCGCCACCCCGCTGACGAACCGGGCCAGCACCAGGGTCGGCGCGTCCTGCGCGAAGCCGCCGAGCCCCGAGAACGCAGCGAACACCACCAGCCAGCCGACGAACATCTGCCGCCGCCCGAACAGGTCGGCGGCCCGCCCGCCCAGCAGCATGAACCCGCCGTACCCGAGCACATAGGCGCTCATCACCCACTGGAGTTCCCCGGTGCTCAGCCCCAGATCCGCCCGGATCGCCGGCAGCGCCACATTGAGCATGCCGATGTCCAGGCCCTCCAGGAAGATCGCCCCGCACAGCACCAGCAGCATGGCCCAGCCCCGGCGGCCGAGCCCGCCGCCCGGTCCGCCGCCCGCCGATGACGCGTCTCGCATGGACACCAAGGTCCCCTCTCACGGTGGTGCGTTGGGTGGGAGCGGACGGGACCGCCCGGTCCCACCGGGTTCACCGGTCATCAAGGGCGGGCACCAAAGCGCTATTCCGGGTACGGATGGGGCACTGTGAAGTAACCCAGTTCCTCCCGCCATACCGAACCGCTCGGACCGGTCCCGGATGGCGAATGTCCCATTGACGTCATTGCGTCGAACATGCTTGCATCCTGCTATGCCTGGTGTTCAGATCCTGACCCGCCGTCGCTGCGTGGACTTCGCCCGCGTCGCCGGCGCCATCTGTCGGATCCACCACTGATCCACTGACGCCCGGCCGCGCGGTGCCCCCGCACCCCGGTCCCGGCCACACCGTCACCGCCACCTCACCCGCCCCGCCTCCGCCCTCCCCGGGCGTGCCCTGTCGCGCGCCCGCCGTCCGCGAGGAGCCCCCGCATGCCCGGGCACCCCCCTGCCCCCGTCCCCGCCCATGTCATCAAGGACGACGCCGAGGCGCTGGCCACCGCCGCGGACCTCGCCGCCGAGTTCCGCGCCACCGCCGCCCGCCGGGACGCCGAACGGCTCCTGCCCCGCGCCGAGCTCAACCGGCTGTCCGCCGCCGGACTGCTGGCCGTCACCGTGCCGGCCGAACACGGCGGCGCCGACGTACGGGCGGTCACCCTCGCCGAGATCTTCCGGCTGCTGGCCGCCGCCGACCCCAGCCTGGCGCAGATCCCGCAGAGCCACTTCGTGTACGTCAACGTCCTGCGCCAACAGGGCACCCAGGCCCAGCGGGACTTCTTCCACGCCCAGGTACTGGCCGGCCGCCGGTTCGGCAACGCCCAGTCCGAGGCCGGCACCCGGCATCTCCAGGACATCCGCACCACCTTGGAGCCCGACCCCGAGGACGGCGACGGCGGCCAACTCCTCACCGGTGTCAAGCACTACTCCACCGGCGCCCTGTTCGCCCACTGGATCCCGGTACTGGCCAGGGCCGGCGGCCCGGACGGCGCCCTGCACGTCGCCTATGTGCCCCACGACGCCCCCGGGCTGACCGTCGTCGACGACTGGGACGGCATGGGCCAGCGCACCACCGCGAGCGGCACCGTACGGCTGGAGCGGGTACGGGTTCCCGCCGATCGCATCGTGCCGCACCATCTCACCTTCGCCGGACCGCAGCTGCACGGCGCCCTCGCCCAACTCCTGCACGCCGCCATCGACACCGGCATCGCCGCCGGCGCCCTGGCCGAGGCCGTCACCTTCGTGCGCACCAAGAGCCGCCCCTGGTTCGAGAGCGGCGCCGCGACCGCCGCCGAAGACCCCCTGCTCATCCAGCGGTTCGGCGAACTCGACCTCCAACTGCGCGCCGCCGAGGCCCTGCTGACCACCGCCGCCCGGGCCGTCGACACCGCCCGGGCCGGCCTGACCGAGGACAGCGCCGCCCACGCCTCACTGGCCGTCGCCGCCGCCAAGGCGCACGCCGGTGCCACCGCCGTCGCCCTCGCCGACGCCGTCTTCGAGGTGTCCGGCACCCGCTCCGCGCTCAACTCCCTCAATCTGCACCGTCACTGGCGCGACGCCCGCACCCACACCCTGCACGACCCGGCCCGCTGGAAGATCCAGCACCTGGGCCGCCACCGGCTGAACGGCACCCCGCCCCCCAACCACGGCCTGCTGTGACCACCGCCGCACCCCCGCGCCACGATCGGAGAACTCCGTGCCCCTGACCTTCCACTGGTTCCTGCCCACCAGCGGCGACAGCCGCCATGTCGTCGGCGGCGGCCACGGAACCGCCGTGACCACGGCCGGCGGGGTACGGGCCCCCTCCGTCCCGTACCTCACCCAGATCGCCCGGGCCGCCGAGGACCTCGGCTTCATCGGCGCGCTCACCCCCACCGGCGCCTGGTGCGAGGACGCCTGGCTCACCACCGCCATGGTCAGCAGGCACACCGAACGGCTGAAGTTCCTGGTGGCCTTCCGGCCCGGCTTCGTCTCCCCGACGCTGGCCGCCCAGATGGCCGCCACCTATCAGCGGCAGACCGACGGCCGGCTGCTGCTCAACGTCGTCACCGGCGGCGAGAGCGCCGAGCAGCGCGCCTACGGCGACTTCCTCGACAAGGACGCCCGCTACGCCCGCACCGGCGAATTCCTCACCATCGTGCGCCGCCTGTGGCAGGGCGACACCGTCGACCACACGGGCGACCACCTGCGGGTGGAGCAGGCCCGTCTCACCCGGGGACCCGACCCGGTGCCCGAGGTGTACTTCGGCGGCTCCTCGCCCATCGCCCTGGACATCGCCGCCCGCCACGTGGACGTCTATCTCACCTGGGGCGAACCCCCCGCCCAGGTGGCCGAGAAGATCGCCCGGGTACGGGACCGGGCCGCCGCCCGCGGCCGTACCCTGCGCTTCGGCATCCGGCTGCACGTCATCAGCCGCGACACCGCCGACGCCGCCTGGTCCGAAGCCGCCCGGCTGCTGGACGGCTTCGACCAGCACACCGTGCGCGCCGTCCAGGAGGGCCTGGGCCGCAGCGAGTCGGAGGGCCAAAAGCGCATGCTCGCACTGCACGGCGGGCGCCGCGACAACCTGGAGATCCACCCCAACCTGTGGGCCGGCATCGGCCTGGTGCGCGGCGGCGCAGGCACCGCCCTGGTCGGCAGCCACGCCGAGGTCGCCGACCGGATCGAGGAGTACCACCGGCTGGGCATCGACGAGTTCGTCCTCTCCGGCTACCCCCACCTGGAAGAGGCGTACTGGTTCGGCGAGGGCGTCCTGCCGCTGCTCGCCGCCCGCGGCCTGTGGCGCCACCCGCACACCGCGCCCGACGCCGACCCGGCCCGCGCCGAAATCCCCTTCGCCCCCGCCTCCTGAGAGGGAAACCCCGCCATGGCCACGGTCCTGTCCATCTCCGGCAGCCCCTCACC
Source organism: Streptomyces sp. NTD107 (assembly GCF_059510435.1). Lineage (NCBI taxonomy): Bacteria > Bacillati > Actinomycetota > Actinomycetes > Kitasatosporales > Streptomycetaceae > Streptomyces > Streptomyces sp. NTD107. Next base: position 119,268 of record NZ_JCAJZV010000008.1, on the reverse strand, counting down.
CACCTCCCGCACCGTCCGCCTGCTGCGCCACCTCGACGCCCGGCTCACCCACCAGGGCCACCACGTCATACCCCTGGACGCCCGGTCGCTGCCGCCCCACGCCCTTACCGGCGCCGACCCCACCCACCCCGCGATCGAACGGGTCGCCGAACTGCTGCGCGACGCGGACGGCGTCGTCGTCGGCACCCCCGTCTACAAGGCCGCCTACTCCGGGCTGCTCAAATCCCTGCTCGACCTGCTCCCGCAGTACGCGCTCACCGGCAAGACCGTGCTGCCGCTGGCCACCGGCGGCACCACCGCCCACGTCCTGGCCATCGACTACGCGCTGCGCCCGGTGCTCTCCGCGATGGGCGCCGCGCACATCACCCAGGGCTGGTTCGTGCTGGACCGGCACATCACCACCGGGCCGGGCGGCACGGTCACCGTCGACCCGGCGACCGCCGAACCGCTGGACCATGTACTGGACCAGTTCTCCTCGGCCCTGACCCGCGCCGCCCCGCTGGCCCGCACCTGAGCCGGTCCGCCCGCGCGCCCGCCCCCGGCCCGGGGACGGGCGCGCACGTCAGGACCAGCGGAGCTTCACGCGCTGCTCGGCCACGCCCAGCAGCGCGTCGGTGGCCTTGCCCAGCAGCGCCAGCGTCACGATCGCCAGCAGCAGAATGTCGGTACGGCCGGTGTTCTGACTGTCGATCAGCAGAAAACCGAGCCCCATCGAGGACGCGATCAGCTCGGCCGCCACCAGGAACAGCCAGCTCTGCGCGAGCCCCAGCCGCAGCCCCGACACGATGGACGGCGCCGCCGCCGGCAGCAGCACCCCCACCAGCAGCGCCGGGCCGCCGCGCCCGTACGCCCGCCCCAGTTCGACCAGCCGCGGGTCGGCGTGGTCCAGCGCCGCCGACACGGTCGTGTACACCGGGAAGAACGCGCCGATCGCCACCAGCGTCAGCTTCGGGGTCTCCCCGATGCCCAGCCACAGCAACAGCAGTGGCACCCACGCCAGCGACGGCACCGCCCGGACCGCGCCCACGGTCGGCGCCAGCACCGCCCGGGCCGGCCGGGACGCACCCACCAGGCCGCCCAGCAGCACCCCGGCGCAGGTCCCCAGCGCGAACCCCCACAGCACCCGCTGCACACTGACGGCGATGTGATGCTGCAACTCCCCGCGCCCCAGCAGCTCGCCGGCCGCCGCCAGCACCGCCGAGGGGGCCGGCAGCTGACCGCGCGAGTACACGCCCGAGTACGCCGCCCACTGCCACAGCGCCAGCAGCCCGAGGGGCAGCAGCAGACCGGCCGCCGCCCGCCCCAGCCGGCCGGCCGGTCCCCTCACCGGCCGGCCCGCTCGGCGAACTCCGGCGCGAACAGCGTCGCGAGCGCCTGCTCCACCTCCGGCCGGCCGCGTACCTGGTGCTCCGCCACCAGCAGCGGCGCGATCCGCTCCAGCACCGCCCGCTGCGCCTCCCCGGGCACCGGCGACAGATCCAGCCGGGTGCGCTCCAGCAACTGCCGCTCCGCCACCTCCTCGGTGATGCCCGCCGCCTGCGCCAGAATCCCCACCGCCTCGCGCGGATGCGCCAGAATCCACTCCCTGGCCCGCTCGTACACATCGACCACCACCTGCACCAGCTCGGGACGGTCCGCCAGGAACTCCTCGGAGACATTGAGGAAGCCGTAGGAGTTGAAGTCGAGATTGCGGTAGATCAGCCGCGAACCCGCCTCGATCTCGCTCCGCGCCGTATACGGGTCCAGGCCCGCCCAGGCATCCACATCGCCCCGCTCCAGCGCGGTCCGGCCGTCCGCGTGCTGGAGATTGACGATGGTGACGTCCGAGGCGGAAAGGCCCGCCTCCGCCAGCGCCTGGAGCAGGAAGAAGTACGGGTCGGTGCCCTTGGTCGCGGCGATCTGCCGGCCCCTCAGCTCACCGACCTCCTCGATCGGCGAATCCGCGCCCACCACCAGCGCCGACCACTCCGGCTGGCTGTACACGCTCACCGTGCGCAGCCCGGTGCCATTGGCCCGGGCCAGCAGCGCCGGGGTACCGGCCGTCGAACCGAAGTCGATGACATCGGAGCGCAGGTTCTCGTTCGCCTTGTTGCTGCCCAGCGACTGCTGCCAGCTGACCGTCACCCCCTGCTGCGCCAGCTCCTCCTCCAGCCAGCCCTGTTCCTTGATCACCAGCGACTGCGGGTTGTAGTACGCCCAGTCCAGCCGCAGCTCGACCGACCCCTCGGCGCCGGCCCGGCGGCCGGTGTCCTCACCTCCCGCCACGCAGCCGCTGAGCAGCAGCGCCGACAGGGCGAACAGGGCGGTGATCCGTATACCGGTGGTTCTCATCGCACACGTTCCTCAAGGGCCTCGGAAGCATCGGAAGTATCGGCAGCAAAGGTCACACCCAGCCTGCGCAGCAGTTCGCCGCGCAGCGCGGGCAGTGACGGATCGTCATGCGCCCGCGGCCGGGGCGCCGGCAGCGGCAGATCGGGATGCGGGCCCAGCAGCACGACCCGGTCGGCCAGCCGCAGCGCCTCGTCCACGTCATGGGTGACCAGCAGCACCGTGGTGCCCTGATCGCGCTGAACGGTGTCCAGCAGATCCTGCATCCGCAGCCGGGTCAGCGCGTCCAGCGCGGCGAACGGCTCGTCCAGCAGCAGCACCCCGGGCCGCCGGGCCAGCGCGCGGGCCAGCGCCGCCCGCTGCGCCATCCCGCCGGAGACCTGACCGGGGCGGTGCCGGGCGAAGCCGGCCAGCCCCACCACCTCCAGCCAGTGCGCCACCTCCTTGGCCCGCAGCGCCTTCGGGGTGCGCGGCGGCAGCCCGAAGGCCACATTGGACGCCAGCGACCGCCAGCCCATCAGCCGCGGATCCTGGAAGACCACCGCCGCCCGCCGGTGCATCTGCCGCACCGGGGCGCCGTCCACCAGCACCGCCCCCGAGGTGGGCCGGTCCAGGCCCGCGATCAGCCGCAGCACCGTGGACTTGCCGGACCCGGACGGGCCGAGCAACGCCACCGTCTCTCCGGCCGCGATCCGCAGACCGAGCCCGTTCAGCACCCGGTGGGTACCCCCGCCGTGCCCGAACTCCCTCGTCACCGCGCGCAGTTCCACCGAGGCCGGGGCGGCAGGCCCGGGGCCGCTCACGCCGCGCCGCCGCGCTGCCAGGCTTCCGCCAGCAACTCGTACGAGCGCACCCGGGCGGTGTGGTCATGGGTGATCGTGGTGATCAGCAGCTCATCGGCGTCCGTCAGCGCGCGCAGCCGCCGCAGCCGCTCCACCACCGTCTGCGGCGAGCCCACCAGTTGGGTGTCCACCCGGTCCGCCACCAGCGCCCGGTCCGCCTCGCTCCACCGGTGGCCGGCCGCCTCCTCCGGCGTCGGGAACGGGATCGCGCCGCGCCCGGTACGGATGCCGCGCACCCACAGCCCGTAGCCGGACGCCAGCCGCCGCGCCGTGCCGTCGTCCGGGCCCACCACCACGTCCGCCGACACCACCACATGCGGGCGCGCCAGGTGGGCCGAGGGACGGAAGGCGTCCCGGTACGCCCGGACCGTCTCCACGACGGTGCCGGGGCTCACGTGGTAGTTGGCCGCGAACGGCAGCCCCCGCTCACCCGCCACCCGGGCGCTCTCCCCGGCGCTGGAACCCAGCACCCACAGCTGGAGATCCGCGCCCTCACCCGGCACCGCGTGCGCCTCGACGCCCTGCGGGGAGCGGTAGGTACCCGCCAGCAGCGCCCGGATCTCGTCCACGTGCGCCGGATAGTCCGGCGCACCGGCGCCGGGCAGCCGCAACAGCGCCTGCTGCGCCGCGAAGTGCGGCGACTCCAGCAGCGCGCCTGGATGGAACGGCGGCGGGATCAGTACGCCGTCCACCCACCGGGCCTCCCGCACCGGAACCGCCACCGGTGCCGGCACCGCCACCGGCCCGCTGCGGTGCCCCGAGCGGCCCAGGCCCAGATCGATCCGGCCGGGATACAGCGCGTCCAGCGTGCCGAACCGCTCCACCACCGACAGCGCCGTGTGATGGCCCAGCTGCACCGCCGCCGAGCCCACCCGGATGCGTTCGGTGGCGCCCGCCACCAGCCCGATCACCAGTTCCGGCGCCGAACTCGCCACCCCCGCGGCCAGATGGTGCTCGGCGAGCCAGTACCGGTGATAGCCCGCGGCCTCCGCCCGCCGGGCCAGCTCGACGGTGCGCCGCAGCGCCTGCCCCGAGGTGGAGCCGGAGACGACCGGCACCAGATCGAGCACGGACAGCGGCACGGGGGAGGGGGAGGGGGACGGGGGCGAAGGCATCGGCACACCTTTCGGCACGGCACATGGGGGTGGGCGAGCGGGCGCGCGGCGCCGGGCAGGGCCGCGCGGGGGCAGGGCGGCGCGGCGCGGGGCAGGGCGGAGGGGCCTGTGCGCGCGGGGTGCGGTCCGGAGGTACGGAAACGGCGGCGCCGGCGTCAGCGACAGCGACAGATCGCGGTGGCGACGCGCATCAGGTCCACGGCGCGCCGCCGGGTGAACCGATCAGGGATCCGCATGCGGGTGAACGTAGCCAGCCGCCGATAAGGGGTCAAGACACCCCGGTGCCGTCCGGGGGCGGTTTCATACGCCCGTCATCGGGCGCAACACACGAAGCGCCCCGCGGGCCGGGGACGGCACGCGGGGCGCGATGATGCGAAGATCTTATGAACTCACGGGCGGCTGCTGCTGGGCCTGCTGGGCGGCGGCCTCCTGCGGCTGCCCGGAATCGAGCCGCTGGGCCGGCTGCACGGTCTGGGCCGGCTGCGGCTCCGGCTGGTACCGCTCCTCGTCCGTCTTCATCGCGGCGGCCTCGCTCTTGAGGATCCGCAGTGACTTCCCGAGCGCCCGGGCGGTGTCCGGCAGCCGCTTCGAACCGAAGACGACCACCACCACCAAGGCGACGATCAACAGATGCGTGGGTCCGATCTGGCCCATGGGGTCACCTCGTCTCTCTCACCCCGTGGGGTGTCGCGATACCCCCGGTGATCGCACCTTAGTTCAGCCGGGTAAAGAGGGAGCAATGCCACGGCAATGGACACGCCTCGTCTCCGGCCGTCGATCACCCTGTCACAAACCGATCGCACTTCTGTACGGGCCATGGTCAAAGGGTGGATACTGCGTGGCCATGACGACCACCGCAGAATCCGTCACCCCCGACCGGCTGACGGCCCTCCTCGACGATGAATCCATTGACATCGTGCACCGCGCGCTGTGGCAGCTGCTGTGGGAGAGCGAGGTGCGGGTGATGGATCTGCTGTCCCTCGAAGTGCCGGACATCGACCTCGGCACCGGACGGATCAGACCCGAGGCCGCCTCCCGCGCCGCGAACCTCCCCGACGGCGGCGACATCCCGCTCTCCGACCGCGCCGTCACTCTCCTGACCGCCCTCATCTCCGACCGCGCCAGCGGTCCGCTGTTCGCCGCCGGCCCCCGCGCCCTCACCTGGGAGGAGGCCACTCGGACCGCCGGCGGACAGGGACTGGCCATCCACGCCTTCCGGATCGGCGGCAAACGCCACCGGCAGTCCGTTTAGCCCTTCAGCCCCTTCAGCTCCAGCCCCTTCAGCCCCTTCAGCCCCCGCTCAGGACGCCCCGGGCACCCGGTCACCCAGCAGCGCCAGATTCTGGATCGCGGCGAGGCCGTACTGGGCCGTCGCATTCGTCGACACCCACACCGCCTCGCCGCCCGGATTGAGCACCTCGGGCCCCGCGATCTCCTCCGACCGCCACGGCAGCGACGGCAGATAGCCGTCCGAGCTCGTGTAGAACTCCCGCCAGGCCCGCGCGGCAAGCGCCTCGTCCCCGGTGCGCACCGCCGCGTACGCGGTCAGCCGGGAGTGCGCCTGCCGGAGATTGAGGTTCCCGAACGAGGCCCCGGTCTCCGCCCGCTGCTGATCCGCCGTGCCGTTGTACAGCCGGCAGTACTGCAACCACGCCGCGTCGAACTCCGGCATGTGCACGCTGGAGATCAGCTCGCTACAGATCTCCACCAGCCCGAACACCGCCGACAGGTGCGACACACTCACCCGCGGCTCCGGAGCCGGCGCGAACCGCCCCGTCTCCAGGTCGTACCGCCCCTCACCGGTCACAAAGCCGTTGGGCGTCGCCGCGATCGTGCGCATCGTGTTGAGCAGCTTGTCCCGCGAGGACTCCCAGTTCGGCCCGCGCCGCTCCCACTCGGTCAGCCACGCCGCCGCGAGCCCGCTCCAGCTGGTGCCGAAGCCGATCGCCAGCGCCCGCGGATCGGGCACGTACTCCTCGGTACGGATCTTCCGGATCGGATCCAGCACCAGGAAGGTGCGCTCACTGTCGTGCAGCGACGCCATCTGATCACCCACCCGCTCATCGGCGGTCAGGTAGTAGTAGAAGCGCCGGTTGGCGGCCGTCGAGATCCGCTGCTGCTTGGCACTGTCCGCGAAGTGCTGCACCCCGTGCCGGGTCCCGAGCCCCGCCCACTGGCCCAGATGGTAGACATCCACCTCCCCGGTGTGCCGGGTCATCGCCTCCGCGAACCGGAAGATGTCGGCCCGCCCCGAACGCAGATACGCGTACCACAGCCACAGATCCGTGGACAGCTCCGAGTTGTCCCACGCGTAGCCCCCCACGTCGTACCGCCACTGACGCCGGTCCACGTCGTAGGAGTGCATCACATCCCCGTAGTCCCAGAAGCCGTACCAGCGCCGGCTCTCCACCTGACCCCGGTAGTGGTCGAAGAGGAAGTCCAGGTGATCCTCGATCTCCCGCTTCGGCGCGGTCGAGCGGTCCGGCAGCGACCAGTCGCCGAACACCCCCGCCCGGTGCAGCGTGCCGGGCGACGCCGCCAGCTGCGGGGGCGTGCGCAGCGCCCGCCGCTGCGCCGTCAGCTCCGCGATCGGCGGGGTGGCCGCGTTCACCCAGAACATCAGCTCACTGGTGCGCGCGATCCCGTACGGCGTGCCGAACCCCGGCTCGTAGTCCTCGTACGTGATCTCCAGGCCCTCCAACTGCTCCGGGTAGCTGTCCTGGCCCATCCCGTCGTGGTAGAAGCGCAGATCCATCGGCTCGGCCAGCGGCGAATACAGCCACACCGTCGCCGACGCCACCTCCGAGGCCGCGCCCCGGATGTCCAGCTGCGCCGGGTAGCGCTCCCAGAAGTCCCGCAGCCCGAAGGACAGTCCACCACTCACCCCGCCCACATACCCGAACCCGGCCGCCCGGGTGCCCGCGCCGGAGGAGATCCAGCCGTGCCCGTCCCCGGTGCGCTTGCGCAGCGTGAAGCCGTCCGGGCTCAGCTGCGCGAGGGTGTGATCGCCCCACTCGGGGATCAGATGGAGCCGGCCGGTCACCGTCTGCGCCCACGTCGCCGGGTCCGGCAGCCGCTCGCCGCGCACCTGCGCCGCCCGCACCGCCGCGCCCGGGTCGCGGCGCAGCCCGGTGATCCCCTTGACGGCCTCGCGCAGAAACCCGTCGTCCGCCCCGGCGATCCGGATGTGCCGGTCGTAGCCGGCGTCCCGCATCGGCACCGCGAACCGTACCCCGAGGCCGCGGATGAAGTCGGTGTCCTGATCGCCGTCGAAGACGAAGGTGTGCATCAGCCGAAACGATTCCGCGCCGGCCCAGAAGTACAGCCGTACGGTGAACGGCAGCCACTCACGGCCGCCGCCGCGGTGCTTCCCGGAGAGCTTCAGTACCGCGCGCACCGGTCCGCTCTGCTCCAGCACCGCCTCGCTCACCCGCCCGGTGTACCGCTCCCAGCTCTCCCGGCCGGCGTCGGCCTCGGCGAGCGACGCCTGGCGCAGCACCAGCAGTTCGCCGTCCCGGGCGATCTCGGTGCCGCCCCTGGTCAGGGAGGTGACCAGCCGGTCGCCGCGCTTGGGCACGACGGCCCGCAGCACCCCGGTGTCGACGGTGAAGGAGGCGCCGGTCTCGGTGACCCGTACCCGGTGGTCGCCGGTGGCGGGGGAGCCGGGGGCGAGCACATAGTGGCCGGCGGCGGGCAGTTGACGGCCGGCCGTGTGCGCCGACCACTTGAGGGAGCCGTCCGGCCAGCGCGCGGTGGCCCAGCTCTGTACGGGTACGGGGGCGCCGTCGGCGGTGCGCAGCGCGAACGGCTGGTCGGCGGGCAGGGCGCCCTGGGGCCAGGCGGTGCCGAAGGTGGAGCCGGGGGCGGCGCCCAGCGCGCCGTCCTCCAGCCAGCGGATCTCGGCGGGCTCCGGGGCGCCGCCGCCGTCGGCGGGCGCGGCGGCGTGCGCCGCGGTGGCGGCCGGGCCGAAGCCGCCGGTCAGCTGGGAGGCGAACGCGGCGGTGCCGGCGGCGGCGAGCACGGTGCGGCGGGGTATCGGGGGGATGGTCATGGGAGTCTCACACTCCTTCATGGCGCGGCGATGCGCCAGAAACATCCATCAGACGTCAAGAGCGAGCAGTAAACGCTTACCCGCACACTTCATGACGCCCGGTACCCCGTCAAGACCCGGCGTCGGGAGGCTGTCCGACGGACAGCGCCGGTCAGGCTCGCGGCGCCCGGTGCAGGGGGCACCTCCCGGCCGAGGGCTGGGGGAACCTCGCCGCGTTGTCGCATCTCGCGCGTACGACCCGGTTCGAGCGAGATCATCCGCCTTGCGATGCACCGCATCTGACGCCGCGGCCTGATCCACGACGATCCGACGGACACGGCCTGGGCGTCGCGAGCCGGGCGGGATACCTCAGGCAGCCCCCAACGCCCCGCAGGACTCCCGGACGGTGAGCTGCGGCTGGAGCACCATCTGGCGCGGGGCCAGTTCGCGGTCCGCCGCGAGGCGGTCGAGCAGCAGGTGTGCCGCCTGCTCGCCCAACTGCCGCTTGGGCGGCGCCACCGCGCTGAGCGGCACCTCGGCCAGCGCGGCGATCTCGTCGTCGTAGGCGATCAGCGCCAGGTCGTCCGGGGTGCGCAGCCCCTTCGCCCGCAGCCGCTGGAGCAGTTCGATCGCGTCCTGGTCGGAGTGCACCAGCGCCGCCCGGGCGCCGCGCGCGCGGCACTCCTCGATGAAGGCGTCGTAGCGCGCCACGGCGGCGGGGCTGCCCGAGGCGGGTTCGTCCGCGCCGGCCACCGGCGCGCCGGGGTCCAGCCCCAGCTGCCGCACCGCCCGCTGGTACCCCTCGCGCACCAGCGGCGCGGTGGGGCTGCCCGCGGTGAACAGCGCGACCCGTTCGTGGCCCAGGTCCCGCAGATGCCGCACGGCGCGCGCCGCCCCGGTGGCGTGGTCGGAGACCACGAACTCGCTCGGGTCATCGGGCTCCAGGGGCCGCCGCTCCAGCAGGACGAACGGCCGCCCCTTCGCCCGAAGCCGCGCCAGCACCGGTGGCGGTACGGTGTGCCCGCCGGTGGAGGCCACCAGCAGCCCGTCCGCGCCGGAGGCGCACAGCTCCTCGATCTGCCGCTCGTCCCGGGGCTGGGCGTAGTCGCTCAGCCCGATGACGATCCTGGCCCCGTAGCGCGCCGCCACCTCCCGTACCCCCGCCACCACCCGGGGGTAGTAGTAGGTGGCCGAGGGCACCAGCAGCCCGATGGTGGGCCGGTGCGGATCCGCCGCCGGCCGCTGCGCCGTCCCGCTGTCGGCGGCAGCCGCGGGTGACGCGGCACGCTGCACCGGCACGGCGCCGCCGCGCACCTTGGTCAGCCGCCCCAGCTCGGCGAGTTCGGCGATGTCGCGGCGGACGGTGCCGGCCGAGACCCCGAAGCGCGCGGCGAGTTCGGCCACTCGCACCGCGCCGGTGTCCCGCAGTTCCCGGAGCAGCAGCTCCTGACGTTGTTCCACCAGCATGTGCCCATCCCTTCCTGGTCGTATCTGGAGCTTACTTGATGCCCATGGTTGCTTATGAACGAATCTGTTCTTTTCTATTGACGGCTTGTCGCTTCTGGTCCAGGGTGCAGTGGCACACGTCACCCAAGGAGCCGCCGCCGTGTCCCAACGCCGAAGTCGTCGTGCCCCACGCCTCGTTCCGCTCCTGGTGGCGGCGCTGCTGCTCGCCTCCTGCGCACTCCCCGGCTCCACCGGGGACCGGCCCGTCACCCTCACCTACTGGTCGTGGACCTCCGGATCCCAGGAACTGGCCGACCGGTTCAACGCCACCCACGACGACATCAAGGTCACCTTCGAGAAGGTGCCGGCCGGCACCGCCGGCGGCTACTCGAAGATGTTCAACGCCGTCAAGGCCGGCAAGGCCCCGGACGTGGTGGCCGTCGAATACCCGCAGCTGCCCGGCTTCGTCACCCAGCAGGTCCTCCAGCCGCTGGACCCCTTCGGCATCGGCGAACTGGAGAGCCAATATCCCGCCTGGGCCTGGCAGCAGGTGGCCCTGGGCGGCCACGTCTACGGCCTCCCCATGAACATCGGCCCCACCGTGATGTTCTACCGCACCGACCTGTTCGCCGAGTACGGACTCACCCCGCCCGCCACCTGGGACGAATTCCGCGCCACCGCCGAGACCGTGGCCGCCGAACACCCCGGCGTCACCCTCACCAACTTCGGTACCAACGACGCCGCCCTGCTGGCCGGCCTCGCCTGGCAGTCCGGCGCCCGCTGGTTCGACTCCGGCACCGGGCACTGGCAGGTCGACGCCACCGACGAGGCCAGCCGCCGCTTCGCCGGCTACTGGGAATCCCTCATCGCCGACGGACTCGTCACCGCCCGGCCCACCTTCGCCGAACAGCACGTCACCCAGCTCCAGCAGGGCACCTCACTCGCCGTGCTCGCCGCACCCTGGACCGCCGCCAACATCCAGCGCTTCGCCCCCGACCTGGCCGGCCGATGGGGCGCCGCCCCGCTCCCCGCCTGGCCCGAGGGCCCGGCCAGCGGCAACTACGGCGGCTCCTCCCTCGCCCTGCCGCGCGGCGCCGCCCACCCCGAGGAGGCCCTGGAATTCATCCGCTGGGTCTCCACCTCCCCCGAGGCCGTGGAGGCCGTCGCCCAGGTCAACACCTCCTATCCGGCCAACACCACCCTCACCGAACACTGGGGCACCGCCATCGAGCGGGCCAACCCCTATGTCGCGGGCATGAATCTGCCGGCCGCCGCCGAAGCCGCCGCCGCCACCGTCGACCCGGCCTGGGAATGGGGCCCCGACATGACCGACGGCTTCGCCCGGCTCGTCGACGAGGCGACCGTGTGGATCGGCCGCCCCGAAGGCATCCGCACCGCCCTGGCCCGCTGGCAGGACGCCACCATCGGCCAGCTCCGCCAGCGCGGCTTCACCCTCCCGCGATGACCGCCCCGAACCCCACCCTCCCAGGGACCGCCATGGCCACCACCGCCCCGCCCGCCCGGAACCGGGCCGCCACCCGCAGCCGCCGCCCCGGCCCCGTCCTGTGGCTGCTCGGCCCGTTCTTCGCGCTCTTCACCCTCACCTACATCGCGCCGATGCTGTACGCGCTCGGCCTCAGCCTCTACCGGGAGAAGTTCACCGGCATCGGCTGGGACGGCCCGCAACGGGTCTTCGCCGGCCTGGACAACTACACCCGCGCCCTCACCGACACCACCTTCCTCACCGGCACCGGCCGGGTGCTGCTCTACGGCCTGATCTACGTCCCCCTCGTGATCGCCCTGGCCGCCGCCCTCGCACTGCTGCTGGACAGCGCCCTCACCGCCGCCCGCCGCTTCTTCCACACCGTGCTGTTCCTGCCGCACATCGTGCCCGGACTCATCGCCGCCATCGTGTGGGTCTACCTCTACACCCCGGGGCTCAGCCCCATCATCGACGCCCTGGAAACCTTCGGCGCCGACGTCGACCTCCTCGGCGGCAACACCGTGATGCTGTCGCTGGTCAACATCGCCGTGTGGCAGTCACTCGGCTTCAACGTGGTCCTGATCTACGTCGCCCTGCGCGCCGTCCCCCGCTCCACCGTGGAAGCCGCCCACATCGACGGCGCCGGCGAGATCCGCACCGCCATCAGCGTCAAACTCCCGCAGATCCGGGCCGCCCTGTTCGTCGTCACCCTCTTCACCATCATCGGCTCGCTCCAGCTCTTCACCGAGCCACAGATCGTGCAGAGCGCCGGCAACAGCACCGTCACCAGCACCTGGACCCCCAACATGCTGGCCTACGCCGCCGCGTTCAACTCCAACGACTACCACTACGCGGCCACCGTCTCCGTCCTGATCGCCGTGCTCGCCGGCCTGCTCTCCTTCACCGTCACCAAACTCGCCCACCGCAGGAGCGCGTCATGACCACGCCCCGCACCACCGGCAGCCGCTGGACGGGCCGCGCCACCGCCACCACCCTGGTCGCCATCGCCGCGCTCTACACCCTGATGCCGCTGATCTGGCTGCTGTTCGGCGTCACCAAGACCCTCCCCGAGCTGTACGGCTCCAACGGTTTCTCCCCCTCCGCAGGCTTCCACGTCCTGGACAACATCGCCGACCTCTTCCGCCAGGACGACGGCATCTTCGCCCGCTGGATCCTCAACACCGCGATCTACGCACTCGGCGGTGCCGCCGCGGCCACCCTGCTGTCGGTCGCCGCCGGCTACGCCTTCGACAAGTTCGACTTCCGCGCCAAGGAGAAGTGGTACGCCCTGGTCATCGCCGGCGTCCTCATCCCCAACACCGCCATCGTCGTACCGCTCTATCTGATGATGTCGAACTTCCAGCTCACCGATACCATGTGGTCGGTCCTCATCCCCGTCATGGTCAACCCCTTCGGCGTCTACCTCGCCCGCGCCTACTCCTCGGGCGCGATACCCGGCGAACTCCTGGAAGCCGCCCGCCTCGACGGCGCCGGCGAGATCCGCACCTTCTTCCAGGTCGGCCTGCGCCTGATGGCCCCCGGCGCGCTCACCATCTTCCTCATCCAGTTCATCGGCATCTGGAACAACTTCTTCCTCCCGCTGGTGATGATCACCGACAACGACCTCTTCACCCTCGGCCAGGGCCTGTTCACCTGGAACTCCGCCGTCGGCCAGAACCCCGACTACACCCGCATGGTCGTCGTCGGCTCCGCCGTCGCCACCCTCCCGCTGCTCGCCCTGTTCATCCCCCTCCAGCGCCGCTGGCGCGCCGGCATGGCCGAAGGGAGCCTCAAGTGACCACCCCCACCCCCACCCCCACCCCGGCCCCCGCACCCGACTTCACCCGCTCCCCGTACACCGGCTGGACCCGGGCCCACTGGGAACACACCGCCGACACCCTGCTCGCCGCCGTCCGCCCGCACGCCGGCCCCGGCGACTCCCTCATCAACCTGCCCGGACCGCCCAGCGGATCAGGACCCCACAGCGACGGCCTCGAAGGCTTCGCCCGCACCTTCCTGCTCGCCGCCTTCCGCGCCGCCGGCACCACCGACCCACGGCTGGCCGAACGCACCCTCGCCCCGTACGCCCAGGGCCTGGCCACCGGCACCGACCCCACCTCCCCGCACCGCTGGCCGCGCCCCGCCGAACTGCCGCAGGCCCGCGTCGAGGCCGCCTCCCTCGCCATCGCCCTGCACGAGACCCGCCCCCTGCTGTGGGACCGGCTGCCCGCCCCGGTACGCGAACACGCCGTCGACTGGCTGTACGAGGTGTGCGGCGCCGCCGTACCCCCCAACAACTGGGTCTGGTTCCGCGCGGTCGTCAGCGCCTTCCTGCGCTCGGCCGGCGCCCCGCACGCCCCCGGCGACATCGACCACGCCATCGACGTCACCGAGCAGTGGTACGCCGGCGGCGGCTGGTACAGCGACGGCACCCGCGCCCCGGGACACCTGCGCAACTACGACCACTACAACGGCTGGGCCATGCACCTGTACCCGCTGTGGTACTCCCGCATCGCCGCCGGTCACGCCGACCCCGACCGCACCGACCGCTACCGGCACCGGCTGGCCGCCTTCCTCGACGACGCCGCCCATCTGCTCGCCGCCAACGGCTCCCCGCTCCTCCAGGGCCGCTCCCTCACCTACCGGTTCGCCGCCGCCGCGCCCTTCGCGGCCGGCGCCCTCTTCAACGTTCCCGCGCTCCACCCAGGACTCGCCCGGCGGGCCGCCTCCGGCATGGTGCGGCACTTCCTGGAGCACGGCGCCACCACGCCGAACGGCCTGCTCAGCCTCGGCTGGCACCACCCCTTCCCGCGGATCCGGCAGCACTACTCCGGGCCCGCCTCGCCCTACTGGGCGTCCAAGGCCTTTGCCACCCTGCTGCTGCCCGCCGACCACCCGCTGTGGACCGCCGCCGAAGAGCCGCTGCCCGTCGAACGCGGCGACTTCGTCCGCACCCTCACCGCCCCCGGCTGGATCGCCTCCGGCACCCGCGTGGACGGCATCGTCCGCGTCGCCAACCACGGCACCGACCACACCCCGCCCGACCGGCCCGCCCGGGACGACCCGTTCTACGCCCGGTACGGCTACACCACCCACACCGCACCCGAACTCGCCCCGCACCGCGCGCCGGCCACCGCATCGCATCCGGACCCCCAGGCGCACACCCGCGACGGCGACGCCCGGCACCACCACCGCGCCGACCTCGACCAACTGCACGACGCCCACGTCGCCCTGCTCACCGAGGACGGCACCCCCTCCCAGCGCACCCCCTTCGAACGCGTGGCCCTGTCCGAGGGCATCGGCATCTCCCGGCACCGCGCCCACTGGCCACCGCCCGCCGACGGCACCCCACAGGCCGCCGACCGCGACCACTGGCCGGCCGGCCCCTGGATCACCACCGCCGCCCTGCTGCGCGGCCCCTGGGAGATCCGGCTGGTACGGATCACCCCCGAGGACCCCGGCGACGGGCCCCCGCTGCGGCTGCGCATCGGCGGCCACGCCCTCGCCGCCGCCGCACCCCCGGCCGGCCACACCACCGCCCACCACGCCCTCGTCCGCCGCCCCGACGGCCTGACCAGTGCACTGTTCGCCCTGCGCCCCGCAGACGGCACCCCCGCCCTGCACCGCGACCGCCACACCAACGCCTTCGGCCCGCACAGCGCCACCCCGCACCTCACCGCCGCGCCCCTGCCGTACGGCCATCTGCACGCCGTCGCCCTCTACCTCGGCAACCCCGGCCCCGACACCGCACCCCCCACCCCACCCACCCTCACCCAGCCCGACGCCGACGCTGACGCCGACACCGGCGAACGGACCGTCACCGCCCGCTGGCCCGACGGCGCCACCACCACCCTCACCCTGTGAACACCGCGCCGTCTTCCCCCACCCCGCTTCCTCGGGCACCATGGGAAGGTCCAACGGTGGGGGCTGCACCGGGACCCGCGGCACCGCCGCCTGCCCGGCCGACCCGACCCACGGGAGCCGCCCGCATGTACCCCCACACCGCCCGCACCGCACCCCGGTACGCGCTGATCCTCGCCGTCGCCCTCGCCCTGCTGGGCCTCACCCTCGCCCACGCCGGCCCCGCCCGGGCCACGACGGCCCCCGAGCCCGCCCCCACCGCCGCCGCCACCCGGATCATGCCGCTGGGCGACTCCATCACCGGTTCCCCCGGCTGCTGGCGCGCCCTGCTGTGGCGGGACCTGACCAACGCCGGCCACACCGACATCGACTTCGTCGGCACCCAGGCACCCCAGGGCTGCGGCTTCCCCCACGACGGCGAACACGAGGGCCACGGCGGCTTTCTCGCCACCGGCATCGCCGACCAGAACCTGCTGCCCGGCTGGCTCGCCGCCACTACCCCCGACGTCGTCCTCATGCACCTGGGTACCAACGACGTCTGGAGCGCCCGGCCCACCGCCACCATCCTCGCCGCCTACACCAAACTCATCGGCCAGATGCGCGCCTCCAACCCCCGTATGCGGATCCTGGTCGCCCAGATCCTGCCGATGAACCCCAGCGGCTGCGCCTACTGCGGCCCCGGCGTCGTCGACCTGAACAACGCCATCCCCGCCTGGGCCGCCGGCCTGTCCACCGCCGCCTCCCCGATCACCGTC
Source organism: Streptomyces sp. NTD107 (assembly GCF_059510435.1). Lineage (NCBI taxonomy): Bacteria > Bacillati > Actinomycetota > Actinomycetes > Kitasatosporales > Streptomycetaceae > Streptomyces > Streptomyces sp. NTD107. Next base: position 103,408 of record NZ_JCAJZV010000008.1, on the reverse strand, counting down.
GTCGACCAGTGGACCGGCTTCTCCACCGCCACCGACACCACCGACGGCGTCCACCCCAACGACTCCGGTACCCGTAAGATCGCCGACCGCTGGTACCCGGCCGTGGTGGCCACCCTCACCGGGGCCGTCTGACGCGTCATTCCCACGGACGAGTGGACACAGCCCGCAAAACCACTCATGGGCAGCACCCGGTGGATAGGTTCGCTGGCGCACACCAGGAACCCACTCCGATGCGTCGGACCCGTCCATCCCCGGAGAGCCGATGGTCCACTCGTCCACCCGCCCCAGCAGTACCCCCGGCACGGCCGGCACGACCGACACGGCCGGCGGCATCCCCGAGCAGCACACCTCCGACGAACCCCAGCTGCCGCTGCGGCTGTCCGCCGACATCCAGGGCGATGTGCTCGCCGGCTTCAAGAAGGACCATGTCCAGTTGGTCTTCGCGAAGTTCAAGGACCGGCACCGTGCCAGGATCTGGCTGCGCAAGCTCACCCGGCGGATCGCCACCACCAAGGACGTCGCCGCGTTCAACTCCGCCTTCAGCCGGGCCCGCCGGTACGCGGCGGGCGAGGACCCGGCCGACCTCACCGCCGTGTGGCGCGGCGTCGCCTTCACCTACGACGGCCTCACCGAACTCCTCGGCGGCACCCCGCTCACCGACATCCCCGAGGGCACCACCCAGCAGGCGTTCGCCCAGGGTCCCGCCCGGCGCAAGGAGATCACCGGCGACACCGGCGACAGCGACCCCGGCCGGTGGCTGTTCGGCGCCGAGGACCAGCACCCCATCCACGTGGTGCTCACCCTCGCCGCCGACCGGCACCGCGACCTGCGGGCCGCCCTGGAGGAGGAGCGCGCCTGGATGGCCGCCCAGCACGTGGCCGTCGTCCACGAACAGGAGGGCAACACCCTCAAGGAACAGCGCTACGGGCACGAGCACTTCGGCTTCAGGGACGGCATCAGCCAGCCCGGCGTACGGGACTTCGACGAGGAGGACCCCGAGCGCCCCGACTACCACCGCACCAAACCCGGCACCCGGCTGATCACCCCCGGCGAGTTCGTCGTCGGCCTGAGCCCCGACCACCGCTACCCGGCCGGGCTGCCGGCCTGGATGCGCAACGGCTCCTTCCAGGTGGTCCGCCGTCTCGCCCAGGACGTGCCCGGGTGGTGGGGACAGATCGAGCACAATCTGGACGCCCTCAAGGAGGCCGGCGCGGTCCCCGAGGAGACCACCAAGGAGTGGGTCGCCTCCCGCCTGGTGGGCCGCTGGCCCTCCGGCGCGCCCGTCGCCAAATGCCCCGAGAGGGACGTGGCCACCCCACCCTGCGCCGACATCGACAACGACATCAGCTTCGCCGACGACCTGGAGGGCCGTACCACCCCGCTCTTCTCGCATCTGCGCAAGACCAACCCACGCGACGGGCTGCTGCCCCGCCGCGAATCACCCACCGTCGTCGAGGAGAAGGGCATGCTGGACGGCCGCCGGCTGATGCGCCGCTCCATCCCGTACGGCCGCCCCTACGATCCGGACGGCACCCCCGCCCAGCGCGCCGACGCCCCGCGCGGCCTGGTCTTCATCTGTTACCAGTCCGATCTCGTCGCCCAGTACGAATTCGTCCAGTCCAACTGGGTGGACGCCGACAACTTCCCCGAACGCCGTGACCGGGTGGGCCGCGACCCGCTCATCGGCCAGCCCACCGACGTCTCCTTCCCGGCCGGCCCCGACGGCGGAGTGTGCCCGCTGACCTTCCAGCGGTTCGTCCGCACCGAGGGCGCCGTCTACGCCTTCACCCCCTCACTGACCGCACTGCGCGAACTGGCGGACGGTCAGGTACCGATCGGCGGCGACCCGCCCCACGACCAGGTGCTGCACGGCGACATCGCGCTGCGCCGCGGGGAGGTGATCAGCTCCTACAAGGCCCGCTTCCGGCTGGAGAGCGGCAACTTCGTCATCCGCGACGAGCACGAGCGGCAGGTGTGGGCCTCGGACAACACCAATCCGGCGGTGGCCGGCGGCACCTTCACCCAGGACGGTGATCTGGTGCTCAACGGCCCCACCGGCGACTCCGTGTGGCGGCTGGGTACCGCAGGCCACCCCGGCGCCGCCCTGGTCATCGGCAGCGACGGCGATGTCTCCATCCGCACCGCGTCCGGCGACACGGTGTGGCACACCGACACCGCGCACTGATCCGCACGCACACCGCACACCGGGCCCCTACCGCGCGGTAGGGGCCCGGTGTACGCCGTCGCTCAGCCGTGCCGGATCTCGATCCCCCGCGGTCCGCGCACCTCGGTGGTGCCGTCGGCGGCCACCGCGATCTCCAGCGGCTCACCGGCGATCCGCAGCCCCGCCGCCCGCAGCGGCCGGAACGCCTCACCCACCCGGGGCGCCACCGTGAGTGTGCCGCCGGGCACATCCGCCGTCAGCCCCAGCACCGAGGCCAGTACCTGAACGGAGGAGGCCGCCGCCCACGCCTGCGGCCGGCAGGACGCCGGGTAGGGGAGCGGACGGACACTCACCTCACTGCCCCAGCCCGCGAACAGTTCCGGCAGCCGCGCGTCGAACGCGTCCGCCGCCCGCACCAGACCCGCCGCCAGCGAGGTGGCCTGTGCCGGGAAACCGGCCCGGGTCAGCCCGTGCACCGCGATCGCCGTGTCGTGCGGCCACACCGAACCCACGTGATAGCCCAGCGGGTTGAAGCCGCCCATCTCGGTGCTGTAGGTCCGCAGCCCGAACCCGGAGTCGAGATCCGCGCCGCCCAGCCGCGCCGCCAGCAGCGCGCTCTCCTCGTGATCCAGCAGCCCGGTGCCCAGCAGATGACCGAACTGCGAGGTCACCGAATCCACCGGCCGCTTGTCGCCGTCCAGGGCGATCGCCGGGTACGCGCCGCGCGCGTCCGACACCCAGAACCGCTCCCGGAACCGCACCTTGAGCCGGTCGGCCCACTCCTCCCAGCGGTCCGCGCCCGGCCGCCCGAAGGCCCGCAGCAGCGCGGCGCCGCCGATGGCCGCCTCGTACGCGTAACCCTGCACCTCGCTCAGCGCGATCGGTGCGGTCGCCTGCCGGCCGTCCCGGAACCGGATCGAGTCGCCGGAGTCCTTCCAGCCCTGGTTGGCAAGGCCCTGCCCGGTGGTGTCGATGTACTCCAGGAAGCCGTCGCCGTCCGCGTCGCCGTGGTCGCTCATCCAGGCCAGCGCCGACTCGGCGTGCGGCAGCAGCGCCGCCACCTGCTCCTCGGCCAGACCCCAGCGCCACGCGTCGTGCAGCGTGGTCACCCACAGCGGGGTGGCGTCCACCGTGCCGTAGTACAGCGGCGGCAGCACCACGCCCTCCTTGGGAATGGTCAGCGCCTCGCGCCGCACCTCGTGCAGGATCTTGCCCGGCTGCTCCTGGGACAGCGGCACGGTGGCCGTGCCCTGCCGGCGGGCGAGCACCCGCAGGGTGCTGGCCGCCAGGTCGGTGCCCAGCGGCAGCAGCATCCGCGCCGCCCACAGCGAGTCCCGGCCGAAGAGGGTGGCGAACCAGGGGGCCCCGGCGGCCACGAACACATCCTCGGGGGCCCGCGGATCGCTCAGCAGCAGCCGTTGCAGATCCTGGTGCGACTGGCCCAGCCAGGAATCCAGTGCCCGGTCCGCGCTGCGCACCTCGGGCCGCGGCCACGGTGCGGTGCCCGGGGCCGGCGCGGAGAACGGCGGCGGGGTGCTCTCCTTGGCGATGCACACCAGCTCGGCGTCCCAGCGCTCCCCGGGCGCCAGCGCCACCTCGTAGCGCAGCACGCCCTCGGGGCTCACCGCGTCCGGCGCGGGCGCGGCGGTCAGCGTCACGGTCAGCGCATCCCCCTCCCACACCAGGGCGCGGCCCTCGACCCGGGGCGGTACGGGGGTGGTCACCTCGCCCGACTTGACCCGGTCCATGGCGGCCAGGTCGGTGCCGGCGGCGATCAGCACCCGTACCAGGGCCGACTTGGAGCCGTGATTGGCGATCTCGAAGGACTCGGTGAGCTCACCGGGCGCCAGCGAGCGCAGCCGCTCCAGGGTGACCGCCGGGTCGGCCATGGACTGGGCCACACCGCGCAGCACCGATCGGAACCGCGCGGTGTCCGCGCCCTCCAGACCGCCGCCGACCGGCGCCAGCGGCACCCCGTCGACGGTCACCTCAAGCCGGGAGAGCGCCCGGCGGTCGCTGTGGTAGAAGCCGTCCGCCCCGCGCCGCAGCTGCCCGTCGGGGCGGGAGACGGCGAAGCTCGGCGCGTACAGCGTGACGCAGGCGTCGTGCAGGAAAGGCTGCATGCCCGCCGGGGCGGCGGGGTTGGCCTGCGGCTCGTTCGTTATCGCCGAGGACTTGACACTCATCAGCGCGGATACCAATCTTCTCAGTCATTGGAGCGTTCCAAGAAATGTAGATGCAGTTCACCGCTGCGGCAATCCGTCTGGATCGCTCCAATCCCACCAGGAGCAGTGTTCAGGAGGCAGCGATGGCGCGTACGCCCAGCCGGACGGCAGGCAAGTCGGGAGGTGTGACGCTCGCCATGGTCGCCCGCCGGGCCGGGGTATCCCCGCAGACCGTGTCCAACGCGATCAACGCCCCCGAACTCTTGCGGCCCGAGACGCTGGAGCGGGTACGGCAGGCCATCGACGCCATGGGCTACCGCCCGCACCGAGCCGCCCAGACGCTGCGCACCCGCTCCAGCCGGCTGATCGGCTACGGCGTGCAGTCGGTGGAGGTGGACCGCTCCACGCCGGTCATGGACCGCTTCCTGCACGCGCTGACCCAGACCGCCGAGGCGGCGGGCCACCGGATTCTGCTGTTCGCGGTGCCGGTCGGCTCCCGACTGCTGACCCCGTACCAGGAGCTGGTGGACGACTACAGCGTCGACGGCTTCGTGCTCAGTGACACCACCCGCGGTGACCGCCGGCAGGCATGGCTGGAGAAGCACGGCATCCCCTTCGCCGCCTTCGGGCGGATGTGGTCCGATCGGCAGATCGGCGACTGGGTGGACGTGGACGGCACCACCGGCGTGGAGCGGGCCGTGGACCACCTGGCCGAGCTGGGACACCGCAAGATCGCCTTCCTCGGCTGGCCGCGCGGCTCCGGCGCCGGCGATGACCGCGCCTCCGGCTGGAAGACCGCGATGGGCCGGCACCGGCTGCCGGTGCGCGGGCTGCGCGCCGAGAGCATCGACGACGTGGACGCCGCCCGGACCGTCGCACTGCGGCTGCTGGACACGGGCGTCACCGCGATCGTCGCCGTCTCCGACACCCTGGCGCTGGGCTGCTACCGCGCGCTGCGCGAACGCGGCCTCACCCCGGGCGAGGAGGTGTCCGTGACCGGCTTCGACGACTCACCGGCCGCCGCCCATGTGGCACCCGGGCTCACCTCCCTGACCCAGCCGATGGACGAGGTCGGCGCCGAGTGCGTCCGGCTGCTGCTGGCCCGGATCGCCGACCCCGGCCGGGAGCCCGAGCACATCCTGCTCCAGCCCGAACTGGTGATCCGCGAGTCCACCGCTCCGCCCCGACCACCCCTGTGACATATCCGACACTTCCTGACTCATCCGACTCATCTGAAGTTTTCTACGATCGAGCCGCAACCTCAACGGAGAGACCCATGGCCACAAGACGCACCACCTGGATCGCCCTCACCTCGGGCATAGCCCTGCTCGCCACCGCCGGCTGCTCCTCCAGCTTCGGCGGCGGGGACACCGAGCAGAAGACCGGCGGCAAGCAGGAGCTGACCGTCCTCATCGGCACCTCCGGCGACGCCGAGACCGCCGCCGTCAAGGCCGCCACCGCCGCCTACGAGGCGGCCTCCGGTAACAAGGTCGACGTCCAGGTCGCCCAGGACCTCAACCAGCAGCTCGGCCAGGCATTCGCCGGCAACAACCCGCCGGACGTCTTCTACGTCGAGACCCACCAGTTCGCCAACTACGCCGCCGGTGGCTCCCTCTACCCCTACGGCGACCAGATCAGCGACGTCGAGGACTTCTCTCCCTCGCTGCGCCAGTCCTTCACCTACGAGGACCAGCTGGTCTGCGTCCCCAAGGACACCTCCTCGCTCGGCCTGATCGTCAACAACGACCTGTGGGCGGACGCCGGACTCACCGCCGACGACTACCCGCAGAACTGGGACGACCTTGAGCGGGTCGCCGCCGAACTCACCGGCGGATCGGTCACCGGCCTGGTCACCAGCAGCGAGTACCAGCGGCTCGGCGCCTTCATGAAGCAGGCCGGCGGCTGGATCACCGACCCCACCCAGAGCGAGATGACCGCCGACAGCCCCGAGAACCTCCAGGCGCTCGAATACGTCCAGGGCATGCTCAAGGACGGCAGCTGGAAGTTCGCCAAGGACGTCGACGCCGGCTGGGCCGGCGAGGCGTTCGGCAAGGGCGACGCCGCCATGACCATCGAGGGCTCCTGGCTGGCCGGCGCGCTGGAGAACGACTTCCCCGACATCGACTACACCGTGCTGCCGCTCCCGCAGGGCCCGGCCGGCGAGGGCACCCTCGCCTTCACCAACTGCTGGGGCGTCGCCACCAAGAGCGCGCACCGCGACGCCGCCGTCGAACTGGTCGAGTTCCTCACCCAGCCCGAGCAGCAGCTCGCCCTGGGCGAAGCGTTCGGCGCCGTCCCCTCCCGCGAGTCCGCCGCCGCCGAACACCTCGCCGCCCACCCCGGCATCGACGCCTGGGGCGCCACCGGCGACTGGGTCCAGGGCCCCGTGACCGTGGGCGGCTTCGACCGCATCCTGTCCCAGTTCAACACCGACCTCGAAGCCCTCAAGACCGCTGACCCGGCCAAGATCCTCGCGGATCTCCAGAGCTACGGTGAGGCGGCCCTGGGAGCGGGCAACTGATGCACAAGCCCGCACTGCGCGGTCGCCAGGGTCCGTGGGGCTGGCTGTTCGTCAGCCCCGCGGTCCTGGTCCTCGGGCTCTTTCTGGCGCTGCCCATCGTGATGGCGCTGTGGGTGAGCCTGCTGGACTGGAACGGCCAGTCGAACCCCTTCACCGGGGGGCAGGCCACCTTCGTCGGCCTGGACAACTACCGCGATCTCCTCACCCAGGACGGCCTGGACCGCACGCTGTTCGCCACCTCGCTGCGCAACAACGCCTACTACGTCCTGCTGTTCGTCCCGCTCTCCACCGGCCTGGGCCTCACCCTGGCCATGATCGTCAACCAGCGGATGCTGCGCGGCCGTTCCCTGCTGCGCACCACCTTCTACTTCCCCTCGGTGACCAGCTCCATCGCGGTCTCCACCATCTTTCTCTTCCTCTTCCAGGGCAGCGGCGCCATCAACAGCCTGCTCTCCTGGATCGGCATCAAGGGCCCCAACTGGTTCGCCGACCCACGCGGCGTGGTGTGGGTGACCCTCGGCAACCTCGGCCTGGTCGACCCCGACCACCCCTCCGGGCTGCTCGCCGACCACGGCTTCATGGGCCTGTCCTGGTTCGAGTGGCTTTCAGGACCCTCGGTGGCGATGTCCACGATGATCCTGCTCGCCACCTGGACCACCTCCGGCACCTTCATGCTGATCTTCCTGGCCGCGCTCCAGGACATCCCCCGCGAACTGGAGGAGGCCGCCGCCCTGGACGGCGTCAACCGCCGCCAACTGCTGCGCCACGTCACCCTGCCCGCGCTGCGCCCGGTACTGTTCCTGGTGCTCACGCTCGCCCTCATCGGCAGCTGGCAGGTCTTCGACATGGTGTACGTGATGGGCCAGGGCGCCCCCGGCAACACCACCCTCACCCCGGCGTTCATGTCCTACCAGTCGGCCTTCAAGAATGCCGACTACGGGCAGGGCGCGGCCATCGCCTTCATCCTCTTCGCGATCATCCTCGCGCTCACCGGAGCCCAGCGCTGGCTGCTGCGCGAACGCACCCCGCGCCAAGGGAGGCAGCGATGACCACGACCACCCCGGCCGGGCCCGTGGCACCGGCACCGGGACCTGCACCCGAGCAGAGGTCCCGCCCGCCGCGCCGCGCCGCCCGCCGGCCCCGTACCACCGCCGAACGGCCGGTACTGGGACGTACCCACATCGTCTGGCGGGTGCTGGGCTACACCCTCGTCATCGGCCTGGCCTCGCTGTATGTCATGCCGTTCGTCATCCAGGTGGTCACCAGCTTCAAGACCAACCCGGACGCCGCCGCCAACCCGCTGTCCCTGTGGCCCACCACCCCGACCAACGCCGCCTACCAGCGGCTGTTCGGGCTCAGCGAATCCCACGAGACGGTGCCGTTCCTGCGCTGGCTGGGCAACTCGGCCGTCATCACCATCGTGGTGACGGTCAGCCGGGTGCTGTTCGACTCGATGGCGGGCTACGCCCTGGCCCGGCTGAGGTTCCCGGGCCGCCGGCTGTTGTTCGTCCTGCTGATCGCGGTGATGGCGGTGCCCGGCGTGGTGCTGATGATCCCCCGGTTCCTGGTGCTGTCCACCTTCGGGATGTTCGACACCTACGCCGGCATGATCATCCCGCTGCTGGTGGACTGCGCGGGCATCTTCATCATGAAGCAGTTCTTCGAATCCATCCCCAGGGAGGTCGAGGAGGCCGCCCGGATCGATGGCGCCGGGGTGTTCCGGATCTTCTGGTCGGTGGTCCTGCCGATGTCCAGGCCGGCGCTGATCACCGTCACCATCCTGTCCTTCCAGGGCTCGTGGAACGAGTTCACCCACTTCCTGATCTCCACCCAGTCGGGGCAGTACGAGACCCTCACCACCGGCCTGGCCCGGCTGGTCTCCGGCGGCCTGGGCGGCGGCGGACAGTACCCCCTGAAGCTGGCGGCGGCGGCGCTGTCCACCATCCCGGTGGCCATCCTGTTCTTCTGCTTCCAGCGCTACTTCATCCGCGGCGCCAACGCCGGCTCCGTCAAGGAGTGAGCGGCGGCTGGGGCCCGTGGGGCGGATAGGGCCGGGCGGGATCCGTCAGCCGGGCCCCAAGGACACGGTCACCTCACCCGGTGCCTTGTCCGGGCGCAGCCCGCGCCACGACGGCTGCCGCAGCCGCCCGTCCCGGGTCCAGGCCCGGTAGGCGGCCTCACCCACCAGCGCCGGGTCCACCCAGTGGACCCGGCGCGCGTGTGCGGCGGGCACCGGGTCCGCGAACGGCGACCCCGCCCTGGCCAGCGGCTCCAGCAGCCCCAGCAGTTCGGCCAGCATCCCCCGGGTGAACCCCGAGCCCACCCGCCCCAGATAGCGCAACCCGCCCCCCGCGTCGTACGCGCCCACCAGCAGCGAACCGATCGACCCGCCCCGCGCCCCGGCCCCCGGTGCCCAGCCGCCGACCACCACCTCCTGGGTACGGATCAGCGGCCTCTTCACCCACAGCCGGGAGCGGCGGCCCGGCCGGTACGGGGAGTCGAGCCGTTTGGCGACCAGCCCCTCCAGGCCGTTCGCCCGCGCCACCTCCAGCAGTTCGCCCGGGCGCGCCGCCGGCCCCCGATAGTACGGCGGCACCGCCAGCCGTGGCCCGGACGGCGGAGCCAGCGACTCCAGCACCGCCCGCCGCCGCTCGTACGGCTGATCCAGCAGCAGGTGCCCACCGTGCCACAGCACGTCGAAGGCGAAGAACATCACCGGCGGGTACGGCGGCTGCGCCCGCCGCTGCAACAACCCGAAGTCCGGCCGCCCCGCCGTGTCCAGCGACACGATCTCCCCGTCCAGCACGGCCGGCCCGGCGTCGATCTCCGCCAGCTCCGGATAGCGGCCGGTGAAGTCGTTGCCCGCCCGGCTGGTGGCCCGCACCGCCCCGTCCGCCCCGATCCGCAGACAGCAGCGGTAGCCGTCCCACTTGAACTCGTACCCCCAGCCACCGGTGGGCGGCTCACCCTCCACCGCCAGCATCGGCGGCACCCACTGCGGCGCGTCCTCCTGCGGCATCCCCCCAGTACACCGCCGGCGCGGGCGGGCGCAAAACAGGTTGCCGACGCGGCGGGGCGCTGCCACCCTTCCGGCCATGACTGCCCATGACGTCACGGCCCTGTTCGCCCGCGGCCGGCTGATCGCCATCCCGCGCAAGGCCGCCCGCCGCGAACAACTGCTCCACCACCTCGCCGGCACCCTTTTCGAACCGGACCGCTCCTACCGGGAGCAGGAGATCAACGCCGCGCTGCACACCGTCCACGACGACGCCCCCGCGCTGCGCCGCTATCTGGTGGAAGCCGGCCTGCTCACCCGCGCCCGCGACGGCAGCAGCTACCGCCGGGCCGCCTGACCCGTACGCGGCGGGGCGGGGCGGGGCGGGCGACCACACCGGCCGCCCGCCCCGCCCCGCAACCGTCAGGCCCCGACCTCCGAGCGGTCCTGGCCCCACAGCGTGTGGAACGAGCCCTCCCGGTCGGTGCGCCGATAGGTGTGCGCCCCGAAGAAGTCCCGCTGGCCCTGCACCAGCGCCGCCGGCAGCCGCTCGGCGCGCAGCGCGTCGTAGTACGCCAGCGCCGCCGAGAACCCCGGCGCCGGCACCCCCAGCTGCGCGGCCGTGGCCACCACATGCCGCCAGGCGTTCTGCGCCCGCTCCAGCGCCTCCCGGAAGGTGTCGTCCGCCAGCAGCGTCACCGGCGGCCGGCCGCCCGCGTACGCCGCGCGGATCTCGTCCAGGAACCGGGCCCGGATGATGCAGCCGCCGCGCCAGATCGCCGCCACCGCCCCCGGGTCGATCTCCCAGCCGTACTCCTGGCTGCCCGCCGTGATCTGATGCCAGCCCTGCGCGTACGCCACGATCTTCGACGCGTACAGCGCCGCCTCCACATGGTCGGCGAACTGCGCCGCGTCATCGGGGTGCAGCTCGGGCCGCTTGGGCCCGGGCAGGCGCTGCGCCGCCTCGCGCAGCGCCCCGTGCCCCGACAGCGAACGGGCGAACACCGCCTCCGCGATGCCGGACACCGGCACCCCCAGATCCAGGGCGATCTGTACGGTCCACCGCCCGGTGCCCTTCTGCTCCGCCGCGTCGGCCACCACATCCACGAACGGCCGCCCGGTTGCCGCGTCGGTGTGCGCCAGCACCTCGGCGGTGATCTCGATCAGATAGGAGTCGAGCCGCCCCGCGTTCCAGGTGCGGAACACCTCGGCGATCTGCCCGGGCTCGTAGCCGGCCACCCGGCGCAGCAGGTCGTACGCCTCGGCGATCAGCTGCATGTCGGCGTACTCGATGCCGTTGTGGACCATCTTGACGAAGTGTCCGGCCCCGTCCGGGCCGATGTGGGTGCAGCACGGCTCGCCGTCCACCCGGGCGGCGATCGACTCCAGCAGCGGACCCAGCGTCTCGTAGGACTCGGCGGAGCCGCCCGGCATGATGGACGGGCCGTGCAGGGCGCCCTCCTCGCCGCCGGAGATGCCGCAGCCCACGAAGTGCAGCCCGCGCTCGCGCAGCGCCGCCTCGCGCCGCCGGGTGTCCGCGAAGTGCGCGTTCCCGCCGTCCACGATCACATCGCCGGGTTCGAGCAGCGGCGCGAACTCGTCGATCACCGCGTCGGTGGCCTCGCCCGCCTTCACCATGATCACCAGCTTGCGCGGGCGCTCCAGCGCCGCGACGAAGTCGGCGGCCGACTCGGCCGGCACGAAGTCACCCTCGTGGCCGAACTCCGCCACCAGCGCCCGGGTTCTGGCCGCCGTCCGATTGTGCACCGCCACCGTATGGCCGTGCCGGGCGAGGTTGCGCGCCAGATTGCGCCCCATCACCGCGAGTCCCGTCACACCGATCTGTGCCTGCCCCGTCATCGGGTCATCTCCCTGCCGGTAGGGGTCGTGATTCTCTTTCCCAACCCCATGCAACCAGGCCACCGCACATTCCCCCGGCTGTGTCCACGATGCGGGGTCAGCGCGCCGTGCGCCCGGTCCACTGCCGCACACTGGGTCCATGGACCTCCGGATCACCGCCACCGACCCCTCGCACCCGGCCACCCTGCTCGACCTGCCGTGGGACATCCCGCTGGAGCACTGGCCGGAGAAGCACCTGGTGGCCCTGCCGCGCGGCATCTCCCGGCATGTGGTGCGGTTCGCCCGGGCCGGCGAGGAGGTCGTCGCCGTCAAGGAGGTGGGGGAGTGGGCGGCGGTCCGCGAGTACGCCCTGCTGCGCGACCTGGACCGGCTCGCCGTCCCGGCGGTCGACCCGCTCGCCGTGGTCACCGGCCGCACCGGCGCGGCCGGCGAACCCCTGGAGCCGGTGCTCATCACCCGGCAGCTGAAGGGCTCACTGCCCTACCGCTCGATGTTCGAGACGACGATGCGCCCCGACACCATCAAGCGGCTGCTGGACGCGCTCGCGGTGCTGCTGGTGCGGCTGCATCTGAGCGGCTTCGCCTGGGGCGACTGCTCGCTGTCCAACACCCTCTTCCGGCGGGACGCCGGCGCCTACGCCGCCTATCTGGTGGACGCCGAGACCGGGCAGATCCAGCCCCGGCTGACCGACGGTCAGCGCGCCTACGACATCGAGGTCGCCCAGGTGAACATCGCCGGGGAGCTGATGGACCTGGAGGCGGGCGGCAGCCTGCACCCGGCGGTCGACCCGGTGGAGTTCGGCCTGGCCATCGTGGAGCGGTACGGGGAGCTGTGGCACGAGCTGACCCGTACCTCCGTCTACCCGCGCGACAAGCGGCACTACATCGACCGCCGGATCCGCCGGCTGAACGAGCTGGGCTTCGATGTCGCCGAGATGCAGATCCAGCGCTCGCCCGACGGCGACAAGGTGGCGTTCCTGCCGAAGGTGGTGGACGCCGGGCACCACCAGCGGCAGCTGCTGCGGCTGACCGGTCTGGACGCCGAGGAGAACCAGGCCCGCAGCCTGCTGAACGACCTGGAGACCTGGATGGCCGGCCAGGAGGACTACGCCCCCGGCGATCCGCTGGGCGCGCGGCCCGAGGTACTGGCGCACCGCTGGGTGCGCGACGTCTTCCGCCCGGCGGTGCGCGCCGTCCCCCTGGAACTGCGCGGCCAGATCGACACCGCGCAGCTCTACCACGAACTGCTGGAGCACCGGCTGCTGCTGTCCGAGCGGGCCCAGCGCGATGTGGGGATGACCGCGACGGCGGCGGACTACGTCACCGAGGTGCTGCCCACCCGCCCCGACCCGGCAGCGGTGCCGGTGCCGGCGACCGCCACGGCCCCGGCCCCGGCCGCCGAGCACTGAGCGGGCCCCGGCCGCTTCAGCGCTCCTCCTCGGCGGTGGCGCCGCTTGAGCGCGACGGTGCCCGGCCGGGCACCGTGGGACAACAGCCCCACCGTCACCGCCACCACCGGGGTGCGGGTGCCGCCGCCGGCCCGCCCGGCACGACGGCCACCGCGCCGCTCGCCTCCACGCCCAACCGACCGCCCCGCCCGCGGCAGTATTCCGCTCGCCGGGCCCCGTGCCCGCGCCGCCACGGGAACCTGCCCGAACCGTAACGCCGCTCCCGTGGACGGGGATTCCTCCGCCCGGGAAAGGTGACGGAACTCCCCGTACCGCAGGAGGTCCCCGGGGCCCTGCCGACGGGCGAGCGCGAACTCCACCGCCCGGGTTCCCCGGGTCGCCGCCGTCACCGCCCGGCGCCCGCGACATCGCGGGCCCGCCGGGCAGCCAGGGCACCCGGGTCACCCACCGCCGCACCGTGCGACACCATCTCGGCCATCCGGTGGACCGGTTCGGGCGCACCGCGCGGCGCGCCATCCGGTCCGGCAAGTGCCATGCCCCCGCGCGCTTCGCCCGCCGGCCCGGGGCCCGGCGGGGCGCTCCTCAGCCGGCCACCGGCACCGCCGCGCCCTCGCGCCGTACCGGATTGCCCTGCCAGCGCCCGCCGCCCGGCACCCGCTCGGCCGCCATCACCAGCGACGCGGCGCCCACCGAGGCCCCAGCGCCGATCTCACTGCCCGGCAGCGCGATGCTGTGCGGCCCCACCGTGGCCCCCGCGCCGACCGCCACCGGATCGAGACGCATCACCCGGTCGTGGAACAGATGCGTCTGGAGCACGCAGCCACGGTTCACGTTCGCCCCCGCGCCCAGCCGCACCAGATCCGGCTCCGGCAGCCAGTGCGACTCGCACCACACACCGGGCCCCACCCGCACCCCCAGGCTGCGCAGCCACCAGTTCAGCAGCGGCGTACCGGTCGCCGGCTGCACCAGCCACGGCACCGCCAGCACCTCCACGAAGCAGTCGTACAGCTCGTTGCGCCACACGAAGGCGCTCCACAACGGATGCCGGCCCGGCCGGAACCGTCCCATCAACAGCCACTTGGCCGCCGTCGTCACCGCCCCCGCCACCAGCCCGGCCGCCCACAGCAGCGGTCCGCACACCACCAGCAGCAGCCACGGCGACCCCACGCTCCACACCAGCAGCAGCATCGCCAGCACCCCGAGCCGCAGCAGCCCCGCCAGCAGCAACGGCACGGCCCGGCACAGCTCCACCGCCGCCCGCGCCACCCGCAGCGCGGGCGGCGGAGCGTAGGTGCGCGTCACCTCGTGCGGCTCGGCCACCCGACGCAGCCGCATCGCCGGATTGCCCAGCCACGACGAGCCGGCCGGCACCCGCTCCGGAGCATCCGTCAGCACGCCGATCAGCGCCCCGTCCGCCACCCGCCGCCCGGGCCCCACCAGACCCGAGTTGCCCACGAACGCCCGCTCGCCGACCCGGCTCACCCCCAGCCGCAGCCAGCCGCCGCGCAGTTCGTACGGCGCGGCCAGCACCTGGTCGGCCAGGAACGCCGCGTCCCGCACCCGCAGCAGCCGTGGCAGCGCCAGCACGGTGGACGCCTCCACCCCGCGCCCGATCCGCGCCCCCTGCATCCGCAGCCACACCGGGGTGAACAGCGAGGCGTACAGCGGGAACAGGGTGCGCCGCGAGGCGTCCATCAGGTCGTGCACCAGCCAGGCCGCCCAGCCCGGCACGCTGTCCACCCGGTGCGTGCCGGGCCGCAGCGCCCGGCCCGCGAGCCGTACCGCCCCGGTGATGAACAGGGCGTGGCACAGCACGCCGAGCACCACCAGCACGGGGAGCCGCAGCGCCAGCGCGGCGATCCCGCCGGTGGCGGGCACCGCGTACGCCAGTACCAGCGAGGGCACCCAGGCCACCCACAGCAGCAGCGCCCGCAGCCCCGGGGTCAGCGCGTAGACGAACGCCCAGCCGCGCGAGCGGTCCGTGCCCCGGCTCGGCCACCGGGACTGCTCCGGCCGCCGTGCGGCGGGGGAGCCGCCCCAGCACTCGCCGTCCGGGATCCGCCCCGCCACGCTGGAGCCGGGCAGCACTTCGGCGCCCGCGCCGACCTCCGCGCCGGGCAGCAGGGTGACCCGGGCCCCCACCCGGGCGCCGGCCCCCACCGCGACGGCCCCCACCCGTACCACCTCGCCGTCCAGCCACCAGCCCGCCAGATCCGCCTCGGGCTCCACGGCGCAGCCGTCGCCGAAGGTGCCAAGGCCGGTGACCGGCGGCAGCGTGCGCAGATCCACCCGCCGTCCCACCCGGCAGCCCAGCAGCCGGGCGTACCAGCCGGCCATGGGGGTTCCGGTGAGGGTGGCGATGCCCAGCGCGGCCACCAGCCGCTCCGCCGCCCACAGCCGCAGATGGGCGCCGCCGCCGCGCCGCAGTTCACCGGGGGCGAACCGGCGACCGCGCAGCGCCCGGACCCCGGCGACCGCGAGCAGTACCTTGCCGGGCAGGGTGAACAGCAGGGCGTACGCCGGGATCAGCAGCCACCACGACAGGGTGGGCAGCCAGCCCTGGTATCCGGCGGCCAGCAGGATGTTGCCGGCCAGCGCCACGGCCAGCAGCCAGCGCAGTCCGCCGATGGTGTGCAGCAGCGGCTGGGCGGCGAGCTGGACCCAGCCCGCCGCGCGGGGGGTACGGGGCGGGTCCGGTTCGCCCCCGGGCTCCGGGGCGCCGGGGGTTTCGGTGAGGACGAGGCGCAGCGCGGCGGGGGTGGGGTGCCGGTAGAGGTCGGCGACGGAGACCTGGGGGTGGTGCGCGCGCAGCGCGGAGATCAGCCGGGCGGCGGCCAGCGAGGTGCCGCCCAGGTCGAAGAAGTCGTCGCCGGGGCTCACCCGGGTGCCCAGCAGTTCGCTCCACAGCGCGAGCAGCCGGCGGGTGACCGGGTCGCTGTGCTCCGGCCCGGGCGCGGTGGTGCCGGCCGGCTCGGCGGGCAGCGGCCAGGGCAGCGCGGCGCGGTCCACCTTGCCCGAACTCTTGACGGGGAAGCGCGGCAGGACGGCGAGCCGGGGGACCAGCGCGGCGGGCAGCGTTTCCCGCAGCCGGCGCAGCGCGTCCGCGCGGTCGAAGTGCGCCGGGTCGCCGTCGGCCGGCACCAGATAGCCGACCAGGACGTCGAGTCCGCCGGGGGTGCGGCGCACCATCGTGGTGGCGGCGGCGATCTGCGGCAGGGCGAGCAGCGCGGCGTCGAGTTCGCCGAGTTCCACCCGGCGTCCGCCGATCTTGATCTGGTCGTCCGCCCGGCCGGTGAACTCCAGTCCCTGGGGGGTGGCCCGGACCAGGTCGCCGCTGCGGTAGGCGCGCGGCCAGCCCAGCGCGGGCAGCGGGGCGAACCGCTCCGCGTCCTTGTCCTGGTCCAGATAGCGGCCCAGGCCCACGCCCGCGATGACCAGTTCGCCGCTCTCCCCGCAGCGCACCGGCTTTCCGTCGGCGCCGAGCACCGCCAGCTCCCAGCCGTCCAGGGGCAGCCCGATGCGTACCGGCTCGCCCTCGCGCAGCCGGGCGGCGCAGGCCACCACGGTGGTTTCGGTGGGGCCGTAGGTGTTCCACACCTCGCGCCCGTCGCGGGCGAAGCGCCGCACCACCTCCGGTGGGCAGGGTTCTCCGCCGACGATCAGCAGCCGTACCCCGGCGAGCAGCTGCGCCGACCACAGGGCCGCCAGGGTGGGCACCGTGGAGACCACGGTGATGCGCCGCTCGGCGAGCCAGGGGCCGAGTTCTGCGCCGGTACGGACCAGGGCGCGCGGCGCGGGCACCAGCGTGGCGCCGTGCCGCCAGGCCAGCCACATCTCCTCGCAGGAGGCGTCGAAGCCGACCGAGAGCCCGGCGAGCACCCGGTCGCCGGGGCCGATCGGGGCATCGGGCACGAAGAGCGCGGCCTCGGCGTCGGCGAACGCGGCGGCCGAACGGTGGGTGACCGCCACCCCTTTGGGCTTTCCGGTGGAGCCCGAGGTGAAGATGATCCAGGCGTCGTCGGCGGGCTCGGGCGGGCGCGGGGTGCCGGCCGGTTCCGTGCCGGGTACGGCGGTGGGCCGGGCGCCGGGGCCGAGTACGGCGCACACCCCGGCCTCGCGCCACACCAGTTCGGCCCGCTCGGTGGGATCCTCGGCATCGACGGGGACGTAGGCGGCGCCGGCGGCCAGTACGCCGAGCAGCCCCACGTACAGGTCGGCGCCGCCGGAGGGGATGCGTACCCCCACCCGGTCGCCGGCCCCGATCCCGGCCCGGTGCAGCCGGGTGGCCACCTCGGTCACCCGCCGGTCGAGTTCGCGGTAGCTGAGCGGGGTGTCTCCGTCGTCGAGGGCGATGGCGCCGGGCCATCGGGTGACGGTCTCCCGCAGTACATCGAGCAGGGTGCGTGCCCGGGCCGGGGGAGCGGACCGGTAGACGGCCGGTTCGCCGGGAGCCGGCCGGGCTTCCCGCTTTCTGCTGACAATTCCGATGTTCGTACCGGAGACTTTTGCCGACACCATGTGCCCTTTCCTCATCACGTGCCACCCGGCCGGATTTCGGCCGGAGCTGTCGAGAGCGGAGTGAGGAAAACATTAGGCACCGGACTCTTTGATTCCACTGAGGGGATTCTTTAATTTCCCTGAGAGTGCGGCATCGGATAAATCAGCGAAACTCGAATATATGTTTATCGAAATGTCAGGCGCCGGGTTTTTCCGCCACCGGATACGGCACAAAGGTGCTGCTGTGCTCGTCGAAGGCCAGCCGCCGCCCCAGCGGCGGCACCGCCCGCTGCGGGCAGTCCAGCCGCTCACAGACCCGGCAGCCCATCCCCACCGGGGTGGCCGCCGCCGACTGGGACAGATCGAGACCGTCGGAGTACACCAGCCGCCCCGCGTGCCGCAGTTCACAGCCCAGGCCGATCGCGAAGGTCTTGCCCGGCTCGCCCCAGCCGCCCTGCTGCCGGGTCACCGTCCGGGCCGTCCACAGATAGCGCCGGCCGTCCGGCATCGCCGCGATCTGCACATGGATCCGGCCCGGCGCCGCGAACGACTCGTACACATTCCACAGCGGGCAGGTGCCACCCGCCCGCGAGAAGTGAAAACCGGTGGCCGACTGCCGCTTGGACATGTTCCCGGCCCGGTCCACCCGGACGAAGGAGAACGGCACCCCGCGCCGGCGCGGGCGCTGCAAGGTGCTCAACCGGTGGCACACCGTCTCGTAACCCAGGCCGAATCGGTCCGTCAGCCGCTCGATGTCGTACCGCAGTTCCTCCGCCGCCCCGTGGAACATGCGGTACGGCAGCAGCAGCGCCGCCGCGAAATAGTGCGCCACCCCGATCCTGGCCAGCGCCCACGCGTCGGTGTCCGCCGCGAAATCCTGCGAGGCGAGCGCGGACAGCTCCCTCGGGTACTCCAGCAGCGCCACCTGCGTGGCCATCCGGAACGCCCGCTGCCCCGGCCGCAGCCGCCCCGACAGCCGCAGCACCCGGCGCGCCGGGTCGTAGCGGTGCAGCACCTCGCAGCCGTCCGCCAGCCGCACCCCGTGCCGCTCCTCCAGACGCGCCGCAAGCACCGGCAGCGCCTCGCCCGGCCGGATCCCGAGCTTCCCCGCCAACTCCTCTGCGGCCCCATCCAGTTCGTGCAGATAGTTCTGCCGCCGGTAGAAGAACTCCCGGATCTCCTCGTGCGGCGAGAGCGGCAGCTGCGGCGCCCCGGCCGCGGCCCCGCCGCCGGAGTGCTCCGCCAGCCGCTCGGCGAGCGCGGTGTTGCGCCGCCCGTACTCGACCAGCAGCGCGGCCACCGCCGGCTGTTCCTGCGCCAGCCGCGCCAGCTCCTCGGCGCTCACCCGGCCCCCGTGCACCTCCTGGGCCAGTGTCTCCGTCAGATCCACCAGCAGCCGGGCGCTCTCCCGCTGGGAGAAGAAACCGGGATCCACCCCGAACGCCTCGCTCAGCCGCAGCAGTACGGGAACGGTCAGCGGTCGTGAATCGTGCTCCATCTGATTGAGGTAGCTCGGCGAGATCGACAGTGCCCTCGCCAGCTCGGCCTGCGTCAGGCCGCGTTCGCGTCGCAGCAGCCGCAGCCGCGCACCGGCGTAGACCTTGGTCATCGATGACCCCCTTCGAAGCTACTCGCCAGTATCGCGGCGGATGGCACGGCGGGCCAGTCCCGTAACGGCCTTGGCGGCATTGGCCGAAGGGTGGTCGAAGATTCGCAGAACTTGGCACGCGGCCAGGGTTGTTGGCACTCAGTGCCACTGCCATAGTCGTGCCGTGGCCCGCCGGGGCGCTCCTCGCCCGGCCGACCGCCGGCCACACCCACGCCGATCCCACCGGCACCGGCACGGCGGGCCGCACCACACCCCTTCCATGCGCGGGACGCATCGCGTCCACACCCTTCGCGACACCGGGAGAGCACCCTCATGACACAGCAGCAGCACCAGCAGCCCCGTACCGCAGCCGAGGACCTCGCCCACCACTGGGCCACCGACCCACGCTGGCAGGGCATCGAACGCACCTACACCGCCGACGACGTGATCCGGCTGTCCGGCTCCGTCCGCGAGGAACACACCCTCGCCCGGCGCGGCGCCGACCGGCTGTGGCACGCACTGCACGAGAACGACTACCTCCACGCGCTCGGCGCCCTCACCGGCGGCCAGGCCGTCCAGATGGTCAAGGCCGGGCTCCAGGCCGTGTACCTGTCCGGCTGGCAGGTCGCCGCGGACGCCAACCAGGCCGGCCACACCTACCCCGACCAGAGCCTCTACCCCGCCAACTCCGTGCCCACCGTGGTGCGCCGGATCAACAACGCCCTGCTGCGCGCCGATCAGATCGCCACCGCCGAGGGAGCCGGCGACCTCACCGACTGGCTGGTGCCCGTCATCGCCGACGCCGAGGCCGGATTCGGCGGGCCGCTCAACGCCTTCGAACTCACCAAGGCCCTCATCGAGGCCGGCGCGGCCGGCATCCACTACGAGGACCAACTCGCCAGCGAGAAGAAGTGCGGCCACCTCGGCGGCAAGGTCCTGGTCCCCACCTCCGCGCACATCCGCACCCTCAACGCCGCCCGGCTCGCCGCCGACATCGCCGACGTGCCCACCCTCGTGGTGGCCCGCACCGACGCGCTGGCCGCCAGCCTCATCACCAGCGACACCGACGAGCGCGACGCCCGCTTCTGCACCGGCGAACGCACCGCCGAGGGCTTCCACCGGCTGCGCCCCGGCATGGCATCGGCCATCGCCCGCGGCCTGGCCTACGCCCCGTACGCCGACCTGCTGTGGATGGAGACCGGCACCCCCGACCTCGGCCAGGCCCGCGAGTTCGCCGAGGCCATCCACGCCCGGCACCCTGACCGGATGCTCGCCTACAACTGCTCGCCCTCCTTCAACTGGCGGGCGGCCCTGGACGAGGACCAGATCGCCAAGTTCCAGCGCGAACTGGGCGCCATGGGCTACCGCTTCCAGTTCATCACCCTGGCCGGCTTCCACTCCCTCAACCACGCCATGTTCGACCTGGCGCACCGCTACGCCGAGCACGGCATGACCGCCTACGTGGACCTCCAGGAGCGCGAGTTCGCCGCCCAGCGGCGCGGCTTCACGGCCGTGCGCCATCAGCGCGAGGTCGGCACCGGCTACTTCGACCAGGTGGCCACCGCCCTCAACCCCGCCTCGGAGACCACCGCGCTGCGCGGCTCCACCGAGGAGCAGCAGTTCCACTGAGCCGCCGCCACCGGTGCCGCTCCCCGCCGGCCGGGGAGCAGCACCGGGTGTACGGCGCGGTGATCAGCCCGGCACCGGTGCCGCCGCCCGGACGCCGGTGAACAGCCGGGCCGCCGAGGTGCCGAGCCCCAGCGGTCCGGCCGACAGCAGCCGCCCGGCCCCCGGCGGCCGGCGCAACTCCGCCTCGTCGTACCGGTGGCAGCCCTGATGCCAGATCAGAATCCCGGCCAGCCAGTGCTCCAGCTCCCGCACATAGCCCGCCAGCACCTCGCGGGCCTCGTCCGACAGCGCGAAATCGTCGTACAGCACCGGCAGTTCCCGCGCGGCAACATGCTGGAACTGCCGCATCCGGCCGGTCATCAGATCATCCACGATGCGCAGCGCGGTGTCCCGGTCGCAGTCGAAGAAGTTCTGCACGACCAGAATGCCGTTGTGGACCTCGCCCTCGAACTGGATCTCCTTCTGGTACGAGAAGACATCGTTCATCAGGCAGGCGTAGTCGGCCGCGGCGTTCTCCAGCGAGCGCATCGGCCCGCTGCGGTAGATCTGCGGCGGCACCCGGTTGCCGTGCGCCAGCCGGGCCAGTGACATCGTCAGATCCGAGCCGAAGGTCTTGCGCCGCATCTCGATGTAGTCCACCGGGTCGGGCACCCGGTGGAACGCCTGGTTGTCCAGCTCCCACAGCCAACTGCCCACCATGTCGCAGATGGTGGTCCGGAACGCCGCCCGGTGCGCGGGGTCCAGCGGCCCGGCGGTGCGCCGCCACAGATCGGCCAGCGACCGCTCCAGGGCGTTCGCCGGGATGGGCGGCACGCTGTCGTCGTCCACCGGCATCAGGGCGGTCAGCCGCTGCGCGCACGCCCGGGCGCTCAGCAGATCCCGGCCGCGCCCGAACACCGCCGGGAAGTAGTCGTCCGCGTAGGTGCCCCAGGTCAGCCAGCCTGAGGTGAGGTTCAGCTGCTCGGCGGTGGCGTCCGGATGGATCCCGGCCGCGCACAGCGGGAAGTCGAACGCGATCAGCTTGTCCTCGTCCCAGATGTACGAGCCGGGCACCCCGGGCTGCGGCTCCAGCAGCCCCATCGCGTGCGACCACTGAAGGATGTGCCGCCGCGACGCCTCCAGATGCGGACTGAGCGTGGTGCGGAACGGCATCACGAAGTCGGGCAGCGGCAGCGGACCGCTCTCCTGGTACGGCCGGTGCGCGTGCCGTCTGGCCCGGCCCCGCTCGGCGCGCGCGGTGGTGCGCACCCCGCCCGGCAGCGCCGCCGAGGTGCCGAGCCCGCTCGGCCCGAACAGGGCTGCCCCGCCGCCCGGAGCACCGCTGCCGATGGCGCCCTCGTTCATGTAGCGGCTGGAGCGCAGATGCCACTCGTGCCCGCCGGACTGCCAGTCCTGGAGCCCCTTCACATAGGCCAGCACCGCCGCGCACTCCTGCGGGCTCAGCCCGTGCTCGGCGAACAGCGGGGCCAGTTCGGTGAGGGTGGTGTGCTCGAACTGCTGCAAGCGCGAGGTCAGCAGATCGTTGACCGCCTCGGCCGCCTCCTGGGTGGTGCAGCCCAGAAAGGTCTCCAGCACCAGCACCCCGTTGCTCAGCTCGCCCTCGTCCTCCACCTCCCGCTGATAGGAGAAGAGGTCGTTGCGCAGATGCACCGCGTCCGAGAAGGCGTCCCGCAGCACCAGCAGCGGCCGGGACCGTTCCACCGCCGCCGGCACCTCGGCATGCGCCGCGTGCTCGATCAGCCCGGCGGACCAGGGCGCCCCGCCGACCTTGCGGCGCATCTCGATGTACTCCACCGGATTGGCGATCCGATGGGCGTTGATGTTCGACAGTTCCCACAGGGATTCGTTGAGCAGATGCTCGGTGCTCTCCGCGAACCGCGCCCGCCACTGCGGCGAGCGCTCCGGCACGGTACGGGCCCACAGATCCTTCAGGCCCGCCTCCACCGGGTTGACGGGCTCGGGTACGGCCGCCGCCGGATCCAGCGGCATGAAGGCCGGCATCCGGTCCAGATAGGACTTGCCGCCCTCCCGGTCCTGCGAACGCTTGAATATCTCCAGAAAGTGGTCGTCGAAGAAGAACACCCACACGTACCAGTCCGTCACCAGATTCAGCATCTCGGCGGAGGCGTCGGGATGGGTGTACGCGCACAGCAGCGCGTAGTCATGGGCGTCGAGATCCCGCTGCTCCCACACCCCCGACCCCTCCAGCATCCCCATCTCGCGGGCCCAGGCGCGCGAATGCTCCCGGGCCTGTTCGAGATGGGGATTGAGCCGGGCGGGATACGGCGTGTAGAAGTCGGGCAGCTGGAACGGCTGGGTCACCGCGGTCTGGCCTTCCGTGAAAGCGCCTCGGGCGCGCACGAAGGCGCCCGTTGTCCCGCAGCCTCTACCCGGACCCGAAACCCGACTATCCGTCCGTCGAATCAGAACATATGACCATGGGTGGGTGCCCGGCCCGCCCACGGTCACATGTGCTCCATCTGCCCCGCGCCGAGGCCCACCGGCCACCGGACCGGGAAGAGTGACCACCACCAGGTCCCCCACGGAACAGAGGACACATGCACCGCACCGCACCGCGGCCCGGCCCGGTGATCGGCATCCGCGACGCACCGGCGACAGCCGGTCCGCGCCGGTGAACCCCACCCACCCCGGCGACGGCGTCCGCGTCCTGGTCACCGGAGCCACCGGCTACATCGGTGGCCGGCTGGTGCCCGCACTGCTCGCCGCCGGCTACCGGGTGCGCGCCCTGGCCAGAACACCCGACAAGCTGCGGGACCACCCATGGGCCGGTGAGGTGGAGATCGTCCGCGGCGACGTCACCGACCCGGCCTCCGTCCGCGCCGCCCTCCGCGACACCGGCATCGCCTACTACCTCGTCCACGCCCTGGGCGGCGGACCCGGCTTCGAGGCCACCGACCGCCGCGCCGCCCGGATCTTCGCCGCCGAGGCCCGGCGGGCCGGCACCCGCAGGCTGATCTACCTCGGCGGTCCGATCCCCCCGGGGGTCCCGGAGCGGGACCTGTCACCCCATCTGCGCTCCCGCGCCGAGGTGGGCCGCATCCTGCTCGGCAGCGGGGTGCCCACCGCCGTGCTGCGCGCCGCCGTCATCCTGGGCTCCGGATCCGCCTCCTTCGAGATGCTCCGCTACCTCACCGAACGGCTGCCGGTGATGGTCACCCCCCGCTGGGTCGACACCCGGGTGCAGCCCATCGCCGTACGCGATGTCCTGCACTATCTCGTCGGCTGCGCCGCCCTCCCCGCAGGGGTGAACCGCGGCTTCGACATCGGGGGACCCGACGTGGTCACCTATCGCGCGATGATGCGGCACTACGCCCGGGTGGCGGGCCTGCCCCGCCGGCTGATCGTGTCCGTCCCGGTGTTCACCCCGGGCCTGTCCAGCCATTGGGTCGGTCTGGTCACCCCCGTCCCCGGGCCCATCGCCAGGCCGCTGACGGAATCCCTGCGGTACGAGGGTGTGTGCCGCGAACACGACATCGAGCGCCTGGTGCCCGATCCCCCGGCGGGCCTCACCGGCCTGGACCGCGCCCTGGCACTGGCACTCCAACGGGTCCGCGAGGCGGCCGTCGCCACCCGCTGGACCTCCGCCGCCACCCCCAGGGCTCCCGGCAACCCGCTGCCGACCGACCCCGGCTGGGCCGGCGGCAGCCTCTACACCGACCGCCGCGAACGCGTCACCCGGGCCAGTGAGCAGGCGCTGTGGGACGTCATCGAGAGCATCGGCGGGGACAGCGGCTGGTACTCCTTCCCGCTGGCCTGGGCCGCCCGTGGCTGGCTGGACCGGCTGGCCGGCGGTGCCGGGCTGCACCGGGGCCGCCGCGACCCGGTCCGGCTGCGGGCCGGTGACGCCCTGGACTTCTGGCGGGTGGAGGAGATCCAGCGGGGCCGCCTGCTGCGGCTGCGCGCCGAGATGCGACTGCCCGGGCTGGCCTGGCTGGAGCTGATGGTGGACCGGGACGAACGCGGTACGGTCTACCGCCAGCGGGCGGTCTTCCACCCGCACGGTCTGCTGGGCCACCTCTACTGGTGGAGCGTCGCCCCCTTCCACCACCTGGTCTTCGGCGGCATGACCCGCAATATCGCCGCCGCCGCCCGGGACCGTACCCGCCGCACCGAGGAGGCCGGGGGAGAGGGTACGGACACCGGGGCCGCCGCCGGCCCGTGATCAGGCCGGCCGGTGCCCCGCCGGCTGCCGTGGCCCGTCGCCGCGCACCCGCTCGTGCGGCACCACCATCGGCGTCCCGGTCCGCGGATCCGGCACGATGTCGCACCGAAGTCCGAATACCTCTCGCACCAGTTCGGCGGTCATCACCTCGTCCGGCGGCCCCTGCGCCACCACCCGCCCGGCGTTCATCACCACCAGATGCGTGGCGAACCGCGCCGCCTGATTCAGATCGTGCAGCACCGCCACGATCGTGCGCCCCTCCCGGTGCAACTCCGCGCACAGCTCCAGCAGATCGTACTGATGCGCGATGTCCAGATAGGTCGTCGGCTCATCCAGCAGCAGCAACTCCGTCTGCTGCGCCAGCACCATCGCGATCCACGCCCGCTGCCGCTGCCCCCCCGACAGCTCACCCGCCTGCGCCTGCGCCAGCTCACTCAGCCCGGTGCGCTCCAGCGCGAACCCGATCGCCGACTCGTCGTCCGGCGACCACTGCCGCAGCAGCGTGTGATGCGGATAGCGACCGCGCGCCACCAGCCCCCGTACGCTGATCCCCTCCGGCGCCAGCGGCGACTGCGGCAGCAGCGCCACCTGCCGGGCCACCTCCTTGCCGCGCAGCGCGTGGATGTCCGCGCCGTGCAGCAGCACCTGCCCGCGATCCGGCTTCACCGCCCGCGCCAGCGCCTTCAGCAGCGTCGACTTGCCGCAGCCGTTCGGGCCGATGATCATCGTCAGCCCGCCGTGCGGCAGCTCCAGGCTGAGGTCCCGCACCACCGGGGCCCCGCCGCCGTACGCAATGGTCACCTCCCGCGCGCTCAGCCCCTTCCCGCCCGGCCCGGCCACCGCCCGCTTGCTCACAGTCTCTTCCTTTGCCACTCGCGCACCAGCAGATAACCCAGGTACACACCGCCCAGGGCCATCGTGTAAATACCCACCGGCAGACTGGTGGCGGTCGGCAACTGCTGCGCCGCCAGATCCGCCACCACCAGCAGCAGCGCCCCCATCAGCGCCGACAGCGTCAGATGCGCCCCGCTCCCGCCGGTCAGCCGGCGGGCGATCTGCGGCGCCGTCAGCGCGATGAACGAGATCGGCCCCGCCACGCTCACCGCCCCCGCCGCCAGCACCACCGACAGCACCACCGCCGCCACCCGGGTGTTCTTCGGCTCCGCGCCGAGCCCCTGGGCCAGCTCGTCACCCATCTCCGAGATCTCAAGACGCCGCGCCACCAGCACGGTCAGCGGCACCACCACCGCCAGCACCAGCCAGATCGTCGCCGCATGGTGCCAGGCCCGGGCCGCCAGCGAACCGTTGACATAGGCGGCCAGCACCGTGGCCGCCTCCCGCTCCATCACATAGACCACATACTGGGTGAACGCCAGCGCGATCGCCGCCACCCCGATGCCGGCCACGATCAGCCGCCCCGGATTGCGGAACCCGGTGCCGGTCGACACATACACCAGCACCATCGCCACCGCCGCCCCCGCCAGCGCGCCCACCGGCACCGGCAGCACCCCGGGGAAGAACAGCGCGGCCACCGCGGCGCCCGCCCCGGCCCCCGCGCCCAGCCCGATCACATCGGGGGAGCCCAGCGGATTGCGCGTCACCGACTGGAACAGCGCCCCGGAAAGCCCCAGCGCCGCACCGGTCCCCACCCCCACCACCAGCCGGGGCCCGCGCAGCCGCTCCAGGACGAACGCCTCCTTGCCGTCCGCCCCGCCCAGCAGCGCCTCCGGCAGCCGGCCGAGCCCGATCCCGAGCCGGCCCATGGTCAACGTGGCCACCGCCGCCCCCAGGATCGCCACCACCAGCACCAGCGCGATCAGCACGGACCGGCCGCGCACCGGCAGCGCCAGCACCCGGCCGATCCGCAGCATCCCGCCCGGCGGCACCACCGCCCCCGCCGCGCCGCGACCGTCCCGCGCCGGCCGCACCGGGGCCGTCACCCCCGTCATGCGTTCCCCTTCATCCTGCGCACCGCGTACAACAGCACCGGCGCCCCCACGAACGCCGTCACCACACCCACCATGAGTTCCTGCGGGCGCATGATCACCCGCCCCACCACATCGGCCGCCAGCAGCAGCGCCGGCCCGGCCAGCGCCGCCAGCGCGATCTGGAGCCGGAAATCGACCCCGACCAGCGCCCGTACGATGTGCGGCACCGCCAGACCCACGAACGCGATCGGCCCCACCGCCGCCGTGGCCGCCGCGCTCAGCACCGTCGCGGCCACCAGCGAACCGGTACGGATCAGCAGCGGATTGGCCCCCAGCGAGATCGCCGCCTCATCGCCGAGCGCCAGCGAATTGAGGCCCGGACCCAGCAGCAGCGCCAGCGCGAACCCGGCCACCGCGAACGGCAGCACCGACCGGAACACCGCGAAGTCCCGCCCGCCCAGCGATCCCACGACCCAGTAGCGGTAGCTGTCGAAGACCTCCGGCATGCTGAGCGTCACCGCCTGGATGAACGCGTACAGCACCGCCGAGACCACCGCCCCGGCCAGCACCAGCCGCACCACCCCGGACCCGCCGCCCGCCGAACCGATGCCCTGTACCAGCACTCCGGCCGCCAGCGCACCCGCCAGCGCCCACCACACCGTGCCCGTACCCGCCGTCGAACCCAGCACCGCCGTCGCCGCGACCAGGGCCGCCGCCGCCCCCGCGTTGATGCCGAGCAGCCCCGGGTCGGCCAGCGGATTACGGGTCAGCCCCTGCATCAGGGTGCCGCCCACCGCCAGACACAGACCGGCCAGGATGCCCAGCGCGGTCCGCGGATAGCGGCTCTCGACCACCGTGGTGACAAAGGGATCGGCGTCACCCGACAGTACGTCGAGCACATCGCCGAACGAGGTCGGCCGGCTGCCGAAGGAGATGCTCGCGAGCACCGCGAGTACCAGCACCGCCACCGCCGACACCAGCACCAACACCCGCCGGGCGGTGCCGGCCCGCTCGGGGCCGGCACCGCCCGGACGGGGGCGCACATCAACAGAAGTCACGTGGGCGAACCGCTTCTTGAGCGTCAGTCGTCGAGGGTGGCGACGGCCTCGTCGATCAGCGGCAGATAACGGTCGATCACCCACGGCACGGTCAGCGGGTTGATGATCGAGGACGCCGTCACGAACGGGTTGTCGTTGCTCGCCACGATCGAGCCGCGCTCGATCGCCGGAATCGCCGCGTACAGCGGCTGCGCCTCGATCGTCGCCCGGGTCTCCTCGTCCGAGTAGAAGGTGAAGATCAGATCGCTGTCGGCGAGCTTGTCCGCGTTCTCCAGACCGATCAGCGCCGAGTCCGTCCCCTCTGTCTCCTCGAAGGTGTTCACCACCGGATCGACGGTCAGCCCCAGCTGGGACACCATGGACACCCGCTGCTCCTCGGGCAGGAACACACCCAGCGTGCCGGGACCTGCGGTGTAGATGTACGAGAAGGAGACGTCCGCGTACTGCGGCCGGGTGGCCGCGGCTGCCGCCAGTTGCTGCTCGATCGAGTCGATCAGCGACCGCGCCTCGTCGGGCTGCCCCAGCGCGGTCGCGATGATCTCGATCTGCTCGTCCCAGTCGGTGCTCCAGGCCAGATCCGGGTACGCGACGGTCGGCGCGATGTCCGACAGGATGTCGAACTGCTCCTGGGTGATGCCGGACCACGGCGCAAGGATCACATCGGGTTCCAGTTCGAGGATGGCCTCGAAGTCGATGTCGTCCGCCCCGGCGAACTGCGTCGGCAGCTCGTCGCCCGCCTCGGTCACCGCCTCGTGGATCCACGGCAGATAGCCGGAGTCGTCACTGCCCCACGCGTAGCTCTCGATGCCCACCGGGGTGTGCCCCAGCGCTATGGAGGTCTCCGCCGAACCCTGCCCCAGGGTGACGACCCGTTCGGGCTGCTCGGTGATCTCCGCCGTGCCCAGCGCGCTGTCGATGGTCACCGGGAACGCCCCCGGCTGACCGGATGACTTGTCGGCGGCGGAGTCTTTGTCCGCGTTGTCGTTGTCGTCCGACGAGGAACAGCCGCTGAGCACAAGGGCGGCGGCAGCGGTGGCGGCGGTCAGCACCAGGGAGGTGCGGCGCGCACGGGTGAAGGTGGACGGCATCGATGTTCCTTATGTCCTCGGGTGAGCTTAGGTAAGCCTAAGTTCACCATACCCCAGCCCCCGGGGCCCACCGGCGGACGCTCACCCCCGGCGCCCGGGGCCCCCTCGCCCGCCCCCGGAAAGCGGCAATTCCTTTCCCCGGCCCGCTCACTATGCATAAGGCAAACCCAGTGCAACGGGCATTTCAGTCGCATTATTGAGCATTCATTGACGCCGTTCCTGCGCTCTCCCTATCGTGTGAACGGTTCAGCAGTTCGATCCGACACAGTGGGGGTCTGTGTGCAACGGGATGCCGATGTTTTCCCTGTGCTGGGAATCGACGCGGTCGTGTTCGCGGTAGGCAACGCGAAGCAGGCCGCCCACTACTATTCCACCGCCTTCGGCATGCGCCGGATCGCCTACCGGGGCCCCGAGAACGGCAGCCGGGAAACCGCCAGTTACGTCCTGGCGGCCGGCACCGCCCGCTTCGTTTTCACCTCGGTCATCCGGCCCGAGACCGAGTACGGCGAATTCCTCGCCCGGCACATCGCCCGGCACGGCGACGGCGTCATCGACCTCGCCATTGAGGTCCCCGACGTGCACGCCGCCTACCGCCACGCCACCGAACACGGCGCCGTCCCACTGCAATCACCCCAGGAGTCCGCCGACGCGCACGGCCACGTCACGCACGCCGCCATCGCCACCTACGGCGAGACCCGGCACACCCTGATCGAACGCGCCCGCTACCGCGGCCCCTATCTCCCCGGCTACACCGCAACCCCACCCGTCCCCGGCCCGGGCACACCCACCGTATTCCACTCCATCGACCATTGCGTTGGCAATGTCGAACTCGGAAGGATGGACGACTGGGTCGCCTTCTACAACACCGCACTCGGCTTCACCAACATGAAGGAGTTCATCGGCGATGACATCGCCACCGAATACTCCGCCCTCATGTCGAAAGTCGTCGCGGACGGCACCCGCAAGGTGAAATTCCCCATCAACGAACCCGCCCTCGGCAAGAAAAAATCCCAGATCGACGAGTACCTGGAGTTCTACGGCGGCGCCGGCGTCCAGCACATCGCCCTCGCCACCGACGACATCGTCACCGCCGTGGCCACCATGCGCGCCGCCGGCGTCGAGTTCCTCGACACCCCCGACACCTACTACGACAGCCTCGGCCACTGGGCCGGCGCCACCCACATCCCCGTCGAGACCCTCCGCCGGCACCGCATCCTCGTCGACCGCGACGAAGACGGCTACCTGCTCCAGATCTTCACCAAGCCGGTCCAGGACCGGCCGACCGTCTTCTTCGAGATGATCGAACGCCACGGCTCCCAGGGCTTCGGCAAAGGCAACTTCAAGGCCCTCTTCGAAGCCATCGAACGCGAACAGGCGCGCCGGGGCAATCTGTGAACCGCCTGCCCTCCCTCACCGCACTCCGCTTCCCCTGGGCCGTCGCCGTCTTCCTCGTCCACGCCTGGCTGTTCACCGGACTCTTCGCCGATCAACGCCTCGCCGACGCCGCGACAGTGCTCGCCCCGCTCGGCATGACCGGAGTCTCCTGCTTCTTCCTCATCTCCGGCTTCGTCCTCGCCTGGACCGCCCGCCCGGGCGACACCCCGGCCCGCTTCTGGCGCCGCCGCGCCGCCCGCATCTACCCCAACCACGCCGTCGTATGGGCCGCCACCCTCCTCGTCCTCACCCTCACCGGAGCCGCCGCCACCGGCGAACCCCGCGACGGACCCATCCCGCTCCTCCCCGCCCTCACCAACCTCTTCCTCGTCAACACCTGGATCCCCACCCGCGACTACAACGCCGGCGTCAACATCGTCACCTGGTCCCTCGCCGCCGAGATCTTCTGCTACGCCCTGCTGCCCTTCATCCTGCCGCTGCTGCGCCGCGTCCCCGCCCACCGGCTGTGGCCCGCCGCCGGCGCCACCCTCGCCGTGATCTGGACCATCCCCCTCATCTCCCTGCAATTCCACGGCCCGCCCATCGACGAGGCCGACGTCCCCCAGTGGCAGTTCTGGATCTCCTACGTCCTGCCCGTCGCCCGGCTCCCCGAGTTCATCCTCGGCGCCCTGTGCGCACTCCTGCTGCGCGCCGGCCACCGCTCCCGGATCGGCGTCCCCGCCGCCACCGCCGCCACCGTAGTGAGCCTGGCCGCCGGCCTGCCCCTGCTGCCCTTCCCCTTCATCCCCGCCGCCATCACCGCCGTCCCCCTCGCCCTGCTCGTCCTCGCCGCCGCCACCGCCGACCTCGACCACCGCAGAACCTGGCTGCGCCACCGCGCCCTGGTGTACCTCGGCGACCGCTCCTTCGCCATCTACCTCGTGCACTGGCCCGTCATCCTGACCATCGACGAACTCCTCATCGCCCCCGGCGACGGACACCCCCTGCCCACCGCCCTCGCCGTCACCACCCTCTACGCCACGTGCACCCTCGCCGCCGCCTGGCTGCTGCACCGCACCGTCGAAACCCCCCTCTACCGCCGCCTGGCCACGCCCCACCCCCGGTCCCGGCCCCGCCAAGGAGCGCCCCATGACGGCCGACGCCCCCGCACCCCCCGCCACCCCGGGCCGGCTGACGGCCTTCATCCGGCTCGGGCGCCCGAAGTTCCTGTTCCAGAGCATGATGGTGGTCGGCCTCGGAGTGACCGCGGCCCAGCATGAGGGCCACGCCTTCTCCCCGGCCTGGTACGCCGGCACCCTGCTCTTCGGCTGGGCCGCCCACCTCATGACGCACTACTGCAACGAGTACTTCGACCTCGAAGCCGACCGCGCCAACCACACCCCCACCTCCTGGACCGGCGGCAGCCGCGTCCTCGTCGACGGACTGCTGCCACCCCTGGTCAGCCTCGGCGCCGCCTTCGTCCTGCTCTTCGGCGCCGTCGCCGTCACCGCCGCCATGCCCGACACCGCCTCGCGGCTCATGGCCCTCACCATCGTGGCCGCCGCCTGGTTCTACACCGCCCCACCCGCCCGTCTCAACTACCACGCACTGGGCGAAATCGCCTGCGCCGCCGTGCTGTACGGACTCGGCCCGCTCCTCGCCCACCGCCTCCAGGGCGGCGACCCCACCACCGCCACCCTCACCTACGTCGCCATCGTCTTCGTCCTCCAGTTCCTGCGGATGTCCGTCATGAACCTCGCCGACATCGAGGGCGACCGCCGCACCGGCAAACGCACCCTCGCCGTGGCGCTCGGCCCCCGCGGCCTCATCCGCCTCTACCTCACCGGACAGACCCTCACCTACGCCGCCACCGCCGCCCTGCTGCTCACCGGCACCCTCCCCGTCCTCCCCGGTCTCGCCATCCTCGCCACCTGCCCCATCCCCCTGTGGGTCGCCCGCCGTCTCACCCACGGCGCCCTCGCCACCCCCGGGGACAACAACGCCGTCACCTTCTGGGCCTCCATGCACATGCCCATCACCGCCGCCGCCATCACTCTCGGCCTGCTCACCGACCTGCTCACCGGCGACACCCGCCCCGACACCCCGTGGCTGATCATCTGCGCCGGCACCCTGATCGCCTTCACCGGCTGGTTCGCCCGCGCCGTCCGCACACCCCCGCCCGCTCTCCCCGACCAGGAGACCTGACGCCGTGACCACCAGCAGCTCGCCGCCCACCGCCGTCACCGAACAGGCCCGTACCCTCATCGAACCCGAACTGCGCACCGCCGTCGCGAGCCTGGACCCGTACCTCGGCCGCGCCATCGGCTACCACCTCGGCTGGTGCCGCCCCGACGGCACCCCCACCCACGGCAGCGGCGGAAAAGCCATCCGCCCCGCCCTCACCCTGCTCACCGCCACCTCCGTCGGCGCCACCCCGCACACCGCCCTGCCCGGCGCCGCCGCCGTCGAACTCGTCCACAACTTCACCCTCATCCACGACGACATGATGGACGGCGACGAACTGCGCCGCCGCCGCCCCACCGTCTGGAAAACCTTCGGCGCCGCCACCGCCATCCTCGCCGGCGACGCCCTGCACACCCTCGCCTTCACCGCCCTCGCCCGCCACGACAGCCCGCACACCCCGCGCGCGATGCGCACCCTGGCCCGCGCCATGACCGAACTCGTCGGCGGACAGACCCAGGACCTCGCCTTCGTCCGCCGCCCCTGGCAGGGACCCGGCGCCGTCACCCTCCCCGAATACCGCTCCATGGCCGCCGGCAAGAGCGGCTCGCTGCTCGGCTGCGCCGCCGAACTCGGCGCCGTCCTCGGCGGCGCCCCGCACCGTACCGTCGCCGCCTTCGGCCGGGCCGGCCGGCACTTCGGCCTCGCCTTCCAGTGCGTCGACGACATCATCGGCATCTGGGGCGACCCCGAGGAGACCGGCAAACCCGTCCTCGCCGATATCCGCGAGGGCAAGAAGACCCTCCCCGTACTGGCCGCCCTCGCCGCCCCGGCCCCCGCCGCCGCCGAACTCGCCGACCTCCTCACCACACCCCCCATCGACGAGGAGGGCCTGCACCGCGCCGCCGCCCTCATCGACCAAGCCGGCGGCCGACGCTTCGCCGAACGCGAATCCCAGCACCACCTCGAACGCGGCCTCGCCTGCCTCGCCGAGGCCGACACCCGGGGCACCGCCCGCGGCCCCCTCCTCGCCCTCATCGACTACCTCGGCCGGCGCACCAGCTGACCCGCCCGGGAGCACCCATGGCCACCCACCCCGCCCGAGCCGCCCGGCTGCGCACCGCCCTCGACACCGCCGCCCACACCCTGCTGACCACCCTCGATGCCGACGGCACCTGGTACGGCACCCGACCCGCCGTCGTCCCCGGCACCGCCTCCGCCGTCCTCGCCCTGCACACCGCCGACCCGGAACGCTCCGCCGCCCTGGTCAGGGCCGGCACCGACTGGCTGCTGCGCACCCGCAACCCGGACGGCGGCTGGCCCGTCACCGACACCGGACCCAGCGAGTTCATCCCCACCGCGCTGGCGCTCGCCGCCCTGCACGCCGCCGCCCCGGGACGTACCACCGAGGAGGTACGGGCCGGGCTGGCCCTCCTCCACCGGCACGGCGGCATCCACGGCGTGCCCGACCCCATGGTCCAGCAGCTCATCGGCCTGCTGCTGGCCGTCGCCCGACTGGCCGAACCCACCGCGATCCGCCGCGTTCCCACCGCACTCCTGCTGCTGCCCACCCCGCTGACACGGAAGCTGCTGTCCTTCACCGCACCACCGTTCGCCGCCCTCACCCTCCTCCAGCACCAACTGCGCCCCGGCCTGCTGGCCGCCCGCACCGACCCCCGGGCCACCACTGTCCTCAAGGACTGCGAGCGGCAGGAGGGAGCCGTCGGCTCCCTCGGCAGCGACCCCTGGCTCACCGGCCTCGCCACCACCGCCGTCCACCTGGCCGGCACCGCACCCGAACTCGTCCGGGCCACCGTGCGCTATCTGCGCTCCGGCGCCCGCGGCGACGGCTCCTGGGTCCTCATGCAGGGCATGGAAGAACGCGACATCGACCTCATCGGCCACGCCGTCACCACCGAAGCGTTGTGCCACGCGGGACACCGCACCGACCCCCGTGTCCGGCTCGCCGCCCGCTGGCTGCTCGCCTGCCGGCAGACCGCCCCCTTCCCGCTGTTCGACTGCCCACCCGGCGGCTGGGCCTGGTCGGGCGCCAAGGGCTGGCCCAACGTCCTCGACACCGTCGCCGCGCTGGCCGCCCTCGCCGCCGCCCACGGCCACGGCCAGGCCCTGAGCGAGGGCGCCGGCTGGCTGAAAACCCGTCAGGACCGCCGCGGCTCGTGGAGCGTCTTCACCCGCGACACCCACTGTCCTCTCGACCGGCACTGCCCGCACGCCACCACCCAGGCCATCGACATCCTCACCGCCACCGGCACCCCCACCACCGACCGCACCGTACGCCGCGCCCTGCGCCGGCTCACCCGCACCGCCCGCCCGGACGGCTCCCACCCAGCCCAGTGGCACCGGGGCGGGGTCCCGGGCACCGCCGCCGTCCTGCACACCTGCGCCCGCCTGGGCCTCACCCGCACCCCCCTCGCCACCCGCGCCCGCACCTGGCTGCTCGCCGCCCAACTCCCCGACGGCTCCTGGGGCGCCGCCCCCGCCACCGCCCCCGGCACCACCGACGAAACCGCCCGCGCCGTACACGCCCTCACCCACCTCACCGACGACCCGGCCGCCCGGACCGCCGCCGCCCGCGGCGCCGACTGGCTGCTCGCCGCCCAACACCCCGACGGCACCTGGGAACCCGGCCCCACCTGCTGGTACCTCAAGGACCACCTCGCCTACCCCGACCACCTCATGGCCCAGGGCCTGGCCCTGAACGCCCTGGCCGCCCACCACCGCACCACCGTGCCGGGAGCCGCCGGATGACCACCTGGGACGCCATCGTCTGCGGCGCCGGCGCCGCCGGCCTCGCCACCGCCCGCGCGCTGGGCGACCTCGGCCTGCGCACCCTCGTCCTCGACAAACAACGCCGCCCCGCCCCCATCGCCAAGGGCGAAGTCCTCCAGCCCGCCGCCCTGCGCATCCTCACCGACTGGGGCATCACCGACCGCCTCACCACCGCCGGCGCCGTCCCCCTCACCCGCCTCACCATCCGGGGCCCCGACGCCACCCCCCTCATGGTCTTCGACTACACCAGCCTCCCCGCCGGACGCCGAACCCTCCTCAGCCACGATCACCCCACCCTCCTCAAGACCCTCACCCACTCCCTGCCCGGCCACGTCGAACTCCGCCGCGGCGCCCTCGCCGAAGCACTGCTGCACGACCCCACCGGCCGCGTCACCGGCGTACGCGTCCGGCAGCACGGCCGCACCCACCCCGTACCCGCCCCGCTGGTCGTCGCCGCCGACGGCATCTCCTCCCGGCTGCGCCGCGCCGCCGGCATCACCCCCGACACCCGCACCTACCCCCACCGGCTGCTCGCCTTCGAACTCCCCGGCGCACCCCCCGAACCCGGCGCCATCACCGCCTACCGCACCCGCCGCGGACTGCGCCTCGTCTACCCCCTGCCCGGTGGCCGCACCCGGCTCTACGTCCAGATCCACCCCGACGAGGTACGCGGCGCCGACCACGCCGCCATGACCGCCTGGGCCACCGCCCTCGACCACGACACCCCCGCCCTGCGCCCCCTCACCGAACGCCTCACCGGCT
Source organism: Streptomyces sp. NTD107 (assembly GCF_059510435.1). Taxonomy (NCBI): domain Bacteria; kingdom Bacillati; phylum Actinomycetota; class Actinomycetes; order Kitasatosporales; family Streptomycetaceae; genus Streptomyces; species Streptomyces sp. NTD107. Next base: position 67,217 of record NZ_JCAJZV010000008.1, on the reverse strand, counting down.
CCCTCGCCACCCGGCAGATCTTCACCCTGCGCCGCTTCACCGCACCCACCCTCACCACCCCCGGCCTCGTCCTCGCCGGCGAAGCCGCCCACGCCGTCCACTCGCTGGCCGCCCAGGGCATGAACACCGCCATCTGCGACGCCCACGCCCTCGCCCACCACCTCGCCCACGCCCCCGGCACCGACGCCGCCCTGGCCGCCTACCAGGCCGAACGGCTGCCCTGGATCCGGCACATCGCCGTCATGAGCCACGACGCCGCCCGGCTCGTCACCGCCACCGGCCCCACCGCCCGGACGCTGGGCCGCCGCGCCCTGCGCCGCACCCACCGCAGCCCCCGGCTGAGCTACACCGCCACCTACAACCTCGCCGGACTCGGCATCCACCCCTTCGCCCCCCTCGACCGGCTCCACCAACTCGGCCTCCCCGACCCCCGCGCCGCGCGCCTGCCGCACTGGCAGCCGCGATGAAGAACGAGCACGCCCTGGTCCTCGGCGCATCGGTGGCCGGCCTGCTCACCGCCGTCGCGCTGCGCCCCCACTACGCCACCGTCACCGTCCTCGACCAGGACCGGCTGCCCACCGGCGCCACCCACCGCGCGGGCACCCCCCAGTCCCACCACGGCCATCTCCTGCTGCCCGCCGGCTGCCGGCACATCGAGGCCCTGCTCCCCGGCACCCTCGCCCGGCTGTCCGCCGCCGGAGCCCACCGCATCCACCTGGCCGACGTCATGAGCTTCGGCGACCACGGCCCGCAGCCCGGGGCACCGCCCGGACACTTCGCCCTGCTGTGCGGCCGGCCCCTGCTGGAGTGGACGATCCGCGAACGCGCCCGGGCCACCGACGGCATCACCCTCGTCCCCGGCGCCCAACTCCGCGAACTGACCGGCACCCGGCAGCGCGTCACCGGGGCCATCGCCCGGCACCGCGACGGCACCACCCGGCGCTACGCGGCCACCCTGACCGTCGACGCCACCGGCCGCACCTCCCGCACACCCACCCTGCTCACCGCCCTGGGACTGCCCTCCGTACGGGAGGTCACCGTCGACGCCGGTGTCGCCTACGCCTCGCTGCCGGTCCTGGCACCCCCCACGGCCCGGACCGGCCTTCCGCCGGTCGGCATCCAGCCGGGACCCAGCCGGCACCGCCCGGCCCGCGCCGGGGTGATCTTCCCGATCGAGGGCGGCCGGTGGCTGATCTCGCTCTCCGGCACCAGGGGCGCCGAACCACCCCTGGATCACGACGGGTTCCTGGCGTACGCCCGGTCCCTGTCCCACCCGGTGATCGCCGACCGGCTGCTGACCGCCACCCCCGCCGGCCCGATCCGCGGCTACCGGCACACCGCCAACCGCCGCCGCTACTACGAGCGCATGCGGCACTGGCCCGCCGGTTTCCTGGTGATCGGCGACGCGGTGCTCACCACCAACCCCACCTTCGGCTTCGGCATGACCGTCACCGCCGCGGCGGTGACGGCGCTGGCCGACACCCTGTCCGCGTCCCCCCACCCCACCGGCTCCACCCGCCACATCCAACGTGCCATCGCCCGCGCGGCGACCGGCGCCTGGCGGCTGGCGACCGGCGCCGACGTACTGCACCCCGGCGCGACCGGCCCCGGCTCGCGCCGGGCGGCGGCCGTACGCGACCGCCTGGGCCGGCGCCTGGAACGCGCGGCCCACACCGATCCGGAGCTGCGGCGCGTCCTGGGCGAGGCGGCCACGCTCAGCGCCCCGCTGTCCACCCTGCTGAGCCCGGCCGTGGTACGCGCCGCCGTACGCCGCCCTAGGAGCCCGCTGGCTCCTGCTGCTGCTCCTGCTCCTGAAGCACCCGCTGATTGAACTCGGCCTTGGCCGCCTGCCAGCCGTCCTCGTCGTGGCCGCGCCGCCAGTACCCGGAGATGGACAGCTGCTGGGGCGTCATGCCCCGCTCGTGCCGCAGATGCCGGCGCAGCTCCTTCACCCAGTTCGCCTCGCCGTGGACGAACGCGTGCCCTCGCCCGGGCGGCAGCGCCAGGGAGGTGACCGCCTCGACCAGCGCGAGACCGTACCGCCCGGCGCGCCGGTCCACCCAGACGACATCGACATCACCGGCGGGCGGGTTCAGTTTCAGCTCGTCACCCGGCCCGTCGATCTCGATGAGCACCCGGGCCACCGCTCCCCGCGGAAGCCGCTCGACGGAGGCGGCGATGGCGGGCAGCGCGCTCTCGTCACCGACCAGCAGATGCCAGTCGGCGGTCGGGTCGGGCGCGTAGGCGCCGCCGGGCCCGAGCAGGGCCAGCTGATCCCCGGGCCGCGCGGCAGCCGCCCACGGACCGGCCAGCCCGCTGTCGCCGTGGTGGACGAAGTCGATGGTGAGCTCGGGCCCCTGGGGGTCGAAGTGCCGCACGGTGTACGTACGGGTGGTGGGCCACTGGTCGCGCGGCAGCGTCCGGCGGATCTCCGCCACGTCGAAGGGCTCGGGATAGACCACCCCCGGCTGACCGAACACCAGCTTCACGTAGCTGTCGCTGTACGGTCCCACCGCGAAGCCCCGCAGTCCCTCACCACCGAGCACGACCCGGATGACATGCGCGCTGAGCTGCTCGGTGCGCAGCACCTGCCCACGATGCGTGACGAAGTTGCTCATGACGCCCTTCCTGTTGGTTAGGTAAGCCTAACCTGATGAGGTCGGGGGCGGCGCCGGTGGCGGTGTGCTCACCCCAACGCTCCCACAGCCGCTGCGGGGGAGTGCGGGCGAGGAGGGCGCGGAGGGCCTCGTGCAGGGCCACCAGCTGCCCCTGTCCGTAACGGGTCCGAGCGCTGTCGGGGTGGCACAACCGGACGAAGAGCGCGCCTTCAGCGGCCCGGGCCCCACAGCCGGTGCCGTGGCAGGGGGTGGGGGCACCGGAGCCGCCGGGGGCCGGAGCCCAGGGCGTGGGCGAGCAGCCGGACGAGGTGTTCGCCGCTGTGCCCGGGGAGCAGGTGCCGGGCGAGGATCGCGGACAGGACACCCCGCACCGCCAGGATCCGGTGCGGGGGGCTGCTGGGCGAAGGCGACGTCCCCCGGCCGGGGCGGAAAGGCACCGTGGTCGCGCGCTGGCGGTGGGTGACGCGGCGGGGGCCGGGATGTGGGGTGCGGCACGAGACGGCGGTCACATCCGATGCGGGATAGGAGCCGGTCGGGGCGCGTCGGGGGCGGTCGGCGGGGGGTGAGGGGATCGGCTCCTACGAGGCGTGGTCGCAGGTGCCTTCCTTGCCTCGCAGGGCAGGGCCCGGGCAGTGTGGCGGTCGGCCGCATTTCGCGGCTTTCCTCCCGCTCTCCCGAGGATCGAGGTGTTTCTGCATGACCGCCACCCATGGCGTTTCCCGCATCCGGACCCGCACGGCTGCTGTGGCCGGCATCGTGACCGCCGGGGCCGCGGCCCTGTCCCTCGTCCACGCCCCGGGCGCCACGGCCGACCCGCACGCGTCGGCCGTCGCCCCCACCGCGGTGAGCACGAGCGCTCCCGCGGCCTTCTCCCTGCACACCGAGAGCGCCGCCACCGGCAAGTCCCTGACCACCGGCGACACCGGCGGCACCGACTCCGCCACCACCGACAGCGGCAGCACCGACACCAGCGGTGGCGACACCCCCACCGCGGACTCGGGCGCGACGCAGGACGCGTCCGCCGAGGCGGCGTCCCCCGCACAGACCGACAAGGGCCGTGGCGCCCAGTACAACGCGGATGGCACCCTGGTCGTTATCGACCGCAAGGACCAGCCGAAGGCCCAGCCGGCCTCCGATGCCCAGATCGACCAGTGGATCAACGAGGCGCTGGACGTGATGAAGGCGAACGGCATCCCCGGCAGCTACCAGGGCATCAAGAGCAACCTGCTGCGCGAATCCAGCGGCGACCCGCACACGATCAACATGTGGGACTCCAACGCCCACAAGAACATCCCCTCCAAGGGCCTGCTCCAGGTGATCGACCCGACCTTCGAGCAGTACCACGTCGACGGCACCAGCACCGACATCTACGACCCGGTGGCCAACATCGTCGCGGCCTGCAACTACGCCGCCGCCCGCTACGGCTCGATGGACAACGTCAACAGCGCTTACTGAGACAAGCCCTCACACGCAACCGGCGCCCGGTGCTCCTGTGCCCACCGCACAGGAGCACCGGGCGCCGCCGCGCGACTACCGTTGCCGCACATGACCCCCACCGAGATCGAGATCACCGGCGAACTGATCCGGGACCTGCTGCGTGACCAGCACCCCGACCTGGCCGACCGGCCCCTGCGGCTCGGCGCGCGCGGCTGGGACAACCAGCTGTGGCGACTCGGCGCGGACCTCGCCGTCCGGCTGCCCTGGGCGACGCGGTCCGCCGACGCCCTGCTGCGCAAGGAACACGCCTGGCTGCCCACCCTCGCCCCCCACCTGCCGCTGCCGATCCCCGTCCCGCAGCGCCTCGGCGAGCCCTCCAGGCGGTTCCCCAGGCCCTGGATCGTCACCACCTGGATCCCGGGCGAACCCGCCGACCGGGCCCCCGCCACCCGTGGCGCGGAGTCCGCCGACGCCCTGGCCGGCTTCCTCACCGCCCTGCACCGCCCCGCCCCCGACGGGGCGCCCACCGGCCGCGGCCGGGGCGGGCCGCTGGCCGACAGCGAGGAGAGCTTCGCCCGGAAGCTGACCTCGGCGATCGAGCTGGGGGTGATCCCCGACCCGGACGCCGTCCGCGCCGTCTGGGCGGACGCCGTCGCCGCCCCCCGCTGGAGTGGCCCGGCAGTGTGGCTCCACGGCGACCTGCACCCGGCCAACATCCTCACCGCGGACGGCACCTTCTGCGGCGTGATCGACTTCGGCGACCTCTGCACGGGCGATCCGGCCTGCGACCTCTCCGCCGCCTGGATCCTGCTCCCCGACGGCGCCGCCGACCGCTTCCACGCCGCCTACCGGCCGGTCCCGGACACCGCCACCCTGCGCCGCGCCCGGGGCTGGGCACTGCTGCGGGCCCTCGACGGCATCTGCATCGGAGAGGCCGGCCGCCACGGCCGCCCCGGTGGCAAGACCACCTGGGGCCCACCCGCCCACACCGCCCTGCGCCGGCTCCTCGCAACGGCCCACCGAACGACCGGCCCGCCCCGTACCCTGGACCCGCTGAACGACGGAACAGGAAGGTGATGCGATGAGTTCGGCCCATCCACACCCGCGGACCGCGATCACGGCGGCCCGTCTGCGGGAGGTGAGCGAGAACATCTACGCCTACATCCAGCCCGATGGCTCCTGGTGGATCAACAACACCGGCTTCCTGGTGGGCCGCACCGGGGTGGTCAGTGTCGACGCCTGCTCCACCGAGTCCCGCACCCGCGCCTACCTCGACACCATCGCCACCGTCACCGACCAACCCGTGCGGACGCTGATCAACACCCACCACCACGGCGATCACACGTTCGGCAACTACCTGTTCGGGGGCGCCACCATTGTCGCCCACGACGGTGTCCGCCAGTCCCTGCTGGAATGGGGCAGGCCACGGTCCGCGCCGTTCTGGACCGACGTCGACTGGGGCGACATCGAACTCGCGCCGCCGTTCCTCACCTACCGGGACGAAGTCACCGTCTACATCGACGATCTCGCCTGCCGGGTCAGCCACATCGGCACCCCGGCCCACACCACCAACGACTCCGTGATGTGGATCCCCGACCGCGAACTGCTCTTCAGCGGCGACCTGCTGTTCAACGGCGGCACCCCCTTCCTCCTCCAGGGCTCCATCAGCGGCGCGCTGCGGGCGATGGAGACGCTGCGTGCCCTGAACCCCACGACGATCGTGCCCGGCCACGGCCCGGTGTGCGGCCCCGAGGTCATCGACCAGGTCAGCGGCTATCTGCACTTCGTCCAGGACGTCGCCCGCCGCGGCCACGAGGCGGGCCTCACCCCGCTGGAAGCCGCCCGCGAGACCGACCTCGGGCCCTACCGCGACCTGCTCGACGCCGAACGCATCGTGGGCAACCTGCACCGCGCCTACGCCGAACTGGCCGGCGCCGCCCCCGGAGCCCGCATCGACGCGGTGGCGGCACTGACCGACATGGTCACCTACAACGGCGGCAAACCCCTGAGCTGCTACGCCTGAGCCGCATCACGAACCGGTGTGCAGGCGGGCCAGCTCCCGCAGCGGCTCGACCGCGTCCGGCGCCAGCCGGGGCAGCAGCGCAAGCGCGTACCACCAGTGCTCGCCCGCCAGTACCTCCCGGACGAGCCCGCACGCCCGCTCGTTGTCACGGGCCCCGTCCGGCCGCAGCGCGCGGGCCAACGCGAGGAAACGCAGCACCGGTGTCTCCTGCACGGCCCAGCCCTCGGCGGCCGGAACGACCACCGGTACGTCCGCGAGGTACGCAGCCACCGCAGCGAGCGCCGCCGCCCGCTCACCCGCAGTACGCCCCCGCCCGGCCACCTCCCGCGCCACGCCGACCTCGCCACGAAAGGCACACAGCACGGCCCACTCCGCGACCGGCAGTTGCTGCCCGGGGAGCGGCGTCGCGGCCATGTACCGCTCCCAGACGCCCAGTCTGTCTCGCAGCGGCGGCAACTCGGGAAACAACCCGCTCGCTTCGAGCAGCGCGTGCGTGAGGACTGCATGCGGATCGCACCCCGTGATGTTCTCCTCAACACCGATACCACTCGCCGCGATCCCGGCGCGCACACCGATACTGGGCCGCCGGGCATCGGGCAGGGTGAGCAGCAACTCGGCAACGACAGGCAGCAATCCCTTCCCGCGGCCCGCCTGTACCAGCCGCATCACGTCCGCGAGCCGCTCGTCGACGATGTGGGTCGAGACCACGGGAGCGTACGGAGCGATGCCCACCGCCACAGCTGTCCGCATGCGCTCGACCCGATTCCGCCCCCTGCCCCTTGCTCGCTCCCAACTCGCCCACTCCTGAGCCGACTCGACCTCACCGGCATACGCGAATGCCTGCGCGATCAGCCCCCGGACGGCCGGGTCGCTGCATTGCCTTGCCCAGTCGGCGGCGCCGTGGGCATGGCGTGCGGCAGCGGCGGAGTGCCCACCCACCGCGCAGGCCACCGACACGGTGGCGAGCGCCCCGGCCAGCTGGGCCGGCTCCCGCGACCGCCCGGCGAGCGCCCCGGCCTCCTCGGAATGGCCCGCCGTCGCGAGCACCCCGGCCAACGGCAGCCCCCACCCCTCCGTGCCGGCCACCGCCTCCGGGGCCGATGAGCGGGCGGCAAAGGCATCGAGGAGAAGCCGTCGGCCGCGCGCCGGATGCCTGCGCAACGCCCGCTCGACATCGGCGAGCCCGGCATCCCGTCGCACCTCCGGGGCCACCGGCGGGCCGCTCCACCGCACGCCCTCGGTGCCCAGCGCGTCCAGAATGCCCGCGACGCGCGCCGCGTCCCGCCGCAGACCGAGCAGCGCCAGCACGACGAGCGTCGGCGTCGTGGAGAACTCCAGGTCCGCCCGCGCCCCCGGCGCGGCGAGCAGATCGAGCAACCCCTGCCCGGCTGCCGAGGCCAGCCCGTGAGCCCTCCGCTCCCGGGTCGGCGTCAACGCCAGGGCCGCCCGCGCCAGAAGATCGACCTCCGTCAGATCCGAGGCCGGCACCAGCTCGGCGCAGAACTCCTCGATCCGATCCCGGTACTCGGGCCGGTCCCCGGCCAACGCGCCCCAGATCTCCAGGGCCAGCCCCCGCTCGACCGGATCGTCACCGTCACTCAACGCTTCCGCCTGCTCCGCCATCGCATCCACCCTGCGGCTGCTGCCCCCCGCGTCGAGCGCCTGCGCGACGCGCACCCACGACTCCCACCCCGTGGCCGGACCGGCGCCAACGGCCCGCAGCATCGAGGACCCCGCCTCGTGCAGACCACACGCGGACAGCGCGAGCGCCGCCCGGATCAACTCCGGCGCCGGTGACATGGTCGCCGCCGCCCGCCGGGTCCACTCGACGGCCTCCCGCGCGATCTCACCGGCCTCCGTACCCCCGGCCGGGGCCAGCGTCACGGCGATCTCGGTCAGCCGCACCGCCCGGTCGGCCGCCCTCGGAGCGGCCAGCGCCTGACCGCGGGCCCGGGGCACCTCCCCGGCAAGCGTGAACAGCCGGACGAACGCCGGATCCGCCGGACGCACCCGCCGGGCCAGCAACGCCTTGGCACACGCCAGTTCGGCGGCCATCCCGAGATCGTCCACTTCCCCGACCGGCACCAGGGACAACTGCCCCAGCAACTCGTCGGACCGCCCCTGCGCCATCATCCGCACCTGCCGCTGCTGGTCCACCACAAGACGCGCCAACTCGTCACCGTGCAACAGCCCCGGGCAGCGCGAGAGCAGAAACGGCGGAGTGCCTTCGGGCCACCCCCGCGCCGCCCAAGTCCGTGCCCACCCCCGCAGCCGCCGCAACGCGTCGCCCCGGTCCGCCTCCGGTACGGTACGCGGCCGATCATCGCTGAGCAGGTAACTCCCGGGGTTGACGTCATCCGGTACGAAACGCCGGTTCGGGTCCGCCTTCACCAACGCGTCGACCGCCGAAAGGTCCACCCCCGCCAATTCGGCGAGGTCCGCCGGCCGAAGACCACTCCCGGCAACCGCCAGCAGCGCGACGACGACCGCCGCGAAGTCCGGCTGTTGCGGCTGCTCCTCGGGGTCCCCGAAGGCGCGGAGGAGCCGCACGCACTCGGGCCGGCGCAGCGGGTGTCCGACCGGTACGTCGGCGGGTGGCCCGGCAGTCGGCCGACTGGCCACGATGACCCGCAACGCCTCCCTCCAGCGGCCCGCCCCGGCCCTCCCGGGCAGCTGGGCAGCGATACTGACCCCGTCCGGCCGGTCCTCCTCCAGGCCATCCACCACGACGATCAGCCGGCGTTCCTTGTCAGCCGCCCGGATGGCCGCGGCGCGGTACAACGCCTGGAGAGAAGGCTCAGCAGGGCGGTGCGGGCCACACAGCGCGATCAACTGCTGCGTCATGTGCTGGACAAAGTGGCGGACGTTGTCCATTCCCTTGGATCGTGAGCAGAAGCACCCCACGACATCCGCCTTCGGAAGCGACCGCTCCACAAACCGGGCCAGCAGAACGGACTTGCCGGCCCCCGGCGCCGCTTGCCACCACAGATACGCGGGAGCACCCTCCGCTTCGCCCTGCACGAAGCTGTCCATGCGCCTGAGTTCTGCCCGCCGATGGAGAAGAGTCCGCGTCGCGAAGTCCTCGGCCCCGAAGGGAGCCAGCCTCTTCCGCTGCTCCTCGGTCGGCCCCCCTCGGACACCCAGACGCCCGTTCCTCCCCCGCTGAGCGGCTTCGAACACCCGACGCCACCCATCGTCAAACTCCGCCGGCTCCCCGGCCTCCCGACGCAGGAACACCACCAAGCGCTGCACACCGGCGGTGTTCTCGTCCTTCGGAACCGACCGGCCCTCGCACCACGCCCTGACGGTCCCTCGACTCACCCCCGCCACCTCCGCACAGCCCGCGACACTCCCACCCCCTGCCCCCATGCCAACGGCCCGCTGCCGCAGGGCCTCCAGCAGACGACCGAACTCTTCTCGCGCCTCGTGACCGACATGGTCCAACTGTGCCATTTTCACAATTCCTTCACAAGTGAGTCCGGAGTTAACCTTGGGGTCCGTGACCTGCGTCAGGGGCCACCGCCGGCGTGGTCGGCAGGTCGCTGACCTGGGCATTCGCCCGCCATGGTGTGGATACGGCCCGGGCGAAAGGCCCCCGGGCAGACTCCGGAAGGATCACCATGCCCGCGCTCCTCCTCGACGCCCCCGCCCTGATCTCCGTCAGCGTCTCGGCCTACACGGCGGCCCTGACCGCCGTCGCCCTCACCTCCGTCATGGCCCCCACCGAGTCCCGCCGACGGGACGCCCGCCTCACCCTCACCATCATGATGTGGCGCCGGCCCCAGCAGTGAGTGCCGGAGTTTCGGCAAACCGCCCACGGGGCCGGCCACTTACTGCTAGCGTCGCGGGAGTCACTCTAGGTGGTTCCCGCGACGCAGAGAGCGGTACGCGCGTTTGCCCGATGTTCGTACTCCGGTGGAGAGGCGTCCCTCCTGGGATCCTCGGTGGCAGCCCTGTGTGTCTGCCGTCTCCCTCCACGGCGTTGCCTCTGAGCTGTCCCTGGTCGATGTGTTCCGCCGGGCCGAGGAGTTGAGTGGGCTCACCTGTGCCACTCCGGGCGAGGGTGTCGCCGTCGTCGAGTATCTGTTGGGCATCTGCTTCGCCGCCGAGGTGTACCCCACCTCCACCGAGGACTGGGTTGCCTGGGTCGCCGACAAGCGCGGGCTCGATGGGGTCGTGGAGTGGCTGGTCGAGCAGTCCGCCGATGAGTGGGATCTGTTCCACCCGGAGCAGCCGCTCGGGCAGAACAGCCAACTGGCCCCCTACCTCGACGAACTCGGGGCTGGGCCCGCCCAGCTCGTATTCGAACATGTCGGCGACTACAGCCAGTTCTTCGATCATCATCACCTGGAGCACTCCGACCCCCTCCCGGCCGCCGAAGCCTTCCGCGCGCTGCTGACCCAGCACGTCTACGGGCTGGCCGGCCGGGCCCGGATATCCGGGAAGGCAACGCTCGGGCCCAAGCTGACCAATCTCGCCGCCGGCCGGCTCCAGGGCCGGATCCGGGTTGTCGTGCAGGGCCGCACCGTCGCGGACACGCTCCGGCTGAACCTCTACCCGCCCGCCGGTCAGGCGCCGGGCCGGTTCAACCACTCCTGGACCAGCGGCGACTTCGAGCGCCGGGGTTTCACCGTGAAGCCGCCCGGCCGCGCCACCTCCGGGCCGGCGGATCTGCACAGCTACCTCGGCCGTTCCGTACTGCTGCGCCCGCTCACCTCGGCCGACGGGAAGTCCGTCCTCGTCGACCGGGTGCTGATGGGCGCGGGCGAGCTTCTCACCCTCGACCCCGACCGCGATCTTGAGGACGCCGTCCCGGCGAAGAAGCTCAACGGGCACATCGCGCCCCTGTGGCCGTCCCCCACCCGATCCCTGTGGCGCGACGCGCACGCCCTCTACAGCGCCGCGATGGAGGCCGACACGGGACTGTTCGGGCGGCTGCGCGACCTTCCGTTCCCGCGCGATCCCGGCGGCCCGCCCTGCCTGCTGTGGGCCGTCGGGCTCATCGCCAACAAGACCATCCCCATCGCGTGGACGGACGGCCACTTCCCGTACGCCCCGAGCCGGGGCGCCGCGCTCTGCGAGGCGTCCCGGCGCGGCTCGGAGGTCGCCGAGTACGTGGCCCTCGCACTCAAACGCGCCGCCCATGTGGCATGGAAGATCGTCTACCCCAACCCGAAGCCCGCCGACGCCACCGCCCAGCGGGCCCGGTTCGACGCCCGTACGGAGTTCTGGCCGGCCGCCGAGGCCCCGTTCGACCTGCTGCTCGACGAGACCGTACGCGGCGTGCCCGTACCTCGCTCCCTCCTCGACTACGCCGCCGAACTCCGCGAGCTGGCCGAGGACTTCCTCCGTAACCGGCTCGACTCCCTCCCGCTGAACGACCAGGGGCTGTACGCCCGGGCCCGCGCGGAGCTGCGCTTCTCCGATGACATGGCCGCGCCCAGGGCCCCCGCCGAACTCCGAGGGGAGACCGCACCATGACCGAGCCGACCGGGCCCGCCCCGGACCACCCGGGCGGCGAGCAGCTCACGGCCTGGCTCACCACCCTGGTACGCGACCGGGAGTACGGCAGGCTCGCCGAGTTGCGCCGGCCCAAGCCCACCGACACCCACATCCGGGCCGGCTGGTACGGCCCCGACGAGCATCGCGAGATCTACGAAAAGGTCGCCTTCCTGTTCGGCATCTACCACCAGGGCCGGTCGGTTCCCTCCTACGGGACGGGCAGCCTCGGCGCCGCCGCGCGCAGAATCGGCGACGGCACCGGGCGTGGCCCCGACAACCCCGGCGCCCAGCGGCTCCTCGCCCGGGTGGTCGCGAGCCGCCGCATCCCCTGGCGCCATCTCCAGCACACCATCACCCGGCTGCGATCCTGCGAGCAGCCGCCGCCCTCCTGGGTCCAGCTCACCGATGACCTGACCCGGTGGCACGACCGCAAGGCCCGCGTCGCCTACCAGTGGTCGGTGGACTTCCACCACCCGCGCGCGCGGAGCCGCAACGGCCCGGGCGGCCCGGGCGGGCAGCCGACACGGAAGGACCTGAGCACGTGACCGAGGCACCCCGAAGCCAATTCCTCTCCCTGCATCTGCTGGAGACCCTGGTCGCCGTGCTCCCCGTGCGCGACGAGAACGGCTCGCCCAAGAGCCTGGTCTACGGTGGCGTCGAACGTCATATGATCACCAGTCAGGCCCGCCGCCGCGCCGAACGCGTACACGCCCGCGACCGGGCCAACGCCGGAGTCGGCGCCCTGGCCGGCCGCAGCACCGGGCTCCGTACCCGGGAATGGGCGCTGATCACCGCCAAGTCCCTGGAGGCCGCGCACGGCTGGGACCGCGAAGAGGCCATCGTCACGGCCCGCGCGGTCATCGAGGCCACCGGTCTCAAATTCGGCGACCGGGCCAAGAAGACGGTGGCCCAGCTGACCAAGGTGCTCCTCTTCGCCCCGGCCGACACCGGCACCAGGATTGCCGCCCATATCAGCGAGCACGCGGACGAGTTGCGCACCTGGCGGGACGGCTATCTCCAGGCCCAGGAGGAGACGACGAAGAAGACCGGCCGCAAGGGCAGCCGGAAAACCGACCCGGAGCCGGGGGAGGAGGGCGAGCCCACGGAGGTCGCGCTGCCGGCCCTGCCCAAGAACCACCGCGACGCCGTCCTGTTCGCCATCGCTCCGCGCGACGCCATCGACATCGCGCTGTACGGCCGGTTCCTGGCCGAGATCGCCGACTCGCCCAACGTGGACGGCGCCGTCCAGAGCAGCCACGCCTTCTCCGTCCAGGAGGCCGAGCAGGTCGACGACTTCTACGCGGCGGCCGACGACGCCAAGCTGCACCGCAGGCGCAACGCCCTGGACTTCCTCGACTCCGCCGACGACGCCGGCGCCGGCATGACGGGCTATCAGTCGCTGATCTCCGGCACCTTCTACCGGCACGCCGTCCTCGACCGCGTACAACTGCGCAGGAATCTGCGCGCCGCGGGAATGTCCGAGGGCGAGGCCGAGGAGACCGGCCGCTGCGCCGAGAAGGAGTTCGTCAACGCCTTCGTGGAGGCGTTCCCCGAGGCCAAGAAGAACTCCACGGCCTCCACCGGCTCACTTCCCGCCCTCGTCCTCGCCTTCGAGGGCGACCGCCCCTACAACTACGCCGCCGCCTTCCAACTCCCCATCGTGGAAAGCCTCCCGGGCGCCGCCGGCGACGGCCCGGCCGCCCCCGCCGCCGTCCGCCGGCTGCTGCGGCATCACCTCTTCGTCGGCGAGCGCCGCCCCGATCTGCGCACCGCCCGGGTGCTGACCTACGACCCGCAGATCGACGCCGTACTGCGGGAGCTGGCGGCGCCCGGCCTGTCCGACGTGACGGACATCGAGGGGCTGACCCCGTGAGCCAGGTGCTGCTCATCCGGCTCGCCGCCCCGCTCCAGTCCTGGGGCGCGGCCAGCCGATTCGGGCGCCGCGACACCCACAGCAGGCCCACGAAGTCGGGCGTGATCGGGCTGTGCGCCGCCGCCCTCGGCCTGCCCCGCGAGCTGCCGCCGAAGGACGGCGCGGAGCAGGACCCGCTGGCCGAGCTGAAACCCCTGCTCTTCGGCGTACGGGCCGACCACCCGGGCAAGCCGGTGCGCGACTACCACACGGTCGGCGCCGGCCGTTATCCGTTGCGCCCCCGTGACCTGGCCACCGACCACCGGCGCGCCGCCGCCGCGGCCCCGGCGATCGAGGCGTGGAGCGGGAACACCTTCGGCCACCCCGAGCTCGACGAGTGGTACGGAGCCCCGAAGAAGATCTCCGCCGATCCGCTCTCCGGCACCCTCGTCTCCGCCGAGCTGCGCCGCAACGCGCTGATCACCGAGCGCTGGTACCTCTCCGACGCCGCCTTTCTGGTGGGCCTCCAGCACGAGGATCGGGAACTGCTGGAGCGAATCGCCCACGCCCTGGAACACCCCAAGCGGCTGCTGTGGCTGGGCCGGAAGTCGTGCCCGCCGTCCGGCCAGCTTGCGCTGGGCATCCGGGAGGGCACCCTCACCGAAGTCCTCACCGCCGCCGCGCTGCTGCCCGCCTGCTCCGAGGCGCCGCCGCGCGCGCGGGACCGCCGGCCGTGGGCCTGGATCGAGAGCCGGAGCCCGGTGCCCGGCACCGGACCGCTCATGGACCAGCCGGTGCACTTCCACGCCACGGGCGCGCGGCACACCGCCCGCTGGGAGACCCGGATTCGCGTCACCGTCGATCCGCAGGCCCACGATTGGGACATCATCCCGTGACCGACCCCCGCACCGGCACCGCCCGGTTCGTCGCCACCCAGACCCTGCTGACGCTGGACGCCAGGCACCCCTACGCCGCCAAGACGCTGATCGACGCCCAGGACATGCACCGTACGGTGATGAGCGGCTTCCGGGGCTGGGTCGACGACGGCAGCCGGGACGCCCGAGCCCAGATGGGCATCCTCTCCACCTGGACGCTGAACCTCCGCGAGGCCCGGCTCTCCCTCGTCGTGCAGTCGCAGGTGCCGGGGGACTGGAGCGCTGTCCCACGGGCGGCCCTGGCCGAAAAGCCCGCCATGCTGACCCTCGACCGCACCTTCGGGGCCGGCGACACCGTGGACTTCCGTACGGTGATCAATCCCGTCCGCAGCCTCCCTCCCGCACCGGACGCCTCGGAACGGCGGACCCGTGGCGCGCGGGTGGCCCACACCCGCCCCGACCATGTGAAGTCCTGGTTCACCCGCCGTCTGCAACCGGCCGGTGAACCCCCCGTCGCCCCCGACGGCGTGACCCGGCTCGGCGCCGACGCGCACCCCGACCAGTTGGCCGTACGCATGCTGCCGCGCGTCTCCAGCACCGCCCCGCACAAGGGCCTGCGACTGGTCCGGGCGGAAGTCAGGGGCAGCCTGACGGTGACGGACCCCGCCGCATTCGTGGCAACCCTGACCCGGGGCATCGGGCACGGCCGCGCGTACGGGTGCGGGCTGGTCCTGGTGCGCTGACCGCGCCGCCGCGCCCCTCCTCCCCGCCCCCTCCCCGCCCCTTCCCCGCCCCCTTCCGCCCCTTCCCGGCGCCCGCCGGCGATTGACGCTGTCCGCACTCTTGACACGGCTCGGAGGTCGTTCATAAGTTCTGGAATCGATTCCAGAATCGTTTCCAGGAGTATCGATGACGCTCTCGACCACCACCCCGGCGGCCCCGCCCCTCCCGGCGTCCGGACTCACCATCACCGGCATCGAGGTGGAGGCCGTCCGCGCCCCGCTCGCCCGGGAGTTCAAGGGCAGCTTCTACCGGATGACCCACCGGGCCACCCTCATCACCCGGCTGCGCACCAGCGAGGGCATCGTCGGAGAGGCGTACGTCGGCGACGAGGACGGTGACCTCGCCGAGATCGCCGCCATCGTCAAGCGCGAGATCGAACCCCGGCTCGTCGGCGAGGACGCGTTCGCCACCGAGCGCTGCTGGGACCTCGCCTACCCCGTCACGTACGACATCCTGCGCAACCGCCGGCTCGGCCTGGTGGCCCTGGCCGGCGTCGACACCGCCGTCTGGGACGCCGTCGGCAAGGCTCTGCGGATGCCGCTGCACCGGCTGTGGGGCGGCTTCCGCCGCGAGATACCCCTGATGGCCATCGGCGGCTACTACGGGGAGCCGCTGGGCGCCATCGAGGACGAGATCGCCTTCTACAAGGAACGCGGCCTGGCCGGCATGAAGTTCAAGGTCGGCGGCGCCACCCCGGAGACCGACGCCAAGCGGGTGGCCGCCGCCCGCGAGGCCGCCGGCGACGACTTCATCATCACCGTGGACGCCAACCAGGGCTATACGGTCCAGCAGGCCCTGGAGTTCGCCTGGCGGGTGGAGGACCTCGACATCCGCTGGTTCGAGGAGCCGGTCCGCTGGCACAACGACCGCCGCGCGCTGCGCGACGTCCGGCTGCGTACCCGGATACCGGTCGCCGCCGGTCAGAGCGAGTACAGCCCCAGCGGCTGCCGCGATCTGATGGAGGCCGGCGCGATCGACGTCTGTAACTTCGACGCCTCCTGGTCGGGCGGGCCTACCGCCTGGCGCCGTACCGCCGCCATCGCCGCCTCCTACGACATCGCGATGGGCCACCACGAGGAGCCCCAGGTCTCCGCCCATCTGCTGGCCGGCCAGCCGCACGGCACCTACGCCGAGTGCTTCCACCCCGACCGCGACCCCTTCTGGTGGCATCTCATAGCCACCCGGCGGCAACTGGTCGACGGCCGGCTGCAACTCACCGACGCCCCCGGCCTCGGCTGGGAGCTGGACGCGGACTACATCGCCCGCCACCGTCTGGACCTGGGGGAGTGACGATGCCGGCCGACCCCAGCTTCGGCATGCGCGGCAGCCGCCCCCAACGGGTGGCGATCCGCGAGGTCGCCGAACACGCCGGCGTGGCGGTGTCCTCCGTCTCCCGCGTCGTCTCCGGCCACCCGGACGTCAGCGACCGCATGCGCCGCAAGGTGATGAAGGCGATCGACGAACTGGGCTACGTCCCGGACATCGCCGCCCAGAGCATCCGTACCGGCGCCACCCGCACCATCGGCTTCGTCATCAGCGACATCCGCAACCCGCTACTGGCCGAGATCGCGCACGCCGCCGAGACCCGGCTGCGCGAGCACGGCTACACCCTGTTCATGATGAGCTCCCTGCACGACCCGGAGCTGGAGACCGAACATCTGCGCCGCCTCGCCCAGCACCGGGTGGACGGGCTGCTGGTGGCGGTCACCGACGAGCGCAACCCGGAGACCGTCGACCTGCTCTCCCGGGCCGGGGTGCCGATCGTGCTGCTCGACCGCGACATCCCCGATCTGCCCGCCGTGCCCGCCGTACGCTTCGACCACGCCGCCGGACTCACCGAGGCGGTACGGCACTTGGCCGCCCTGGGACACCGCTCCATCGGCCTGGTCGGCGGCTCGCCGCACACTCGGCCCTCCCGGGAGCGCGAACGCGCCCTGCACGCGGTCGCCGCCGAACTTCCCCAGGTCACCGTCCGGGCCATCAGCGGGAGTTACACCAAGGAGCACGGCGCCCGCGCCACCCACGAGCTGCTGAGCGGCGACGCCCCGCCCTCGGCCCTGATCGCCGGCTCCAACCAGCTGCTGGTCGGCGTCCTGTCGGCGCTGGCCGAACTCCCGTACGAGGTGCCCCGGGACCTGTCCCTGGTCGCCTGCGACGACGCACCCATGGCCGCCTTCCTGCGGCCCGCGCTGGCCACCATCCGGCGCGATGTCACCGAGATCGGCCGGATCGGTGCCGATCTGCTGCTCGACGCCCTCGCGGGCGGGCCCCCGCGCACCGTCGAACTGCCGACCCGCTTCGATCCCGACGAGTCCTGCGGCACCGCTCCCGACCGGTAAACCCCGACCGGTAATCCCCGACCGGTAATCCCCGTCCGCGCCCCGTCCCCACCGGCCGACCGACCGCCCACCGCCCCACCGGTGTCCCCGTACAGAGCCGCCCCGCTTCAAAGGAGAAGCACCATGTCGACCATCCCGTCTCCGAGAGCCGGCACCGGCGAAGGACCGGCCCAGGAGTTCTCGGCCGAGGAACACACCAATCTGCGCCGCTCCCGCTGGGCCGGCCTGATAGGCACCGCCCTCGAACAGTACGACTTCGTCATCTACGGCACCGCCTCCGCCCTCGTCTTCAACGAGGTGTTCTTCCCCGACGTCAGCCCCGCCGTCGGCTACCTCGCCAGCTTCGGCGCCTACGCCGTCGGCTTCCTCGCCCGCCCCCTCGGCGGCCTGTTCTTCTCCCGCTACGGCGACCGCCTCGGCCGCAAGTGGGTCCTGGTCGTCACGCTCTACCTGATGGGCATCGCCACCTTCCTGATCGGCCTGCTCCCCACCTACCACGCCATCGGCATCCTCGCCCCGATCCTGCTCGTCGTACTGCGCTGCCTCCAGGGCTTCGGCGCCGGCGCCGAGATGGCCGGCGGCACCGTCCTGCTCACCGAGACGGCACCCCGCGGCAAACGCGGCCGCACCGCCGCCCTGGTGTGGGTCGGCGCCTCCGGCGGCACGGCGCTCGGCGCGGCGGTATGGCTGCTGGTGCAGCAGATGCCCGACGACGCGCTGCTGAGCTACGGCTGGCGGCTGGTGTTCTTCAGCTCCATCGCCGTCACCGTCCTCGCCTATGTGCTGCGCCGCAAGCTGAACGACTCCAAGGTCTTCACCGAGACCGCCGACCAGCAGGACACCGGCCCGGCGGCCAAGCCCGTCTCGCCGATCCGCGACGTGTGGGTCAACAGCCGCCACAACGTGCTGCGGGTCTTCGCCATGGTCGCCGGCGTCAGCCTCAACTCCTACATCTACCAGGTCTTCATCGGCAGCTACCTGGTCTCCGAGGTCGACGTCGAGAAGGGCGTCTTCACCCGCGCCCTCCTCATCGGCGCCCTCTTCGGCATGGCCGCCGCCTACTTCTTCGGCTGGCTCTCCGACATCCTGGGCCGCCGCCCCGCCTACACCGCCGCCGCCACCGGCATGCTGCTGCTGCCCATCCCCGCCTTCGCGATGCTCGACACCGGCAGCCCCGTCCTCATCACCCTGGTGATGATCCTCGCCTTCGTCTTCGCCGCCGAGGGCTCGGTCAGCGCCCAGGCCGCGCTGCTCCCCGAACTCTTCGGCAGCCGCTACCGCTACGCCGGGGTCACCCTCGGCCGTGAGCTGGCCTCCGTGATCGGCGGCACCGGCCCACTCGTCTGCTCGGCCCTCATCACCTGGGCCACCGGCAGCTGGCTCCCGGTCGCCGCGCTGATGATCACCGCCATCGCGATCAGCCTGTTCACCACCCTGCGCGGCCCGGAGACCAGGGACCGCGATCTGTACACCGAGGCCGACGCGGCCTGACCCGCGCACCACATCCACCCACCCACCCGAGGCACCTCATGCACACCCCAGCGTTCATCGGCGGCCGGCCCGTCGACGGCACCCGCACCTACGACAACACCGACCCCGCCGACGGCACCTCGATGGGCACGGTGATCCGTTCCGGCCCGGCCGAGATCGACCTGGCCGTCGAGGCCGCCCGGGCCGCCCAGCCCTCCTGGTACGCCACCCCCGTGGCCGACCGCGCCCTCGCCCTGACCCGGCTCGCCGAGGCCATCACCGACCAGGCCGAGACCCTCGCCCACCTGGAGAGCTGGGACACCGGCAAGCCGCTCTCCCAGGCCCGTGCCGACGCCGCCGTCTGCGCCCGCTACTTCCAGTTCTACGGGCACGCCATCGACACCTACCACGGCGCGTCCATCCCGGTGCAGCCCGGCATCCAGGCGTACACCACCCGCGAACCCTTCGGCGTCACCGGGCACATCATCGCCTGGAACTACCCCATGCAGCTGTTCGCCCGCGGCGTCGCCCCCGCCATCGCCACCGGCAACTGCGCCGTGGTCAAACCCGCCGACGAGACCCCGCGCACCGCCGTACGCATCGCCGAACTCGCCGCACGGGCCGGGATCCCCGACGGCGTCATCAACGTGGTGCCCGGCCGGGGCCCCGAGGCCGGCGCCGCCCTCACCGCCCACCCCGGCGTGCGCCACATCGGCTTCGTCGGCTCCACGGCCACCGGCGCCGCCGTCGCCCACGCCGCCGCCGACCGCGTGGTGCCCGTCACCCTCGAACTGGGCGGCAAGTCCGCCCACGTGGTCTTCCCCGACGCCGATCTCGACGCCGCTGCCGCCGCGATCACCCGGGGCATCCTCCAGAACGCCGGCCAGACCTGCTCGGCCGGCTCCCGGCTGATCGTCCACCGCGACGCCCATGCCGCCCTGCTGGCCCGGCTGACCGACGCCTTCACGGCGGTACGGATCGGCCCCGGCACCGACGACCCGGACCTCGGGCCGCTGGTCTCCCGCACACAGCGGGAAAGGGTCGCCGGCTACCTGGACACCCTCACCTCCGGACGGATCGTCACCGGCGGTACGGCCCCCGACGACCCGGCCCTCGGCGCCGGCGCCTACTACGCCCCCACCATCGTCGACGGCGTCGACCCCGCCGACCGCATCGCCCAGGAAGAGGTCTTCGGCCCCGTCCTCGCGGTCATGACCTTCGACACCGCCGACGAGGCGGTACGCATCGCCAACGCCACCCCGTACGCCCTGATGGGCGCGGTGTGGACCGCCGACATCACCCGCGCCCTGACCACCGCCCGGGGCATCGAGGCCGGCCAGGTGTACGTCAACGCCTTCGGCGCCGGCGGCGGGGTCGAACTGCCCTTCGGGGGCTTCCGGGAATCCGGCTACGGCCGGGAGAAGGGCATCGAGGCCCTGAACGCGTACACCCAGAGCAAGACGTTCGTCATCAAGCTCTGACGCCGCACCGAGGAAGGACCGCACCAGCACCATGAGCACACCGCACACCGCGGGGCCGCCGCCCATCGCCCCCGGGCACCACCGCACCGACGTGGAACTGGGGCGCCTGGCGACCCGGGCCCGCGAACTGATCCTGCGCACCGCGCACCACGCCGGAGCCGGCCACGTCGGCGGATCACTGTCCGCCGCCGATCTGCTCGTCACCCTCTACCACGACGAACTGCGCGCCGACCCGACCCGCCCCCGGGACCCGGGCCGCGACCGGTTCATCCTCTCCAAGGGCCACTGCGCGCTGGGCCTGTACGTCGTCCTCGCCATGCGCGGCTACTTCGACGAGGCCGAACTCGCCGACTTCGACCGGGGCGGCACCCGGCTCCAGATGCACCCCGACATGACCAAGCTGCCCGGCGTCGAGATGTCCACCGGCTCCCTCGGCCAGGGCCTGTCGGCCGGCGTCGGCATGGCACTGGGCGCCCGGCTCGGCGGCCCCGGTACCAACCCCGACGCCCGCACCTACGTCCTGCTCGGCGACGGCGAACTCCAGGAGGGCATGACCTGGGAGGCCGCCCACGTGGCGCCGCGCTACCGGCTCGGGCACCTGGTGGCGATCCTCGACCACAACGGCCTCCAGCAGTACGGCTGGCCCCCCACCGAGGGCGACCGCGGCGACCGCCGCGACCCCTGGGCCGGCGCCGATCTGCGCGCCACCTTCACCGGTCTCGGCTGGCGGGTCCTGGAGATCGACGGCCACGACATCGCCGCCATCCGGGATGCCTTCGACCGGGCCCGGCAGTCCGCACCGGACGACCCGCCCACCATGATCCTCGCCACCACCCGCAAGGGACGCGGGGTCTCCTTCGCGGAGATGACCATCGGCTGGCACACCGGCGCGCCCGACGACGACCAGCTCGCCGCCGCGCTCGCCGAACTGCACGGGAAAGGGGAAGCGGCGTGACCACCTCCATATCCATGCGCGAAGCCTGGGGCAGCACTCTCGTCGCCCTGGGCACCGAGGACCCGCGCACCGTGGTCCTCGACGGCGACCTGGCCACCAGCACCAAGGCCGACGCGTTCGCCGCCGCCCACCCCGACCGCTTCCTCCAGATGGGCATCGCCGAGCAGAACCTCGTCGGGGTCGCCGCAGGACTGGCCACCACCGGCCTGGTGCCCTGGCTGTCCTCCTTCGGCGTGTTCTTCTCCCACCGCGCCCTGGACCCGATCCGGATGCTGGTCGCCCAGACCGACGCCAATGTGAAGATCGCCGCCGCCTACACCGGCGTGTGCTTCGGCATGGCCGGCAAGTCGCACCACGACCACGCCGACCTCGCCATCATGCGGGCCATGCCGGGCATGACGGTCCTGGCCCCGGGCGACGACGCCGAGTGCGCTGAGCTGACCCGCTGGGCCCACCACCACGACGGGCCCGTCTACCTGCGGCTCACCCGCGACCCCGGCCCCGCCCTGCCCGGCGGCCCGGTCCGCCCCGGCGGACTGCGGGTGCTGCGCGAGGGCCGGGAGGGGGACGGGGTGCTGGTGTCCACCGGCGCTCAGAGCGCCCGTACGCTGCGGGCCGCCGAGCAGCTCGCCGCCCGCGGGCTCGATCCGCGGGTGCTGCACGCCCCGGTGATCAAGCCGTTCGCCGCCGGCGACCTCATCGAGCTGATCGGCTCGGCGCCGTACGTCGTCACCGTCGAGGAACACTCCACCTACGGCGGCCTCGGCGGCATGGTCGCCGAGGTCACCGCCGCCGGCCCCCGCCCGCTGCCGGTCCACCGGATCGCCATCGACGACACCTGGGTGGAGACCGGCTCCAACGACTATCTGCTGACCGCCCACGGCCTGTCCGCCGACGCCGTCGCGGCCCGCTTCGCCCAGCTGGCGGGCGTCGCATGAGCGCCACCCCCGAAGGAGAACGAGGACCCGTGACCGTCCCGCGCACCGCCGTGATCTCCGGCGCCGCCCAGGGCATCGGCGCCGCCACCGCCGACCATCTCGCCGCGCTCGGCTGGCGGATCGCCGTCCTGGACCGCAACGGCGCCGGGGCCCGGCGGGCCGCCGCCGCTCTCGATGCCCACCACCCGGTCGCGGGTGGCCATCTCGGTCTTGCCTGCGACGTGTCGGACGAGAGTGAGGTCGTGGCCGCCGTCGACCGGGCGGCCGGCCCGGCCGGCCGGATCGACGCCGTCATCGCCGCCGCAGGAAACCTGGAACGCGGCCCCGCCGCCGACCTCCCGCTGGACTCCTGGCGCCGCCATCTCGACATCCACCTCGGCGGCAGCTTCCTGCTCGCCCGGGCCGCGCTCGCCCCGCTGCGCGCCGCGGGCGGCAGCGTGGTGAACCTCGCCTCGGTCGGCTCCACCTTCGGCATCCCGCGCCGCGTCGCGTACGCCGCCGCCAAGAGCGGGATCGTCGGGCTGACCCGCACCCTGGCCGCCGAGTGGGGCCCGTACGGGGTACGCGTCAACGCCGTCGCGCCCGGCTATGTCAACACCGAGATGGTCCGCTCCGGACTGGAGGCCGGCACCTTGGACAAGGCCGCCCTGCTCGCGCGGACCCCCCTGCGACGGCTGGCCGAGCCGGCCGAGATCGCCGACGCCATCGCCTTCCTCGTCTCGCCGCGGGCCGCCTTCATCACCGGCGCCGTCCTCCCCGTCGACGGCGGCCTGACGGTGGACGGCACCTTCGACAGCACCGGGGAGCAGCCGTGACCGCCCCGCCCCCGCCGCCCCGCACTCGCACCCGCGCGGGGCGCCCCGCGGATCGCCGATCGGCCGTTGTACCCGTGCAGCGCGCGGCGGGTCGCTGGTGGTCTCGTGGTGGTCAGCGCTTCCGACTGCCTCCCGGAGCAACCGTGACCGCCCCGGCCGTGCGGTCCGGCGCCCGCGCCGGGCGCCCCGCGGATCGCCGACCTGCCGCCGGCCCCGCGCGGCGCTCGGCCGGTCGCCGGACGGCTCGGGGTGGATGGCACCTTCGACAGCACGGTGCAGGACCCGTGACCGCGCCGGCCGACCTGTGCGTCACCGGCCTGCCGTCGCGCCCACCCGGTGCCCTGCGGATCGCCGGTGGCCTCGCGGCGGTCAGCGCCGTCGACAGCACTCAGGAGCAGCCGTGACCGGCCCCGCCCTGCCGTCCCGCAACCGCGCCGCCGTCCTGCACACGCCCGGTGAACTGCGGATCGCCGACCTGCCGTTGCGGCCACCCGGCCCCCACCAGGTGCTGGTGGAGGTCGACGCGGTGGGGGTGTGCGGTTCCGATCTGCACTACTTCACCCAGGGCCGCAACGGCCAGAATGTGCTGCGCGAGCCGAGCGTGCTGGGCCACGAGGCGTCCGGCACGGTGGTCGCCGCCGGCCCCGGCGCCGGCGTCGCGCCCGGGACCCGGGTGGCGGTCGAGCCGGCCGTGGGCTGCGGGGACTGCCCGGAGTGCCGGTCGGGCCGTTACCACCTGTGCCCGCACGGTGGTTGCCTGGGCTCGCCGCCCACCCCGGGCGCGTTCGCGGAGTATCTGCTTGCGCCCGCCCGGGGCGTTCATCCGCTGCCCGACCACCTGCCGCTGGAACTGGGCGCCCTGATCGAGCCGCTGGCGGTCGCGGTGTGGGCGGTGCGCCGGGCGGAGATCGCCTTCGGCCAGCGGGTACTGGTCACCGGGGCCGGCCCGATCGGGCTGCTGGTCGCCCAGGTGGCACGCGCCGCCGGCGCGGCCGAGGTGATCGTCACCGATGTGGCGGACGTACGGCTGGCGCGGGCCCGTGCGCTCGGCGCGACCGCGGTGCTGAACACCGCGAACGAGCCGCTGGAGCTGACCGGCATCGACCGGCTGGTGGAGTGCTCGGGCCACCCGGCGGCGCTGCACGACGGCATCCGCACCCTGCGGCCGGCCGCCCGGGCGACGCTGGTGGGGCAGGCGCCGCCCGGTGCGGACGGGCTGCCGCTGGCCCATCTCCAGCGCTGGGAGATCGACCTGGTCACCGCGTTCCGCTACGCCCACGCCTTTCCCACCGCGCTGCGGCTGGCCGCCGATGGCCGGGTCGATCTGGCGGTGCTGCTCACCGGTCGGTTCCCGCTGGAGCGGACGGCCGACGCGCTGCGGGCACCGGTGGCGGACCCGTCCCACCTCAAGGTGGTGGTCCGCCCGCACGGCCACGCCGCCGGCTGAGTACGGGCCGGGTCCGGCCGCGGACCACCGACGTCGCGCCGGTGACGCGCGGCACCCGTCACCGGCCACTGATCCGGGTGGCGCCGCCCGGACCGGTCAGTGGCCGGTGTGGTCCGCCGCACCGCCGGCGCCGGCATCCGCGCCGGCCGCCCCGGTGTCGGCGCCCGTCCCGGCCGCCACATGATGGTGGTCGTACCCCGGGATCGTGCCGTCCGGCCGTTTCACCAGCAGCAGCCCGGCCATCCCCATGTCCGAGTGGCTCTGCACATGGCAGTGGTACATCCACGCCCCGGGCCCCACGCCCTCGCCCGCGATGATCTGGAAGCCGAAGGAGTCACCCGGCCCGGTGATCTTGTTGTCCACCAGCCGGCTGCTGTCCTCGGGACCGCTCAGCAACCCGGTGCGGTTGTCGGCCCACCGGTGCCCGTGGATGTGGAAGGTGTGGTAAAGCTCGCCGTGCGTGATGGAGATGATCTCCACCCGGTCGCCCATCGTCACCTCGAAGTCGGGGCCGACCCGCTGCTGGTTGGTGAGCATGTCGTTGAAGACGATGGTGATCGTCCGGTCCGGCAGCAGATCGCCCGCGCGCCGCACGACCAGCGCCCCGTACAGGCCGTTGCGCACGCCGCCGGTGCCGTGGTCGGTGCCGACCGTGTGGTCGTGATACTGCCAGTAGCCCGCGCTGCCCGGGCGCCAGGTGCCGTCCGACCGGCGGCCGGGGGCGTGCGAGCGCCAGGTGTACGTACGCTTCCCACCCGGCGGCACATGGGAGCGGGTCATCCGGGTGCCGTCGCTTGATATCTCGTAGTCCACCCCGTGCACATGCAAACTCGCGTCCACGTTCATGAGGTTCTCGACCTCGATGTGCAGCGTGTCGCCCTCGACCATCTCGATCAGCGGGCCGGGAACCGACGCCTTCCCCGGCTGGAGGCCGTAGCCCATCCGCCCGTCCGGCAGCCGCTCGATGTAGAGCTTCATGGACCGTACCTGGCTTCTGGCCTGTACGGTACGGGCGGTGACCGTACCGGCCGCTGCCGCCGACCCGGCGGCCGGGGCCGCGGCCGTCAGTGAGGCCGCGCCGGCCACCGCCGCCGCGCCCCAGAAGACCGCCCGCCGGCCCGGGCCACGGCCTCCCGCCGCTCCCCCGCCGCTTTCGCCCGTGTGATTGCTTCCGTTACCGCCGGCCATGGCATCCATCGGCACAACTCCCTGCGACTGTCACCGGTTCGAGCACGAGCCGCCGGACAACATAGCCCGCGAGCGGGACTTTATCCAGATCATGACAAAGTTTCGCGAGATTGGTCCAAAGCTCTTGGCGGTACAGCGACAAGCCTCTACCTTGCTCGCTGATACCGAACCAATGAAGAGTGGGTGGCACATGCGGCGAACACCGCATCACAGTCCCAGAAACTCGGAGCAGGTGCGCAGATCCACGGTGGGCGGCCGGATGAGCCGGCTCCGCCGCCCCCGCCCCCTACGTGTGTGGGCAGCGGCCCTGCTGTCCGGCGTCATGGCGACCGGAGCGATGTACGCGGCACCGGCCAGCGCCCAGCCCTCCGCGGAGTCCGTGGCCCAGGCCCTCAACCTGCCGCGGCCACCGGGCGGCGACGACGTACGGGTGCTCATCTTCCACGCCTCCACCGGTGCGGAATCCCCGACCGTGGACGCCGGCATCGCCGCGATCGAGTCGATCGGGCGCAGCGGCCCCGCCAGGGCCCGGTTCTCCGTCGAGGCGACGGCCGACGCCTCGGTGTTCACCGACGGCCGCCGGCTGGGCACCTTCAACTCCGTGGTCTTCCTCACCGGTCCGGGCGACGTCCTGGACCCCGAACAGGAACTGGGCCTTCAGGCATACCTCTCGGCGGGCGGCGGCTTCCTCGGCGTCCACGACGCGGCCCGCACCGAACCGTACTCCGACTGGTACGGCGCGCTGATCGGCGCCCGCGCCACCGACGACAGCGGCGGCGCCACCCAGCGCGCCACCGTCGAGGTCGGCGACCGGGTGCACCCGGCGACCGCCGAACTCCCCCTGGAATGGAGCCGGCTGGACCGCTGGCTCAACTGGGAGACCAACCCCTCGGGCGACGTCCACACGGTGGCCCGGGTCCGCGAACTCGACTACCGGCCGGGCGCCTCCGCCAACGGCCCCGATCACCCCATCTCCTGGTGCCAGGACTACGCGGGCGGCCGGTCCTTCTACACCGCCATGGGCGGCACCGTCGCCTCCTGGGCCGAGGCGGACTTCCGCGACCATCTGCGCGGCGCCCTCACCTGGACCAACCGCGTGGCCCGTGGGGACTGCCAGGCCACCATCACCGACAACTACACCGCGCAGCGGGTGACCCCGCCCAACCAGCCCGGGCAGCACGACCAGATCGGCGAGCCGCACGGCCTGGTCGCCGCCCCGGACGGCCGGATCTTCTACATCGGCCGCGGCGGCGGCCCGGCAGGCTCCTCCGTCGTCACCGACTGGAACAACCCCGACGTCGGCAAGGGCGAGGGCGAGATCCACGTCTACGACCCGCGCACCGGCAAGGCGTCCCTGGTCGGCTCGGTGACCATCTTCGGCAACCGGGGCGGCGGCGGCGAGCTGAACAAGACCGAGGAGGGCCTGCTCGGCATCGAGCTGGACCCCCGGTTCGCCACCAACGGCTGGATCTACCTGCACTGGACCCCGCACTCGGAGATCGACCGCGAGCGGCGGATCGGCGAACGCCGGGTCTCCCGCTTCACGGTCAACCGCACCACCGGCCGGCTGGATCTGTCCTCGGAGAAGGTGCTGCTGGCCTGGCCGGTGCAGATCCACAGCTGCTGCCACGCGGGTGGCGGCATGGCCTGGGACTCCAAGGAGAACCTCTACATCGCCACCGGTGACACCAACTCCTCCGGATTCACCGGCGGTTACTCCGGAAACCACCCCGGGCAGGTGTTCGCGGGCACCTCCTTCGCCGACGCCCGCCGCACCTCCGGCAACACCAACAACCTCAACGGCAAGATCCTGCGCATCCACCCCGAGCAGGACGGCACCTACACCCTCCCGGCGGGCAATCTGTTCACCGGACGCGAGACCGCCGAGGGCGGCGGGAAGACCCGCGGCGAGATCTACGCGATGGGGGTACGCAACCCCTCCCGGATCTTCGTCGACCGGCAGACCGATGTGCTCTACGCCGGCTGGGTCGGCCCCGACGCCTCCCAGCCCAGCACCACCTGGGGCCCGGCCAAGTACGAGTCGTTCACCCCGATCACCGCACCCGGCAACTTCGGCTGGCCGTTCTGCATGGGCAACAACCAGCCCTACCGGGACCGCAATCTGCCCAACCCCGACCAGCCGCTGGGCTGGTACGACTGCTCCGCCCCGCGCAACGAGTCCCCGCACAACGACGGCCTCGTCAAGCTCCCCCCGGTCACCCCGGTCTCGATCTGGTACGCCCCCAACGGCGGTGGCCCCGACTACCCGCGCAACGCCGCCGGGGTGCCCTCGTACGACGTGAACCAGGAGTTCTACCGGCTGCCCTGGGCCAGGGGCGGTGGCCAGGCCGCGATGACCGGACCGCTCTACCGGTACGACGAGAACCGGGCCAGCGAGGTCAAATGGCCGCGCTACTGGGACGGCAAATGGCTCATCGGTGACCACTACGACGGCGTCCAGCCCCGCCACGCGGTGCTCATGGACCCCGACACCCTGGGCACCGGCGCCCCGCCCACCCACGCCGAGTCGCTGAAGGAGATCATCCCGGTCGGCCAGGGCGGCATCCGCAATCTGATGGACTGGAAGTTCGCCCCCGACGGCTCGCTGTACGTCCTCGACTACGGCCGCGGCTTCTTCAACTCCGACAGCGAATCCGCTCTGTGGCGGGTGACCTACACCGGCGGCCCGCCGACCCCGGCCGCCGCCGACCTGGTCAGAAAGGGCGAGTAGATGAGACGGAGAACGCGCCTGAGCAGCCGTACCCTGTGGACCGCGCTGCTGACCTCGCTGGCACTGCTGCTCGGCCTCACCTCCGCCGCCGCACTCGGCGGCGACCGGCCGGATCCGCAGCCGGCGGCGGTCGCGCAGCAGACCCTCACCTGGACGGCCGACGAGGGGATGGACGCCTACACCTCGGCGCCGCGGACCGCCGTGGCCGGCCCGGCGACCATCGTCTTCGAGAACAGCGTGGCCACCGGCAACACCGTGGCCATGCCGCACACCCTCACCTTCGACACCGGCAATCCCGAGTACAACAGCGACGTCACGCTCAACATCCTCGCCAACCCCATCGACAACAACGCCGGGCTGCACACCGCCGAAGTGGTCCTCACCCCCGGCGTCTACCGCTACTACTGCGCGATCCCGGGCCACGGCGCCATGCAGGGCATCCTGGTGGTGACGGAGGACGACGGCGAGGACACCACCGCGCCCGAGGTCACCGCCACGGTGGACGGCGTACGCAATGACGACGGCGCCTACCTCGGCTCCGCCACCGTGACCCTCAAGGCCACCGACACCGGATCCGGCGTGGCGAGCGTCGAGTTCGCCGAGGGCACCGAAGGCGAGTGGCAGCCCTACACCGACCCCATCGTGGTGGACCGGGTCGGCGACCATCTGCTGCGCTACCGCGCCACCGACGTGGCCGGCAACGTGTCGGTGCCGGGCACCGTGGAGTTCACGGTGGCCGAACCCCCCACCGACGACACCGACCCGCCGGAAACCTCGGCCACGGTCAGCGGTGAGCAGGACGGCAGCGGCAACTACCTCGGCATGGCCACCGTCACCGTGACCGCCTCCGACACCGGCTCCGGCGTCAACTCCATCGAGTACGCGCTCGGTACGGCCGGGGCCTGGCAGGAGTACACCGGGCCGGTGATGATCCACGAACTCGGCACCCACGTCCTGCGCTACCGGGCAACCGACCGGGCCGGCAACGTATCGCCGGAGCGCAGCGTGGAGTTCACCGTGGTGGAGATCGTCGAGGAGGACACCACCGCACCCGAGGTCTCCGCCTCGGTGACCGGCAATCTCAACTCCTCCGGCGCCTACCTCGGTTACGCCCGGGTGACCGTGGCTGCCACCGACACCCAGTCGGGCGTGGCCAAGGTGGAGTACTCGCTGGACGCCGGGCCCTACCTGGAGTACACGAAGCCGGTGATCGTGGAACGGGTCGGCCGGCACACCGTCTCCTACCGGGCCACCGACCACGCCGGCAACACCTCGCAGGCCCAGCAGGTCACCTTCACCGTCGCCCGTGGCGGCGGGGTGCCCGCCCCCAACTGCGCCGAGTTCGACGAGCGCCGCACGGTGTTCGTCGGCGAGGTGGACACCGGGGTACCGAACCGGATCACCGAGACCCGCTGCCGGATCAACGAGCGGATCGAGGACGAGAAGGACTGGTCCTCGCACGCCCTGTTCCTCAAGCACGTGGACACCGTCGTCGGCCAGCTGCTGGACGAGGGCGTCATCGACGAGCGCGAGGCCGGGCTGATCAAGCAGGCCGCCCGGGACTCCGGCATCGGCACCCCGGGCAACACCGAGGGCTACCGCAGCCTGTTCGACGGCACGCCCGAGAGCTTCGAGCGCTGGCAGCACGTCGGCGGCGGCGCCTTCGGACTCTCCCAGGGCGCGGCGATGACCAGCAACCCCCAGGTGGGCGGCATGGGCATGCTGTGGTTCCCGGAGCGCCAGTACGAGAACTTCTCGCTGAAGCTCCAGTGGCGCGACGACGCACCCGGCGATCTGCTCACCAACGGCGGGGTGTTCGTCCGGTTCCCGGATGTGCACGGCCACCCGGAGGAGAGCCGCCCCGAGTGGGTGGCGATCAACTACGGCCATGAGGTGCAGATCTACGACCGGCCCACCGGTGACCTGTACAAGACCGGTTCGATCTACGGCTTCGACCGGGTCGGTCTCGGCGGCGCCGGGGTCACCCCGAAGGGCACCTGGAACGACTACGAGATCCGGGTGATCGGCCAGTCCTACGAGATCTACCGCAACGGTGTGCTGATCAACGAGTTCGAGAATGTGCGCGGTCTGGTCTTCGAGCCGCCGCGCGGCGGTGACCCGGGCAGCAACGGTCGCCGCAACGCCTCCGGTTACCTGGGTCTCCAGGTCCACGGTTCCGAGGACGTGATCTCCTACCGGGACATCCGCATCAAGGAGCTGTGAGTCGCACAGCCGAGCAACCGGCCCGGGGTCGGCCGCCCACCAGGCGGCCGACCCCGTGGTCGTTCCCCCGGGACACTCACGTAACATAGGTAAGGCATACCTAAGTTTCTGGGAAGTGGAGTGTCTTCGCCATGCGTTCATACCGGATGTGGGCGGTGGCCGCGGCAGCGGCCCTCGCGATGGGTCTCAGCGGCTGCGCCGGCTCCACGGACGACTCGGACGGCGCGGACGGCGCCACCAAGGGCGGCGAGAACACCGCCAACGGCGCCTTCCCGCTCACCATCGAGCACGCCCTGGGCACCACCACCATCCCCGAGAAGCCGGAACGGGTCGCCACCGTCGCCTGGGCCAACCACGAGGTGCCCCTCGCGCTGGGCGTCGTCCCGGTCGGCATGGCCGCCGCCAACTTCGGCGACGACGACGGCGACGGCGTGCTGCCGTGGGTCAAGGAGAAGCTCGACGAACTCGGCGCGGACATCCCGGTGCTGTTCGACGAGAACGACGGCATCGACTTCGAGGCGGTCGCCGACACCCAGCCCGATGTGATCCTCGCCTCCTACTCCGGGCTCACCCAGCGCGACTACGACACGCTCAGCGACATCGCCCCCGTCGTCGCCTACCCGGACGCCCCCTGGGCCACCTCCTGGCGGGACATCATCAAGCTGAACAGCCAGGGGATCGGCCTGGCCGCCGAGGGCGACGCGCTCATCGCCGACCTGGAGGCGGAGATCGCCGACACCGTGGCCGGCTACCCGCAGCTGGCCGGCAAGTCGGTGATGTTCATGACCCACATCGACCCCACCGACGTCAGCCAGGTCGGCTTCTACACGGCGCACGACACCCGCACCCTCTTCTTCGAGGACCTGGGCCTGCAAATCCCCGACAGCATCGCCGAGGCATCCGCCGGCACCGACCAGTTCGCCCTCACCCAGAGCGCCGAACAGGCCCAGCTCTTCGACGACGTGGACATCATCACCGGATACGGCGACGAGGACGGCGAGCTGATCCGCATCCTGGAAGGCGACCCGCTGCTGTCGAAGATCCCCGCCGTCGAACGTGGCTCGACGGCGTTCCTGCCCGGCAGCACCCCGCTGGCCACCGCCGCCAACCCGACCCCGCTGTCCATCGCCTGGGTCCTGGAGGACTACGTCGCCCTGCTCGCCGATGCCGCGGACAAGGTGGAATGACCGCCGCCGCCACCCGGAACCCGCCGGACGCCGACCCCGCTCGGCGTCCGGCCCATGTCCGGGGCCTGTGGATCCTCGCCGCCCTCGCCGTCCTGCTCGCCGTGACCGCCGCCTCGGTGGCCCTGGGCGCGCGCGACGTGGGCTGGTCCGACATCGTCGCCGGACTCGGCGGCGCCGAGAGCACCCTCAGCGAGGCCGCCGTCAAGAAACGGGTGCCGCGCACCCTGCTGGCCATGACCGTCGGCGCCGCCCTCGCCCTGGCCGGCGCCGTCATGCAGGGCGTGACCCGCAACCCGCTGGCCGATCCCGGCATCCTCGGCGTCACCATGGGCGCCTCCCTCGCCGTGGTCACCGGCATCGCCTACTTCGGCCTCACCTCGCCCACCAGCTACATCTGGGTCGCCATCGCGGGCGCCGCCGCCACCGCCCTGTTCGTCCACACCGTCGGATCACTGGGCCGGGGCGGCCCCACCCCGCTCAAGCTCGCGCTGTCCGGCGCCGCCGTCTCGGCCGCGCTCGCCTCGCTGGTCACCGCCGTCCTGCTGCCGCGCAACGACATCGCCAGCACCTTCCGGATGTGGCAGATCGGCGGGGTCGGCGGCGCCTCGTTCGACAAGATCGGCCAGATACTGCCCTTCCTCGCCGTCGGGTTCCTCATCTGCCTGGCCTCGGCCCGCGGCCTGAACTCCCTCGCCCTCGGCGACGAACTGGCGGCGGGCCTCGGCGAGAAGGTCGCGCTCACCCGGGCAGCAGCCGCCGTCGGAGCCGTGCTGCTGTGCGGCGCCGCCACCGCCGTGGCCGGCCCCATCGCCTTCGTCGGCCTGGTGGTGCCCCACATGTGCCGCCTGCTGGTGGGCGTGGACCACCGCTGGCTGCTGCCGCTGTCCGCGCTGCTCGGCGCGGCACTGCTGACCGCCGCCGATGTCGTCGGCCGGATCGTCAACCGCCCCTCCGAGATCGACGTCGGCATCATCACCGCCCTGCTCGGCGCCCCGTTCTTCATCTACATCGTCCGCCGACAGAAAGTACGAGCCCTGTGACCCTTTTGGCCATGGCCGAGGGCCGGACCCGCCGCGCGAACCGGCGGCGCGTCATCATCGCCGCCCTGGCGGCGCTCGTGGTCACCGCCTTCGCCATCACCTTGATGTTCGGCCAGACCTTCTACCCGCCCGGCGCGGTCATCAAGGTGATCCTCGGCGAACAGGTACCCGGCGCCTCCTTCACCGTCGGCCGCCTCCGGCTGCCCCGGGCGGTGCTCGCCGTGCTCGTCGGCACCTGTTTCGGCCTGGCCGGCGTCACCTTCCAGACCATGCTGCGCAACCCCCTCGCCAGCCCCGACATCATCGGCATCAGCTCCGGGGCGAGCGCCGCCGCCGCCTTCGCGATCGTGGTCCTCTCCCTCAGCGAGGTCGGGGTCTCCGTCTTCGCCATCGCCGGCGGCCTGGTGGTCGCCCTCGCCGTCTACACCCTGTCCTTCAAGGACGGGGTGGCCGGCTCCCGGCTCATCCTGATCGGCATCGGCATCGCCGCCATGCTGGAGAGCATGACCGCCTACATCCTCAGCCGGGCGGGGGAGTGGGACCTCCAGGAGGCGATGCGCTGGCTGACCGGCAGCCTCAACGGCTCGTCCTGGACGGAGGTGGTACCGGTCCTGATCGCCCTGGCCGTCCTGGGCCCCCTCCTGCTGGGCCACACCCGCGCCCTGTCCACGATGCAGTTGGGCGACGACACCGCCGCCGCGCTCGGCGTACGGGTCGAACGGACCAGGATCCTCGCCATCGTCGCCGCGGTCGGCCTCATCGCCTTCGCCACCGCCGCCGCCGGACCGATCGCCTTCGTCGCCTTCCTGTCCGGACCCATCGCGGCCCGCCTGGTCGGCCCGGGCGGATCGCTGCTGCTGCCCTCCGCCCTGGTGGGCGCGCTCCTGGTACTGGTCGCCGATTTCTGCGGCCAGTTCGCCTTCGGCACCCGCTACCCGGTGGGCGTGATCACCGGCGTGCTGGGCGCCCCGTACCTGATCTACCTGATCATCCGCACCCACCGCGCGGGCGGCTCCCTCTAGGAGGTACGCGGCCAGGGGCGGCCGGTGCGGTGTTCGATGTCCGTGTTGAACCGGCGCAGATCGTCGATGAACCGGGACAGCCGCTCCGGCGGCCAGTCGGCCAGCACCGCCGCCAGCCCGCCGATGATCTCCTCGCGCTGCGCGGCCAGCTTGGCCCGGCCCTCCGCGGTGACCCGGAACTTCCTGGCCGTCCCGCCGTCCGGATCCAGGCTCCGCTCCACCAGCCCGTGGCTCAGCAGCGCCGAGGTCTGCCGGGTGAAGGTGGAGGCGGCCAGGCCGAAGGCGTCCACGAACTCCGGTATCGACATCGGGCCCTGGGCCTCCAGCCGGCTGAGCAGCACATACGCGCTACGGTCCAGCGCCGCCCCGGCCCGCACCCCGCGCGGGGTGCCCATCTCCCGGTGGCGCGTCAGGATCAGCATCTCCCGTTCGATCTCTTCCCCCGCCCGACGGGCATCCACGCCGGCCTCCCCCCGTGGTCCGAACGACTGTGTGGCGACCACCTTACGGCGAAAATGCGCCATGCACGAGAAGTGCATCATGCACTCTTGATGCATCATGCACAGTGTCGATACCGTTGCGTACCGTGAACGCCTGCCCGGGCCGGATCGCGTTCGCTCCCCACCACGTACGGAGGAGCCCCCCCCATGACGGATCAACAGGAACAGACCGTACGGCTGCCGCTGACCGGCGACACCCCCCTGGAGGCGCCCGCCGCCTGGGAAGCCCTGCGGCGCGGCTGTCCGGTGGCCACCGCCGAACTCCCCAGCGGTGACAAGGCCGCCTATCTGACCCGCTACGAGCACGTCAAAAGCGTCCTGTCCGACCCCCGCTTCACCCGCCCCGGCGCCACCGACCCCGGCGCCGCCAGGGTCGCCCCCGAGGGCGCCGGCGGCCCCGCCGCAGACGGAGACACCGGCGCACTGGCCATCCCCGACCGCGGCGAGGACCACCAGCGCTGGCGGCGCCGGGTCGGCAAATACTTCACCGCCAAACGCATGACCGCGCTGCGCCCCGGCATGGTCGCCACGGCCGAAGCCCTCGTCGACACCATGGTCAAGAACGGCCACCCCGCCGACCTCAAGGCCGCCCTCGGCTTCCCGCTGCCGGTCTTCGTGATCTGCGACATCCTCGGCGTACCGGCGGCCGACCGGGACCGGTTCTCCCACTGGTCCGACGCCTTCCTCAACGTCACCCGCTACACGGCCGAACAATCCCGGACCTCCCAGGCCGAGTTCACCCGGTACATGACCGCCCACCTCGCGGCCGTACGAGCCGACCCCGGCGACGACCTGCTCGGCATGCTGATCCGCGACGGCCGCACCGAGGACGACGGCGGCCTGTCCGACGACGAACTGGTCGCCACCGGCATGGGACTGCTCGTCGCCGGACACGAGACGACCGCCAACATGATCGGCAAGATGATCGCCCTGCTGCTGGCCGACCGCACCCGCTGGGAACAACTGCTCGCCGATCCCGGCCTGGTCCGCACCGCCGTCGACGAGGCGCTGCGCTTCGACGCCAACCTCGGCTTCGGCATCCGCCGTTACCTCACCGAGGACATCGAGATCGACGGCGCGCCGCTGCCCAGCGGCACCACCGTCGTCTGCTCCATGCCCGCCGCCAACCGCGACGAGCGGATGTTCACCGACCCCGGGTCGATGGACCTGACCCGCAGCCCCAACCCCCATCTGACCTTCGGCGCCGGACCGCACGCCTGCCTGGGCCAGAGCCTGGCCCGCACCGAACTCCAGGTCACCCTTGAGGTCCTGCTCCGCACACTGCCCACCCTCCGTCTCGCCGTCCCCGCCGGCGAACTGCACCGGGTGGAGGGCCTGCTGGTGGGCGGGCTGCGGGAAGTCCCGGTGGCCTGGGAGGCAGCGGCGGCATGAAGATCAGCGTGGACGAATCCCGGTGCTGCGGCGCCGGCCAGTGCGTCCTGGTCGCCCCCGAGGTCTTCGACCAGCGCGAGGACGACGGCATCGTCGAACTCCTCACCGCCGAACCGGACACCGCCCAGCGCCCCGCCGTACGGGAGGCCGCCGCCGTCTGCCCGGCCGCCGCCATCACCGTGCGCGAACCGGACTGACTCCCCGTCACCCATACCCCATACCCCAACGCCCCCGCCCGGCCCGGCACGGACCGGGCGGGGCCCGCGTCCACGCAGCCGTCGCACCCGCCACGGCCCGCGGCCACAAGGACGCGGCCCGGGTCCTCCGGCGGCGGGGGCTCACACCGGCCGCTCACCGGCCGGCCAGCACCCACTCCAGGGTCTTGTCGGCGTCAAAAGTGCTCTGACCACCGGGAAAACACAGCCCCGCCGCCGCGAACACCGGCTCGTCCGGCGCCCGCAGCGCCGAAGGCACCGCGACACACCGCATCCCCGCCCGCAGCGCCGCCGTCACCCCCGGGGCCGCGTCCTCCACCACCACACACACCTCGGCCGGCACCCCCAGCCGCCGCGCCGCCGCCCGGAACACATCCGGCTCCGGCTTCCCCCGGGGCACCTCATCGGCCGACACCCGCACCGGCAGCAGCGCGCCCACCGCGCTCCCCGCCAGCGCCGCGTCGATCGCCACCCGGGACGAACCGGAGGCCACCGCCATCGGCAACCCCGCCGCGTACGCCAGCTCCACCAGCCGCGCCATCTGCGGAAACACCCGGATGCCGCCCCGGATCAGCTCCAGATACACCCGGTCCTGCTCCGCCATCAACTCCCGCGCCGGGGCGGCGATCCCGTACCGGTCCCGCTGGGCCACCAGCGCGTCCAGCGCCCCGATGCCGATGTAGCGCGTGTACCGCTCCCAGCTGAAATCACGCACCCCCTGCCCGGCCAGCACCCGGCGGTTCGCCTCGTAGTAGTGCGGCTCGCTGTCCACCAGCGTGCCGTCGAGATCGAACACCAGGGCAGCGGCGACCGGTCGCACCATCGTCATGGCACCAGTGTGGCAGCCGCGCCGCCCCGCCTCACAGCGCGGAGGCCCCCTGGGAGTCCCGCAGCGGAATGCCGAGCTTGGCGGAGTACGCCGACAGCACGAGCCTGCCGATCGCCGGATACGCGCCCAGCGGCTCGGCCATCGCACAGCCCGCCTCCTCGGCCGCAGCCGCCAGCAGCCCGTCCGGCACCTCCGGCCCGATCAGGCACGGCGCCAGCGCCAGTTGCTGCGAACCCGCCTCGATCAGCTGAGCCGCCACATCCGCCACCGAGCCCGCCTTGTCCAGCGCCGCGGCCAGCACCGGCACCGCCAGCCGCGCCGACAGCAGCATCCCGGTGATCCCGGCCGCCTGCACGGCCTCCTCGCCGCCCACGGTGGCCAGGATGATCCCGTCCGCCGCGGTCGCCACCGTGAACAGCCGGGCCCGGTCCGCGCGAGCCAGATCGGCCTCCGACAGCCGCACGTGCACGCCCTCGGCCAGCAGCGGATGCGGCCCCAGCACATCCGTCAGCTCGGCCCCGGACCCACTGCTGAGCACCGCCTGCCGGATTCCGCGCAGCTGGGCACTGTCCGGCCCCGCCAGCAGCGGTACGACCACGGCCGCCGGCTGCTGCTCGGCGTCATCACGCTCGGCCGCCACCCGCGCCAGCACCTGGCGCAGCGACGGGAACTCCCCGTCCTCGTCGGCGCCCTCCACAAAACCCACCCGGGCATCGAGCCCGGGCAGCTCGGAACGGGCGATGCTGGTCACTTCCTCGGCGATGCCACGGCCGGCCGCCGACGGCGTACCGGGCACCGCGAGCACCAGCACCGGCGCGCCCTCGGGCGCGCTGACGGGCTCCGGGCGGCGGTGACGTCCGGGCTGACGTGGTCTCGGCATTCGTACGGGCAGGCCGGTCCCGTGCCCAGTGGGGGAGCTCATGTCGCCGCATGTTAATGCCTTGATGTGCTTGGCTGTTCGGCCGGGGGCGCCCCCTTGGAGTTTGTCCGGAAAAATCCCGCGCCTGCGTGTGACCCGGTCAACCCAGGACCAGCAACCCCCGATCGGATGGCAGCCGCAGCCCGCCGACCGCGATCCGGGCCGCGATCAGCAGCGCCCCGGCCAGCGGGTCCCCGTCCGCCACCACCGGCCGGGAGTGCGGCAGCAGCCGCCCCAGCTCCGCGCGCAGCGGCCCCAGCAGCGGCTCCCCGATCCGGAACAGCCCCCCGGTCAGCGCCACCTCGCCGCCCGCCGGGGCCACCGCCGCCGCCGAGCGGGCGATTTCCCCGGCCGCCGCCGCCATGATCCCGGCCGCCACCTCGTCCGCACCGGCGCACGCCGCCACCTGCGGCGCGAAGGACGCCAGCACCGCCGCCCGGTCCTCCCGGGGATACAGCGCCCCCGGCAGCCCCCCGGCCGGCCCGAACATCCGCTCCGCGCGCGCCAGCAGCACCGCCGAGCCCCCGGCCCGCCCGTCGAACGCCCGCAGCGCCGCGCTCAGCCCGCGCTGCCCGATCCAGGCCCCGCCGCCACCGTCGCCCAGCAGATGGCCCCAGCCGTCCGCCCGCCGCCAGCCGCTCAGGTCGGTGCCCAGCGCGATCATCCCGGTGCCCGCCGCCACCACCACGCCCGGCCGTTCACCCAGCGCCCCCGCATACCCGGTGACCGCGTCCGCCGCCAGCGCCCAGCGCCGTACCCCGAACTCCGCCGCGAGCGCGCCCGGCAGCCGCTCCCGCAGCCCATCGCCCAACGAGGCCATCCCCGCCGCGCCCACGCACACCGCCGCGATCCGCGCCGCCGCCCCGGCCCCCGCCCGCTCCAGCAGCACCCGGCCGGCCGGCAGCACCCGTTCGAGGAACTGCTCGGCATCGATCCCCGAACCGGTGGTGCGCACCGGCCCGTCCGTGACCGGCGGGGGGCCCGGCACCACCTCCCCGGCGCCGGTCACCTTGGCCAGCGCGATCCGCAGCCCGGAGCCGCCCGAGTCCACCCCCAGCACCCAGCCCCCGGCGGGGCCGCTCACGACAGCGTCCAGTCCACCGGCCGCGCGCCCTGCTCGGCCAGCAGCGCGTTGGCCCGGCTGAACGGCCGGGAGTTGAAGAAGCCACGGTCCGCCGACATGGGGGAGGGGTGCGCCGACTCCACGCTCGGCACCGCGCCCAGCAGCGGGCGCAGATTACGGGCGTCGCGGCCCCACAGGATCGCCACCAGCGGCGTGCCGCGAGACGCCAGCGCCCGGATGGCCTGCTCGGTGACCTCCTCCCAGCCCTTGCCGCGGTGCGCGCCGGGGCTGCGCGGCGCCGTGGTCAGGGCCCGGTTCAGCAGCAGCACCCCCTGCCGTGTCCAGGGCGTGAGATCGCCGTTGGCGGGCCGGGGCGCGCCCAGATCGGTGTGCAGTTCCCGGAAGATGTTCTCCAGCGAGCCCGGCAGCGGCCGGACCTCCGGAGCCACCGAGAAGCTCAGCCCCACCGCGTGCCCGGGCGTCGGATACGGGTCCTGGCCCACGATGAGCACCCGCACCTCATCGAACGGCTGGCTGAAGGCCCGCAGGACATGCTGCCCGGCGGGCAGATAGGTCCGCCCCTGGGCGATCTCCGCGCGCAGGAAATCGCCCATCGCGGCGATCCGGTCGGCCACCGGTTCCAGGGCCTTGGCCCAGCCGGCTTCCACAATCTCATTCAACGGTCGTGCTGCCACGGTCCGTTACCCTACTGTCCGGCACCGACAGCCCGTGCCGGACCCGGACCTCCCCGTACATCCGTACGAGGGGTTCACATCGCCCGCAGATACTGCGGCGGCACCCCAGGGTGGCTCACCCCCAGCGCGCGGGCCGCCCGGTGCGCCCAGTGCGGGTCGCGCAGCAGCTCCCGGCCCAGCAGTACGGCGTCGGCCTCCCCGTTCACCAGGATCTTCTCGGCCTGCTCGGGCTCGGTGATCAGCCCCACGGCGGCCACCGGCAGGGCCGTCCCGGCCTTCACTTGGGCCGCGAACGGCACCTGGTAGCCGGGTCCGGTGGGGATCCGTGCCCCGGCCGCGTTGCCGCCGCTGGAGACGTCCAGGAGATCCACCCCGTGTTCGAGCAGCAGCCGGGCGAACCGTACGGTGTCCTCCCCGTCCCAGCCGCCCTGCTCCAGCCAGTCGGTCGCCGAGATCCGGAAGAACACCGGCAGCTGGGCCGGCCACACCGCGCGCACCGCGTCCACCACCTCCAGGGCGAACCGGGTACGGCCCGCGAAGTCGCCGCCGTACGCGTCGGTGCGCCGGTTGCTGAACGGGGACAGGAACTCACCCAGCAGATAGCCGTGCGCACCGTGCACCTCGACCACCTCGAAGCCGGCCGCCAGCGCCCGCCGGGCCGCGTCGGCGAACCGGGCGGTGATCTCCGCGAGCTGCCCGGTGGTCAGCTCGGTGGGCACCGGGTAGTGCTCGTCGAAGGCCAGCGGGGAGGGGGCGAGCGGCTGCCAGCCGCCCCGCTCCGCCGCCAGCGGGCCGCCCCCGAGCCAGGGGCGGTCGGCGCTCGCCTTCCGCCCGGCATGTCCGAGCTGAATCCCGGGAACCGCGCCGCGTTCCTTGATGAAGGCGGTCAGCGGGCGCAGGGCCGCCTCCTGGCGGTCGTTCCACAGCCCCAGATCGGCCGGGCTGATCCGGCCCTCGGGGGTGACGGCGGTGGCCTCCAGCAGGACGAGCCCGGCGCCGCCGGCCGCCCGGGCGCCGTAGTGCACCCGGTGCCAGTCCTGCGCGGTGCCGGTGTCCGGCCCGGCGACCGGGGCGGAGTACTGGCACATCGGGGCCATCCAGACGCGGTTGGGCAGGGTCAGCGACCGCAGGGTGAAAGGCTCGAACAGGGCGCTCACGGCAGGCTCCTCAAGAGGGTGCGCGGACAGGCACGGCAGTAGTACGGCGACCATCGTAGTACGAGGCCCATCAAAGTACGATGGCGCTCGTATGATGTGGGCATGAACCCGCCGAGCCCCGCCCCCGCGCCCGCCGGCGCCGTCGGCCGCACCCTGGAGCACCCCGACCGCGAGCGGATCCGGCTCGACCAGGTGCTCCAGGCCCTCGCCGACCCGCTGCGGCTGTCCGTCCTGCACCAGCTCGCCGCCGCCGGGGCCGGCGCCGAACTGTCCTGCTCGGACATCGACCTGCCGGTGAGCAAGTCGACCACCACCCACCACTTCCGGGTGCTGCGCGAGGCGGGGCTGATCCAGCAGACCTACCGGGGCACCGCCAAGCTGAACGCCCTGCGCCGCGCCGACCTGGAGGCGCTGTTCCCCGGCCTCC
Organism: Streptomyces sp. NTD107; assembly: GCF_059510435.1. NCBI lineage: Bacteria > Bacillati > Actinomycetota > Actinomycetes > Kitasatosporales > Streptomycetaceae > Streptomyces > Streptomyces sp. NTD107. Next base: position 26,094 of record NZ_JCAJZV010000008.1, on the reverse strand, counting down.
TGGACGCCGTCCTGACGGCAGCGGCCCGCGAACGCGCCCGCTAGGTCCTGTCTGACAAATCCCGCCTGGCCCGCGTCGCCTGGCGCAGGGGGCACCTCCCGGCCGAAGTCCGGGGGAGCCGCGCCGCGTTGCCGGACTGCCCGAAGGACACCGCCCCAAGGACACCCCGGCGCCTCGCGACGCACCGCATCCGACAACGCGGCCTGATCCACGAAAATCCAAAGAGACGACCTAGCGAATCGCCTCCATCCGGGCGATCTCCACCCGCTGCGCGGCGCCGATCTCCGCCGCCATCTCCAGTGCCGTCCGGTCATTGCCCTGTGCGGAGACCTCCGCCGCCATGATCACCGCCCCCTCGTGGTGAGCGATCATCAGCTCAAGGAAGAGCGCGTCGAACTCGGCGCCGCGCGCCGCCCGCAGCCGTGCCAGGTCCGCCTCGCTCGCCATCCCGGGCATCTGCGCCCCGTGCGCCCCGTGCCCGCCGTGCCCGCCGCCCGATGCCTCCGCGTCCGCGTCCGCGTCCGGGTTGCGCAGCAGCCAGGCCCGCATCGCCTCGATCTCCGGCTCCTGCCCGGCCGCGATCCGGCCGGCGATCCGCCGTACCGCGCCCTCCTCGGCGAACTCCTCGGCGAGCCCGGTCATCTCGACGGCCTGTTCGTGGTGCTCGATCATCATCGTCATGAAGGCGTGGTCGGCGGCGTTCGGCGCGCTGCCCTCGCCGGCGGCCTCGCGCGCCTCCTGCGGGGAGATGGTCCGCGCCTCCTCGCCGGGCCGCCCCGGCTGGATCACCGACGCCTCGCCCCCGCTCCCGGTGTCGCCGGCGGCGGCCCCGCCGCCGGTGCAGCCGGTCAGCGCCGTCAGGGCCAGCACTGCGGCCAGGGACGCGGCAGCCGCGACAGGGCGGCGGAAGCGAAGAGTTGACACAGAGTCCTCCTGATGCGCGAGTGCATCATCAGCCAATACGGAAAGATGAATGATCTGTTTCCCATATTGATCTGTACATGCACACCGAGATACTGATGAGATCCGTGAACCGGTCAACCCCACGTAACACCGGACGGATCCAGGGAGGATTCCAGTGACATCGTTGCACAGACCCCGCGTGCGACGCAGGCGGCTCGGCGTGACCATGGCGGCCCTCACCGGGCTGCTGGCCACCTACGCCCTCAGCGGAACGGCCCTGGCCACCCCCGACGCCGGCGACGAACCCGCGGCAGCGCAGGAGATCACCGCCGACCAGCCCCGCGGCGCGGAAACCACCGACGGCACCGCCGAGATACCCGGCGTCGGCGAGATCGTCACCAGCCGCAACGTCACCCACGTGGCCAACCTGCCCAAGAACGCGCTGCGGGCCACCAACTCGGACATCTCCTTCCAGGGCGACTACGCCTTCGCCGGCAACTACGACGGCTTCGTCATCCACGACATCTCCCGCCCCAGCAAGCCCAGGATCGTCGCCGAAGTGCTGTGCCCCGGCGGCCAGGGCGACATCTCCGTCAGCGGCAACCTGCTCTTCCTGTCCGTCGACTCCTCACGCAGCGACGACTCCTGCACCAGCGTCGCCCAGTCGGCCACCATCAAGGAGTCCTGGGAAGGCATCCGGATCTTCGACATCAGCGACAAGCGCAACCCCAAGTACGTCGCCGCCGTCGAGACGTTCTGCGGCTCCCACACCAACACCCTGGTGCCGGACGGCAAGAACATCTACCTCTACGTCTCCTCGTACTACCCCGACGCCTCCTTCCCCGACTGCCAGCCGCCCCACAACGGCATCTCCATCGTGAAGGTGCCGCGCGACGCACCCGAACGCGCCGAGGTCTCCAGGTTCGAAGTGCTCTTCCCCGACGGCGGCTTCCCCGGCAGCCCGCGCGGCAGCGCCACCTCCGGCTGCCACGACATCACCGTCTACCCGAAGATCAAGCTCGCCGCCGGCGCCTGCATGGGCGACGGGATCCTGATGGACATCTCCCAGCCCGCCAAGCCGCGCGTCATCGACAGGGTCCAGGACGCCGAGCACTTCGCCTTCTGGCACTCGGCCACCTTCAGCCAGGACGGCAAGAAGGTCGTCTTCGCCGATGAACTCGGCGGCGGCGGTGCCGCCACCTGCAACGCCCGCATCGGCGACGAGTACGGCGCCAACGGCATTTACCACATCACCGGCAGGGGCGACGGGCGACGGCTGGAGTTCCAGAGCTACTTCAAGATCCCGCGCCACCAGTCCGACACCGAGAACTGCGTCGCCCACAACGGCTCCCTCATCCCGGTGCGAGGCCGCGACATCATGGTCCAGTCCTGGTACCAGGGCGGCGTGTCCATCTGGGAGTTCACCGACTCCGGCAACCCGAGGGAAATCGGCTACTTCGACCGCGGGCCGGTCAACGCCGGCACCCTCACCTTCGGCGGCTCCTGGTCCGCCTACTACTACAACGGCTACATCTACTCCAACGACCAGCAGGGCCTGGACGTTCTGCGCATCGACGACCCTCGCACCAACGGCGCGCGCGGCGTCAAACTCACCGAACTCAACGCCCAGACCCAGCCCAGCTACTGGTGAGCCCCCTCACCACGCGCTGACATGAGCACCCCGCCGGGCGGACCCCCGCCCGGCGGGCACCCCAGCTCCCAGCCCAGCCCGTACCGCCCGAACAACTCCGCCCGCAGCCGGTGCCCCGGCATCGGCGCCCCCGGCAGCAGCATCGCCACCACCGCCCCCATCAGCAGCGCCCGCAGCATCCGGTACTCCGTCTCCGGATCCGCCGCCCCGTACCGCACCATCGTCCGGGACAGCAGCGCCGCGAGCCGCTGCTGCTCGGCACACTGGACGAACCCCTCCTGCTGCAACAGATGCGCCATGTGCGCCCGCATCAGCACCGGCCGCTCGGCCGCCAGCCCCAGGATCGCGTCGATCGCCCGCGCCAGCGACTCCCGGCCGCCCCGCACATCGTCACCGGGCACCGGATCGCGCTCCAGCGCGGCGGCCAGCGCCAGATGCATCTGCCGGTGCACCGCCGTCTGCAACAACTCCCGCTTCCCGGGAAAGTAGTACGACACCAGGCCGCGGGCCGCACCCGCCCGCTGAGCGATGTCCCCCAAGGTGGTGGCCTCGTAACCATGTTCCCCGAACAGCTCCGCAGCCGCCTGGAGCAGCCGTTCCCGTGAGCGCCGGCGCAACTCTTCATTGACCGATGCGCGACGAGGCGACATGCTGGACTCCCGTTGACTGGCTCACAGCCAATATACTCAGCGAGGACGCCGGACCTCCGCCCCGGCGGCGGAGTCCTGTCCGGCACCGGCCGGTGGTATCGGGCGGCGCGGGGGACCGCCCGATACCACCATCCGGCATCAGCCCACCAGATCCAGCACCGGCAGCAGATCGTCGGGACGCTCGGCAACCGGCAGATGCCGCACCAGATGCAGCGCGCACCCCACCGCCGTCGCACCCCCGTCCGCCCGCGGGTCGTCCCCGACCATCACGGTGCGCTGCGGCGGCAGGCCCAACTCGGCACACGCGATCTCGAACAGCCGTGGATCCGGCTTCACCAGGCGGTGCTCGAAGGACAGCACACAGGTGTCCACATACCGCGCCAGACCGTGCTCCCGCAGCACCGGCCGCAGATCCCAGCCGATGTTGCTCACCACCGCCACCCGCACCCCGCGCTCGCGCAGCCCGGCCAGCACCCGCTCCGTATCGGGGTACGGGCGCCACGCCTCCGGCTCCATGTGCCGCTCGTACAGCGCGTCGTACAGCGCGGGCAGCGGCAGGGGTACCCGCCGCGCCAGCCCCGTGTACAGCGCGCGGTGACCGGCCGGATCCCGGTCCCGCTCCCGCCACAGCCCCGCAAGCTCCGCGGGCACCTCACGCGGCGCCCCGCCACCCGGCAGCGCCCCCGCCTCCTCCAGCGCGGCGGCGAGCCGGCCCACCTCGTCGGCCGGCAACACCACCCCGGCCCGCCCCAGGACCGTGCGCAGCCACCGCTCGGCCGGCTCGATCCGCATCAAAGTCCCGGAGAAGTCGAAAAGCACACCCGTGATCGCCATGCCCCCGATCCTGCCCCACGAAGCCCCGGCGGGCCCCGTCCGCCTGCCACGGGCCTCACATGGACACCAGCATCACCAGCATCCCCAGCGACAGCGCCACCCGGCACCCCTGCGCCACCTCGGGAGACCGCTCCGCACCGCCCCCGCCACCGGATACGGCACGGTCCGCGGCCGGCACCACCCGCGCCCCGGTCCGCAGCGCGTACAGCGCGAAGTACCCCGCCAGCACCCCGGTCAGCAGCGGCACCCCACCCGCCCCGTGCCCGCCGGCCCCCGCCGGCCCGAGCATCGCCAGGCCCATGTGGACCATGGCCAGCGCCTCCACCACATGGTGCGCCCGATGCGCCGGCCGGGCCCGCAGCAGCGCGGCCCGCACCGCCAGCACCCCGAAGAACACCACGTACGCCTGCCCCGGCGCCGCCGCTCCCACCCCCGGCACGGCCATCACCGCCATGCCCACGCCCATCGCCCCCTCGACCCCGGCGGACCGCCCGGCGCCCCGCCCCGGCCCCGCCCCGGCACGGTAGAGGCAGTACAGCCCGGTGCCCCCGCACAGCGCCACCAACAGCCACCCCACCACCACCGGCCCCTCGTGCATCCCACCCCTCCCGATGTCCGCCCCCCGCTTCTGCCCGCGCCCGCCCCGAATACCACGGCGCACGGAAGCGCGAGGGAGCGCGCGGCGCGGCGCGCGTACCATGGTCCGCTGTGACAGCAGCAGCCGAACTGGTCTTCAAAACGGCGACCGAGGCCGATGTGCCCGCCCTCGTCGCCCTGGTCGAATCCGCCTACCGGGGCGAGGCCAGCCGCGCCGGCTGGACCACCGAGGCCGATCTGCTGGACGGGCAGCGCACCGACCCCGAGGGCGTACGGGAGACCATCCGCGACCCCGCCGGCCTGGTGCTGACCGCCGGCCGCCCGGACCCCGCGGACCCCACGAACCCCGCCGGCGGCACGTCCGAGCCCCTGCTGGCCTGCTGCCACCTCCAGCACCGCCCCGCCCCCGACGGCCACAGCCCCGGCGCCGCCTACTTCGGCATGTTCGCCGTGCGCCCCACCGCCCAGGGCACCGGCATCGGCGCGGCCGTGCTGGCCCGTGCCGAGGAGACCGCCCGCGCCACCTGGCGGGTGGCGCGGATGGAGATGCAGGTGATCTCCGCCCGCGCCGACCTCATCGCCTGGTACGAGCGGCGCGGCTACACCAGGACGGGGGAGCGCGCCCCGTTCCCGTACGGCGACGAGCGCTTCGGCATCCCGCGCCGCCCCGGCCTGGAGTTCGAACTGCTGGTCAAGCCGCTCGGCGGCTGAGCAGCTCCGTCACGATCTCCAGCCGGTCGGTCACCACCCCGTCCAGGCCCAGCCGCCGCACCCGTGCCAGGTCCTCGTCGGTGTTGACCGTCCAGCTGATCACGTCGATGCCCGCCGCCCGGCACCCCGCCACCGCTTCCTCGGTGAGATGCGGCAGCTCCGCCGAGACCAGGTCCGCGCCCAGCTCCCGGGCCCGCCCGGCGGCGGTGCCCGTGGAGCGGCCCGTGACCAGCCCGATGGACTGCTCGGGCAGCAGCCGGCGTACGGTGCGCAGCGCCTCGTCGTGGAAGGAGATCACCCGCACCCGGTCGGCCAGCCCGCGTGCGGTGATCACCGCGGCCAGCGCCGTCGCCGCCGCCGGGTCCTTGATCTCCGCCTGCAAGGGCAGCGTGACCGCCTCGGTCACCTCCTCGAAGAGCGGCACCCGCTCCCCGAGCCCGGCGTCCAGCTCGCGCAGCGCGTCGGCGGTGAAGTCGGCGATGGCCCCGCTGCCGTCGGTGGTGCGGTCCACGTCGGCGTCGTGCATCACCACCAGCGCGCCGTCCTTGCTCAGATGCAGATCCAGTTCGATGGCGTCCACGCCCTCCCGCTCGGCACGGACGAAGGATCGCAGGGTGTTCTCCGGCTCCGCGCCCATCAGCCCGCGGTGCCCGACGATCATGAGTGACATGGGGCCACCGTAGCGGCGCCCGGTGACGCCCGGCTGAACACCGCGCGAGACCCGTACTACCGCCCCAAGGACAGGAAAAGCTTCGGATTAAACGTCCATGCACCGCATATTTTCCGGAATCTCGGCTTGATCGACAGACCTTCCCCGGATACGGTTCGAGTACGCGAGGATCTTTTGTGGAGGAGTGATCATGCCGGAAACCCTGGCCCCCACCACCGCCGACGGGTATCCGCCCACCCCGGCCGCCCGCGTCGTGGACCACCCCGCCTGGCCCCGGCTCAAGCAGGCCGTCGAAGCCATCCGGCCCGCCCAGGCATCCGACGGATCCATCGACTTCGACGCCGAGGACGCCCCCACCCGCGCCGCCGTCGAACGCGAAGTGGACCGCGTCGTCACCGAACTGCGCGCGCTCTCCCCCCTGCTGCCGCACGACGCCGCCTACCACCGCGCCCTGGAGGCCGACCTGCGCCGCTGGGCCGCCGAAGGCTTCGGCACCCCCGACTTCCTCGACTCACTGCTCGCCTTCACCCCCGCCGCCCACCGCGCCGACGGCCTCCAGCACCTGGTGCTGTTCCCCATGTACACCCAGAACGGCAACCCCGACCGCAACCTCGAAGCCGTCGTGGTCCGCGTCGTATGGCCGCAGTGGCTCGCCGAACTGGAACGCACCCGCTACGACAACCCGATGTTCCTCGGCATCACCTTCGAGGACTTCACCCCCGGCTACGACACCAACTCCGCCGTCCTGTTCCCCGAGACCATCGCCGTCCGCGAGGCCCCCGAACGCTTCAGCTGGGGCGGCATCTTCTGCGACCGCGAAGCCGCCCGCTTCCGCAAGGTCATCGCCGCCGCCGGCGAGGTCACCAGCCTCACCCTCCCCGAGGACGCCCAGGGCCTGCTCACCGACCAGGCACGCACCCAGCACACCTTCGTCCTGTGGGACATGATCCACGACCGCACCCACAGCCACGGCGACCTCCCGTTCGACCCCTTCATGATCAAACAGCGCCAGCCCTTCTGGATGTACGGCCTGGAGGAACTGCGCTGCGACCTCACCGCCTTCCACGAAGCCGTCCAACTGGAACGCGACGGCCTGCCGCAGGCCCGCGACGTCCAGTACGCCGTCCTGCTGGACCGCATCTTCCGCTTCCCCGTCACCGGCGCCCGCAACCGCAACTACGACGGCCTCGGCGGCCAGTTGCTGTTCGCCTACCTCCACCAGAACGGCGCGCTCCGGTGGACCGACAACCGGCTGCACATCGACTGGGACCACGCCCGCGCACTCACCGTCCGGCTGCGCGAGGAGATCGAGACCCTCTACCGGCTCGGCATCGACCGCCCCAAGATCGTCCACTGGTTCAAGGCGTACGAACTGGTCTCCGGCTACCTCGCCCCGCACCCCGGCTCCACCTGGGCCAAGGGACCCGAGGCCCTCGACCTCACCCAGCCCCCGCGCAAACTCGTCGACGACGTCCTGCCCGACGAGTTCCCGCTCAGCCTCTTCTACGAGGCGCTGGCCAAAAAGCTCCGCAAGGTGATCGAATCCACCCGGGGCATCACCGCGGACACCCCCGCCCGGCAGGCGGCCTGACCCGCCGCCGCGCCATGATGAAAGAGCACCGAGGAGGCGAGGGACGATGACCGACACCACCGCAGCGAAGCCCACCGGACCCCTGGACGGCGCGGTCGTCGCCGTCGCCGGCGCCGCCGGACCGGCCGGCGCCGCCACCCTGCTGCGCCTGGCCCGGGCCGGCGCCACCGTGGTGGCCGCCGACGCCGACCCCCAGCGCCTCGCCCAGGCCGTGGACGCCGCCCGCTTCGCCCACGGCGGAGCCACCGTCACCGGCGACACCGTCGACCTCCTCCACCTGGACACCGCCCGCCAGTGGGCCGCCAGAACCGAGAAGGAGTACGGGCGGGTCGACGGCCTGGTGCACCTCGTCGGCGGCTGGCGAGGCTCGGCTTCCTTCGCCGACACCGATCTCGCCGACTGGGACGTGCTGCACAACCTGCTGATCCGTACCGTCCAGCACACCTCCCTCGCCTTCGAGGGCGCCCTGGCCCGCAGCGGCAACGGCCGCTACATCCTCGTCTCCGCGGCCGGCGCCACCCGCCCCACCGCCGGAAACGCCGCCTACGCCGCCGCCAAGGCCGCCGCCGAGGCATGGACCCTGGCCCTGGCCGACGGCTTCCGCAAGGCCGGCGCCGCCACCGACAGCGGCCGGCCCCCGGCCGCCGCCACCGTCCTGATCGTCAAGGCCCTGGTGCACGACGCGCTGCGCGCCGAGCGCCCGGACGCCACATTCCCCGGCTTCACCGACGTCACCGACCTCGCCGAGGCCATCAGCGGCCAATGGAGCCGGCCCACCGAGGAAGTGAACGGAACCCGCCAGTGGCTCACCCCCCAGCCGTGACACCGACCGACACCGATAACACCGGCACCGACGCCCGCCGCCACCACGACCCCACCGTCCGCGGCTTCGCCAGCGACAACTACGCCGGCACCCACCCCGAAATCCTCGCCGCCCTCGCGCTGGCCAACGGCGGCCACCAGGGCGCCTACGGCGACGACGACTACACCCGCCACCTCCAGGACGTGCTGCGCGGCCACTTCGGCCCCCGCGCCGAGACCTACCCGGTCTTCAACGGCACCGGCGCCAACGTCGTCGCCCTCCAGGCCCTCACCGACCGCTGGGGCGCCGTCATCACCGCCGACACCGCCCACATCCACGTCGACGAGGGCGGCGCCCCCGAACGCGTCGGCGGCATCAAACTCCTCACCGTCCCCACCCCCGACGGCAAACTCACCCCCGCCCTCATCGACCGCGAGGCACACGGCTGGGACGACGAACACCGCGCCATGCCCCAGGTCGTCTCGCTCGCCCAGAGCACCGAACTGGGCACCCTCTACACCCCGGACGAACTGCGCGCCATCACCGACCACGCCCACGAGCGCGGCATGACCGTCCACCTCGACGGCGCCCGGCTCGCCAACGCCGCCGCCGCCCTCGACGTCCCCCTGCGCGCCCTCACCACCGACGCCGGCATCGACGTCCTCTCCTTCGGCGGCACCAAGAACGGCCTGCTGTACGGCGAGGCCGTCGTCGTCCTCGCCCCGGACAAGGTGCGCGCCATGCGGCACCTGCGCAAGCTGTCCCTCCAGCTCGCCTCCAAGATGCGCTTCGTGTCCGTCCAGTTCGAGGCACTGCTGGCCGGCGACCTGTGGCTGCGCAGCGCCCGGCACGCCAACGCCATGGCCGCCAAGCTGGCCGCCGGCGTCCGCGAGGTCGACGGCGTGGAGATCCTCCACCCGGTCCAGGCCAACGCCGTCTTCGCCCGGCTGCCGCGCGAGGTCAGCGACCGGCTGCGCAAGCGCTACCGCTTCTACTTCTGGGACGAGTCCGCCGGCGACGTTCGCTGGATGTGCTCCTTCGACACCACCGAGGGGGACGTCGACGGCTTCCTGGCCGCCCTGCGCGAGGAAATGGCCCGCTGAGCCCGCCGAACGGCACCCCCGCCGCGCCCGCCACCCGCCTGCCCGGGCCATCCGCCCGGGCAGGCGCGCGCACCTTCCTACGCCTGCCGCGGCGCCGGCGCCGTACCGCCCAGATGCGCCGGCAGCCACCACGTGTCCTCCGGGCCGCGCGGCCCCTCCGGATACGCCGCCTGGGCCGTCTCCAGCAGTTCCTGCACCCGCTCCCGCAGCCGCTCGGTCAGCGACAGCGGCGACTCGCCGGGGTCGGCCGTCATCGGCTTCCCGATCCGGATCGTCACCGGATAGTGCCGCCGGCGCAGATCCCGCTTGCGGCCCTTGGTCCACACCCGCTGGGTGCCCCACAGCGCCACCGGCAGCAGCGGCACCTGGGCCTCCTGCGCCATCCGTACCGCGCCCGACTTGAACTTCTTCAGCGTGAACGACGTCGATATCGTCGCCTCGGGGAACATCCCCACGATCTCCCCGGCCCGCAGCGACTGGAGCGCGTGGTTGAACGCGTGCTCGCCCTGCTTGCGGTCCACCGGGATGTGCTTCATGCCCCGCATCAGCGGGCCGGAGACCTTGTGCCGGAACACCGAGTCCTTCGCCATGAACCGCACCAGCCGCTTGGACGGCCTGGCCGCGAACCCGGCGAAGACAAAGTCCAGATATCCGATGTGGTTACTGACCAGCACGGCACCCCCGGAGGTCGGCACATGCTCGCTGCCGACGACGTCCAGGCGCAGATCGAGCGCCTTGAACATCGTCCTGGCGGCGGCGATGACCGGCGGGTAGACGAGCTCTGCCATGCGGGACCCTTCATTCGTGCGATCGCGGTGACCGCGCACAACCTACGCTGCCGTAACTTCCGGCATCCGCAGATAGTGCCCCGATACCGGTGTGATTGGCTAGCCCGGGCCATCGACCTGAGCGGACGGAGAGTGACGATGAACGGCCGCGAGCACCCCGGGCCGCCGCTGACGGCCGCCGCGCTCGGCGTCCCGGGACCGCTGGGGGAGCGGGCCACCCTGGTGCACTTCTCCAGCGCCTTCTGCCGGCCCTGCGCCGCCACCCGACGTGTCCTGGCACAGGTCGCCGCCATGGTGCCCGGCGTACTCCATCTGGAGATCGACGCCGAGGCCCACCTGGAGACCGTCCGCGCCCTGCGCGTCACCGCCACCCCCACCGTACTGGTCCTGGACGCCGCCGGGCACACCGTGCGCCGCGCGACCGGGCTGCCCCGCAAGGCCGACGTCATCGCCGCGCTGGGCGAGGCGGTGAGCGGCGCGGGGGGCGGGCCGCCGGGCGGACCGGCCACCGGCCGCACCGGCGGGTAGCGCAGGTCACATTGCGGCATGCTTGATGGCGGCATATAGGCTGGGTTTACTGACCAGTAACAACCGGGTGATCTAAGGAGCCGGGCGTGAGCCTGAGGATCGTTGTCTGTGTGAAGTACGTGCCCGACGCCACCGGTGACCGGCACTTCGCCGAAGACTGGACACTGGACCGCGAGGACGTCGACGGCCTGCTGTCCGAACTCGACGAATACGCCGTCGAACAGGCCCTCCAGATCGCCGAGAGCACCCGCGAGGCCGGAGACGAAGCCGAGATCACCGTCCTCACCGTCGGCCCCGAGGACGCCGCCGACGCCCTGCGCAAGGCCCTGTCCATGGGCGCCGACAAGGCCGTCCACGTCGAGGACGACGACCTGCACGGCAGCGACGCGCTCGCCACCTCCCTCGTCCTGGCCAAGGCCATCGAGCACATCGGCTACGACCTCGTCATCTGCGGCATGGCCTCCACCGACGGCGCCATGGGCGTCCTGCCCGCCATGCTCGCCGAACGCCTCGCCGTCCCCCAGGCCACCCTGCTGTCCGAACTCACCGTGGCCGCCGGCACCGTCACCGGCCGCCGCGACGGCGACACCGCCACCGAGCACCTCAGCGCCCAGCTGCCCGCCGTCGTCTCCGTCACCGACCAGTCCGGCGAGGCCCGCTACCCCTCCTTCAAGGGCATCATGGCCGCCAAGAAGAAGCCCGTCGAAGCCCTGGACCTGGAAGACCTCGACCTCGACGCCGCCGAGGTCGGCCTGACCGGCGCCCGCACCGAGGTCACCTCCGCCACCGAGCGCCCGGCGCGCACCGCGGGCGAGATCGTCACCGACGAGGGCGAGGGCGCCGCGCGACTCGCGGGCTTCCTCGCCGGCCAGAAGTTCATCTGACCGCCGCCCGCCCCACCGCACGCCGCACGCACCCTCCGCAGGAGACATCACCATGGCTGAAGTCCTCGTCCATGTCGACCACCTCGACGGCGCCGTCCGCAAGCCCACCCTCGAACTGCTCACCCTCGCCCGCCGCCTCGGCGACCCCGTCGCCGTCTTCCTGGGCACCGGCGCCGACACCGCCCTCCCCGTACTCGCCGAACACGGCGCCGTCCGCGTCCTGACCGCCGACGCCCCCGAGTTCGCCGACTACGCCATCGTCCCCAAGGTCGACGCCCTCCAGGCCGCCCACGAAGCGGTACGCCCCGCCGCCGTCCTGCTGCCCTCCTCACCCGAGGGCAAGGAGATCGCCGCCAGGCTCGCGGTACGCCTCGGCTCCGGCATCATCACCGACGCCGTCGACCTGACCACCGACGACCAGGGCCCCCTCGCCACCCAGTCGGTCTTCGCCGCCGCCTACACCACCACCTCCCGCGTCACCCAGGGCACCCCGGTCATCACCGTCAAGCCCAACTCCGCCACCCCCGAGGTCGCCCCCGCCGCCGGCACCGCCGAACCCCTCACCGTGACCTTCAGCGCCGCCGCCACCGGCACCAAGGTCACCTCCCGCACCCCGCGCGAGTCCACCGGACGCCCCGAGCTCACCGAAGCGGCCATCGTCGTCTCCGGTGGCCGCGGCGTCGGCGGCGCCGAGAACTTCGCCGTCATCGAGGCCCTCGCCGACTCCCTCGGCGCGGCCGTCGGCGCCTCCCGCGCCGCCGTCGACGCCGGCTGGTACCCGCACTCCCACCAGGTCGGCCAGACCGGCAAGAGCGTCTCCCCCCAGCTGTACATCGCCGCCGGCATCTCCGGCGCGATCCAGCACCGGGCCGGCATGCAGACCTCCAAGACCATCGTCGCGGTCAACAAGGACTCCGAGGCCCCCATCTTCGAACTCGTCGACTACGGCGTGGTCGGCGACCTCTTCGAGGTACTCCCCAAGCTCACCGAGGAAATCAAGGCCCGCAAGAGCTGACCCGGCCCCGGCCTCCCGGCGCCCGCCGTACGGCGGGCGCCGTTGTCTTCCCGGCCCGCGCCGGTTAGCTTCGTTCAACGAAATGTTGAACAGCGGGCCGGAGGAGCCGTCGATGGACCACAGCCAGGCCCGTACCAGCATCCCCGCCGCCACCGGCCGCGAGATCGCCGCCGCCCTCGCCGGCGTCGACGCCCACCTGGCCCGGCACTACCCCGGCGAAGCGACCACCCGGCAACCCGTCCACACCGTCTACGTACCCGCCGACCGCTTCGAACCCGGCACCGCCCCGGCCTGGGGCACCACCGCCCTCGCCCTGCTGGACCAACACGCCCCCGACCCGGCCGCCTTCGCCGCCGTCCTGGGCCTGCCCGACCACCTCGCCGCCGACATCTACCACCGGGTCCGCACCAAACTCGCCCACGAGCCCGTCGAAGACCTCCGCATCGACTTCGAGGACGGCTACGGCCACCGCCCCGACCCCGAAGAGGACGCCACCGCACTGCGCGCCGCCACCCACCTCACCACCGCCCTGCGCCACGGCACCGCCCCGCCCTCCATCGGCATCCGCTTCAAAAGCCTGGAAGCACCGGTACGCGAACGGGCCATCCGCACCCTCGACCTCTTCCTCAGCGCCCTCCTGGACGCCGGCCCGCTCCCCGCCGAACTGCGCCTGACCCTCCCCAAGGTCTCCCACCCCCAACAGGTCACCGCCATGGCCCGGCTGTGCGAAGCGTTCGAGCAGGCCACCGGACTGCCCCCGGGCCGCCTCACCTTCGAGATCCAGATCGAGACCACCCAGGCCATCATCGGCGCCGACGGCCGCGCCACCGTCGCCCGCCTGATCGCCGCCGCCCCCACCCGGGTCGAGGCCCTGCACTACGGCACCTTCGACTACAGCGCCGCCTGCTCCGTCAGCGCCGCCCACCAGGCCCTGGACCACCCCGCCGCCGACCACGCCAAAGCCGTGATGCAAGCCGCCGCGGCCGGCACCGGCGTACGGCTGTCCGACGGCTCCACCAACCTCCTGCCCACCGGCGACACCACCCAGGTCCACCACGCCTGGCGCCACCACCACGCCCTCGTCCACCGCTCCCTGGCCCGCGCCTACTACCAAGGCTGGGACATGCACCCCGGCCACCTGCCCACCCGCTACGCCGCCGTCTACACCTTCTACCGCCAGGGACTGCCCGCCGCCGCCCGCCGCCTGGCCGCCTACCTGGCCGCCGACACCGACGGCACGGTCCTCGACGAACCCGCCACCGCCCGCGCCCTGGCCGGCTTCCTCCTGCGCGGCTGGCACTGCGGCGCCATCGACACCACCGAACTCACCACCACCACGGGAGCCGACCCCACCACCCTGCACACCCTGGGACGCCCCACCCCGTAACAACCCCGGACTCCAGCACGAAACAACCCCCCGGAACACCCCGACCCCCGCCCCCTTGCCGACCACCCTGACCTGCCTCCGGCCCGCCCCTGGTGTGTCCCCGTACCCGACTGATCGCCGACCCTTGCCGGCTTCCATCCCGCCCCCGCTCCTGGCCTGCCCCGTGCTCGGCTGGCCGCCAGCCTCTCGCCGGCCACCCGGCCCGCCCCCGCCCCGGCCCCGGCCCGCTCCCGTGCCCGGTGACCTCCGGCCCTTTGCCGGCCGCCCCTGGCCCGCCTCCGGTCTGACCCGTACCCATCTGACCGCCGACCCCTTGCCAGCCGTGCCTGGGGTGTCTCCGGCCTGCCCCCAGCCTGCGCCTCGGGGGCCCGACTCCTGTCCTGCTCCTGCCTCTGGCCGGTGGCCTCCGATCCCTTGCCGGTCCTGCCCGGCGTGTCTCCGGCCTGGTTCCCGGTCCCGTCTCCCCGTCTGCGTCCCCGCCTTGGGGCCGTCCCTCGGCCCCAAGGCGGACACCCGCACCGAGGCTCCCCGCCGCCCCCAGAGCGGCCCCGCACTGGACAACCCGCCCCGTTCCGGACAGGCTTCCACCCCATGGACCTGGATCTTGTCGCAGCCGTGGACATCGGCGGCACCAAAGTCGCGGCGGCCCTCGTGGACGGCGACGGCACCCTGCTGGCCCGCGCCCAGCGCCCCACCCCCGCCCGGGAGGACGCCCGGCGGGTACTGGCCGCCGTCACCGGCACGCTCAGCACCTTGATGGCGGACGAGCGCTGGCACCGCGTCCGCGCCATCGGCATCGGCAGCGCGGGCCCCGTCGACGCCCGCACCGGCACCGTCAGCCCCGTCAACATCCCCGCCTGGCGCGACTTCCCCCTCGTGGCGGGCATCCGCGAGACCACCGGCGCCCTGCCGGTCACCCTGCTCGGCGACGGCTCCGCCATCGCCGCCGGCGAACACTGGCGCGGTGCCGCCCGCCACCACGACAACGCCCTGTGCATGGTGGTCTCCACCGGCGTCGGCGGCGGACTGATCCTGGACGGCAGACTCCGCCCGGGCCCCACCGGAAACGCGGGCCACATCGGCCACATCAGCGTCGACCTCGACGGCGACCCGTGCCCCTGCGGCAGCCGCGGCTGCGTCGAACGCATCGCCAGCGGCACCAACATCGCCCGCTGGGCCACCGAATCCGGCTGGCGACCCGCCCCCGGCACCGAACCCACCGCCACCGCCGTCGCGGCCGACGCCCGCACCGGACACCCCGTGGCACTGGCCGCCTTCGAACGCTCCGCCCGCGCCCTCGCGGCCGGCATCGCCGCCACCGCCACCCTGGTCGAACTCGACGTCGTCGTCATCGGCGGCGGCGTCAGCCAGGCCGGCGAGGTGCTGTTCACCCCACTGCGCCGGGCCCTTCACACCTACGCCACCTTGCCCTTCGTCCGGGGCATCGACGTGCTCCCGGCCCAACTGGGCACCGACGCGGGCCTGGTCGGCGCCGCCGCCGTCTGCCACAGCGGCTCGGACACGTTTTTGATACCGGGACAAGCGGGCAACTGACTCACGGGCGAAAAAGGAGGGGGATCCGTGATCATCTGGCTGAACGGCGCATTCGGTGCCGGCAAGACCACGGCCGCACGCGAACTGACCGACCTGCTGCCGGGCAGCCGGCTCTTCGAACCGGAGCCGGTCGGCGCCAGCCTGCGCGCCACGCTCCCCAAGGAGCGGCTGGCCCAGGTCGACGACGTGAGCGAACTGCCGTCCTGGCGCCGGCTGCTGGTGGACACCGCCGCCGCGCTGCTGTCCGAGATCCCGGGGCCGCTCATCGTCCCGATGACCCTGCTGCACCAGGAGCACCGGGACGAGATCTTCGGCGGCCTGGCCGCCCGGGGGATCGCGGTACGGCACTTCCTGCTACACCTTGAAGAAACGTTCCTGCGCGCCCGGATCAACCACCTCGCCACCACCGACGGCGACTCCACCCGCCGCTGGCACCTCACCCAACTACCCCACTACACCACCGCACTGCCCTGGCTCACCCACGACGCCCACACCATCGACACCCACCACCACACCCCCCGCCGCACCGCCGAAGCCATCGCCGACGCCATCAGCCGCGACCAGGGCGCCTGCCCCATCGTCCAGACCCCGCCACCCCGCGCCGAAACCCTCGCCGCTGGCATGCTCCTCTTCGACGACCAGGACCGCTTCCTCCTGGTCGACCCCACCTACAAACCCGGCTGGGAATTCCCCGGCGGCATCGTCGAAGCCGGCGAACCACCCGCCCGCGCCGCCCTCCGCGAAGTCGCCGAAGAACTCGGCCTGCGCCTGCCCCACCCACCCGACCTCCTCATCGTCGACTGGGAACCACCACACCCCCCGCGCCCCGGCGGCCTGCGCCTGCTCTTCGACGGCCGCCGGCTGACCCCCGACCAGATCCGCACCATCCAACTGCCCCCCGACGAACTGCGCGCCTGGCGCTTCACCACCGAGGACGAAGCCCGGACCCTGCTCTCCCCCAACCGCCTCGACCGCCTGCGCTGGGCCCTGCACGCCCGCACCCAGGGCCGCCCCCTCAACCTGGAAGCCGGTGTCCCGGTCGGCCACTGACCCCGCACCCCGCCGAATCGCGAACCCGCCACCCGCGCCCTACCGTGTGCCTGACGGCCCCACACCGGGGGAGACCCCCACCAACGGTGAACCGCCATGCACCTATCCACCCAGCAGCAGCCCCACGACCACGACACCTGGGGCACCCGGCTGGCCGCCGCCGCCCTCGGCTGCGCCCTGGTCCTCGGCCTCCAGCTGATGTACCAGGCCACCGGCGCCGGCGGCCCGCCCCAGCCCGCCCCCCACCACCGCACCGACAGCGGCACCGCACAGCCCGCCCACCCGCCCCAGCCGGCCGCCACCCCCACCCGGGTCACCATCCCCGCCCTCGGCGTCGACGCCCCCATCACCCCGGTCGGCCTGGACCCCGACGGCTGGCTCCAGGCCCCACCCCCCGACGCCGGCCACCTCGCCGGCTGGTACACCGACGCCCCCGCCCCCGGCGCCCAGGGCACCGCCGTGCTCACCGGACACGTCGACACCGCCGCCGGACCCGCCGTCTTCTACACCCTCGGCGCCCTCACCACCGGCGAGACCATCACCATCACCCGCGAGGACGGCACCACCCTCGACTTCACCGTCTACGACATCGCCGTGTACGACAAGGACGCCCTCCCCGAACGCGTCTACGCCGCCACCGGACACCCCGAACTGCGCGTCCTCACCTGCGGCGGCAGCTACCACCCCGGCACCGGCTACACCGGCAACGTCGTCGCGTACGCCACCCTCACCGGCGCGCACTGACCCGAACGGCCGCACCCGTGACCCGTTCACCCCATCCGCATGGCCGAACGCCCCGCACCCCGCCTAGCCTCACCCACCACACGGCACCGGAAACCCGTCACCGCAGCCAGGGAGCCCCCATGACCCCACCACTGACCACCCTCGCCGTCACCGCGCTCACCGCTATAGCCCTCAGCGCAGCCGCCCCCCTCCCCGCCCAGGACAACGGCTCCTTCGCCTTCAGCATCTCCCCGCAGACCGTCCGGCCCGGCGGCACCATCACCCTCACCGCCACCGGCTGCACCGGCGACGAAGCCCACGCCGAATCCGGCGTCTTCGACCCCATTAGCCTCGGCACCCCCGGCCAGGCCCAGAGCGCCCGCACCACCGTCAACCCCGCCGCCCGCCCCGGCACCACCTTCGACGTCACCTTCACCTGCGGCAGCCAGAACGGCCGCACCACCCTCACCATCGACAACACCGCCGCCGCCGCGGCCACCCCAAGCCCCACCCCCACCCCCACCCCAAGCCCCAGCAGCACCCCAGCGACCACCACCCCCACCGCCAGCTCCACCACCCTCCCCACCCTGGGCTCCCAGGCCGGCACCGGCGGCTCCCAACGCGACCACACCCCCATCCTGCTCACCGGCGCCGCCCTCACCCTGGCCGCCCTCACCGGCGCCATCGCCCTGTACCGCCGCCGGGCCCACCAGCAGCACCACTGACCGGCCCGACGACGGCACCCCGACCGCGCTACGCCCCCGCAGCCTTCTCCGCCACCTGAGCCGCGTACCCCTGGACGAACAGCGCCTCGGCCACCGCCATCCGCTCCAACTCCAGCGGATCCACGCTCTCGTCCACCGCATGGATCCGCGCCGCCGCGTCACTCAGCCCGATCAGCAGAATCTCCGCCTCCGGGTACAGCCCCGCCAGCGTCGCCGTCAGCGGAATCGAACCGCCCTGCCCCACCACCGCCATCTCCGCACCCGCGTAGGCGGCCCGCATCGCGTCCGCCATCGCCGCGTACGCGGGGGAGGAGGTGTCCGCCATGAACCCCTGGCCCTCACCCGCCGGATCCACACTCACCCGCGCACCCCACGGCGCCCGCGCCCGCAGATGCTCCGCCAGCAGCCGCGCCCCCTCACCCGCGTCCACCCCCGGCGGCACCCGCAGACTCACCAGCGCCCGCGCACTGGCCTGCACCGACGGCGTCGCCCCCACCACCGGCGGGCAGTCGATCCCCAGCACCGTCACCGCCGGCCGCGCCCACAGCCGGTCCGCCACCGCCCCGGACCCGATCAGCTCCACCCCCTCCAACACCCCGGCATCCGCCCGGAACGCATCCTCCGCGTACGCCGTACCCGGCCACACCCCCGACCCGTCCAGACCGTCCACCACCGTCGAACCATCCGCCGCCCGCAGCGAATCCAGCATCCGGATCAACGCCGCCAGCGCGTCCGGCG
Source organism: Streptomyces sp. NTD107 (assembly GCF_059510435.1). NCBI lineage: Bacteria > Bacillati > Actinomycetota > Actinomycetes > Kitasatosporales > Streptomycetaceae > Streptomyces > Streptomyces sp. NTD107. The sequence goes on along the minus strand of NZ_JCAJZV010000008.1, from coordinate 7,190 downwards.
CCGCCCCGCCGAACGCCCCCGAGTGCAGATTCCCCTCCAGCGTGTCCACCCGCACCCGCACCATCGACATCCCGCGCAGCACCGCCGTCACCGTCGGCTCCCCGGCCCGCACGTTCCCCGTGTCCCCGATCACGATCGCGTCCGCCACCAGCAGCTCCGGATGCTGCTCCGCGTACCGCTCAAGCCCACCGGTGCCCTGCTCCTCCGAACCCTCCACGATGACCTTGACCGTCACCGGCACCCCACCGTTCGCCGCCAGCGCCCGCAGCGCCAGCAGATGCATCAGCACCCCGCCCTTGCAGTCCGCCGCCCCCCGCCCGTACCAGCGCCCCGCCCGCTCCGTCAGGGTGAACGGCGGCGAGGTCCACGCACTGACCTCCAACGGCGGCTGCACGTCGTAATGCGCGTAGAGCAGCACCGTCGGCGCCCCCTGCGGACCGGGCAGCAGCCCGTACACCGACTGGGTGCCGTCCGGCGTGTCCAGCAGCCGCACATCCGAGAAGCCCTCCGCGCGCAGCGCGTCCGCCACCCACCGCGCCGCCCCCTCGCACTCGCTCACCGGGAACTGCTCCGGATCGGCCACCGACCGGAACGCCACCAACTGCGCCAGCTCCTCGCGCGCCGCGGGCATCAGCCCCGCCACCGACGCCGCGATGCCCGCATGCGAACCGGACGGCGACGGCGACTGCGACAGGGGGGAAGAGTGCTGCATAAAAAGCTCCTTGAGCTGTGCGCCGCCACCCGCGCACCAACCCCGGCACGCCCGGGCCGCGAACCTGACCGGGAATGACAGCCGATCATCCCACAGCGATCCACCCCGCACCCGGGACCGTAGGATGCCAACCCGAGGACGGAACGGACAGGCAGCGGGAGCAGCGGACAGCGTGAGCAGCGAGAGCGGAGCCCAGAACACAGTGGTGTGGGACGTCGTCGTCGTCGGAGCCGGCCCCGGCGGAGCCTCCGCCGCCCGCGCCGCCGCCGAAGCCGGGCGGCGGGTACTGCTCCTGGAGAAGGCCGAACTACCCCGCTACAAGACCTGCGGCGGCGGCATCATCGGCCCCACCCGCGACGCCCTGCCCCCCGGCTTCGAACTGCCCCTGCTCGACCGCGTGCACGCCGTCACCTTCTCCCTCAACGGCAAACTCTCCCGCACCCGCCGCTCCAAGCGGATGCTCTTCGGCCTCGTCAACCGCGCCGAATTCGACCAGCGCCTCGTCGACGCCGCCCTCCGGGCCGGCGCCGAACTGCGCACCAAGGCCGCCGTCTCCCGCGTCGAACAGCACGGCCCCGCCGTCCCCGACCGGCGCACCGTCGCCGTCATCCTGGCCGGCGGCGAGACGATCCTGGCCCGCTCCGTCGTCGGCGCCGACGGCAGCGCCAGCCGGATAGGAGCCCACGTCGGAGTCCGCCTCGAATCCGTCGACCTCGGCCTGGAAGCCGAGATCCCGGTCCCGCCCGAGGTCGCCGCCGACTGGGCCGGCCGCGCCCTGATCGACTGGGGCCCGCTGCCCGGCTCGTACGGCTGGGTCTTCCCCAAGGGCGACACCCTCACCGTCGGCGTCATCTCCGCCCGGGGCGACGGCGCCGCCACCCGCCGCTACCTGGAGGACTTCACCGCCCGGCTCGGCCTGTCCGGCTTCGAACCCGCCATCTCCTCCGGCCATCTCACCCGCTGCCGTGGCGACGACTCCCCGCTCTCCCGGGGCCGCGTCCTGGTCTGCGGCGACGCCGCCGGCCTGCTGGAGCCGTGGACCCGCGAAGGCATCTCCTTCGCCCTGCGCTCCGGCCGCCTCGCCGGCCAGTGGGCCGTCCGGATCGCGGACGCGGCCGACGCCGTGGACGCCCGCCGCCAGGCCCTCAACTACACCTTCGCCATCAAGTCCGGCCTCGGCGCCGAAATGGGCGTCGGCCGCCGCATGATCGGCATCTTCGGCCCCCGCCACCGGCTGCTGCACACCGCCCTCATCGGCTTCCGCCCCGCCTGGAACGCGTTCGCCCAGATCACCCGCGGCTCCACCACCCTGGCCGGCATCGTCCGCAACCACCCCGCCGCCCGCCGCGCCCTGGCCGCCCTGGACCGCACCGACCCCGCGCCCGGCCCCGACACCGAACCGGCCGGCCCCGCCGACGCCCCGCCCCGCAAGGAATAACCACCGCACCCGCCCGTACGACGGGCACCCACCCGGCACGGAGCCCGCCACGGTGGGTGCCCGGCCCCGCCGCCCCGCCCGCGAACCCGCCCGGCCCCCGCGCCGGTCAGGGAACCGCCGGCGCGGAGCCCCGCATCCCGTACGCGATGACCGCCGCCGTCGCCGACAGCACCGCCACCGAGGTCAGGGCCGCCGCCAGCGAGAACCACTCGGCGAGAAACCCGATCGCCACCGGACCCAGCAGCATCCCGCCGTACCCCACCGTCGACGCCGCCGCCACCCCACGCGGCCCCGCCAGCGAACCCGCCTGACCGATCGCCACCGGAAAGATGTTCGCCAGCCCCAGACCCGTCACCACAAAACCCACCAGCGCCGGCCACACCGACGGCGCCAGCGCCGCCACCAGCATCCCCGCCGCCGCCACCGAGCCACCCGCCACCATCGCCCGGGTCTGCCCCAGCCGCAGCAGCAGCCACGTGCCCGACAGCCGCCCCACCGTCATCGCCAGCGCGAACACCGCATACCCGGCCGCCGCCAGCCCCTCGCTCGCCAGCAGCGTCTCCCGCAGATGCAGCGCGCTCCAGTCGGCCAGCGCGCCCTCCCCGTACGCCGTGCACGCCGCCACCACCCCCAGCACCACGACCAGCCACCCCACCCGGCCATCCGCCGCCGCCCCGCCCCGCTCCACCGGCCCGGTCTCCGCCGCCGACTCCGGCGCGCGCGGCGCCGGATGCGCCAGCAGCGTACGCCCCGCCACCACCGTCACCAGCACGCCGGTCAGCGACAGAGCCGACAGATGCCAGGCCGGCGACAACGACCCCGCAACCAGCCCCCCGGCCCCCGCGCCCACCATCCCGCCCAGCGAGAACGCCGCGTGAAAACCGGGCATCACCGGCCGCCCCAGCGCCGCGACCAGATCCACCGCCGCACTGTTCACCGCCACATTCATGCCCCCGAACCCCGCCCCGAACACCAGCAGCATCACCCCCAGCGCCACCGCCGAATGAGCATGCGCGGGCAGCACCACACTCAACGACAGCAGCAACGCCGCGGCCACCGTCACCGGATGATTCCCCAGCCGCTGACACAACCGCCCCGTCAGCGTCATCGTCACCACCGCGCCCGCCGACACCCCCAGCAGCGCGAGCCCCAGCGCGCTCGCCGACGCCCCCGTCTGCTCCTTCACCGCCGGGATCCGCACCACCCAGCCCGCGAACACAAAACCATCCACCGCGAAGAACGCCGTGAGCGCGTACCGCAGTTGGCGCAGCGCCGGATCCGCCGCCCGATCCCCGCCGCCCGCACGGCCGATTCCGCGAACCGACCCGGCCCTGAATTTGTTCATCGATGGCACAAAGTCAGAATAGGGACGTGACCCGCTCTCGTACAAGGCTGGAACGCGGCCGCAACGCGCTCGGCCCCGCCCTCCAGCTCGTCCACACCGGCCGCGCCCCCACCCGCGCCGTCCTCACCACCGAACTCGGCGTCACCCGCGCCACCGCCGGCGCCGTCGCCGCCGAACTCCAGACCCTCGGACTGATCACCGTCGACGCCCGCCCCGGCGCCCCCGCCGGCGCCCAGGGCCGCCCCTCCCACCGGCTGTCCGTCGCCGACAACGGCCCCGTCGTGCTCGCCGCCCAAGTACACGCCGACGGCTACCGCGCCGCCCTCGTCGCCCTGGGCGGCACCATCGTCGCCACCACCCCCGCCTGCCAGACCGTGGACGCCGACCCCGCCCAGGTCATCGGCGAACTCGTCGCCGCCGGCGCCGAACTCCTCGCCACCAGCGGCCGGCGCTGCGTCGGCGCCGGACTCGCCGTCCCCTCGGCCGTCGCCGAACCCGAGGGCACCGCCCGCGGCCCCCTGCACCTGGCCTGGCCCGTCGGCGCCCCGGTCCGCGACATCTTCAACCGCTGCCTGGCCGACGCCGGACTCGCCCACGACGGCCACTGCGGAAACGACGTCAACCTCGGAGCCCTCGCCGAACACCGGCACGGCGCCGGCCACGGCGCCCGCCACCTGCTGTGCGTCGCCACCGGCCACCGCGGCGTCGGCGGCGCCCTCGTCCTGGACGGCCGCCTGCACACCGGAAGCGCCGGACTCGCCCTCGAAGTCGGCCACCTCACCGTCGACCCCGCCGGCCGCCCCTGCCAGTGCGGCAGCCGAGGCTGTCTCGACGTCGAAACCGACCCCCTCGCCCTCCTCGACGCCGCCGGCCGCACCCCGGGACCCGAAGGCTCCCTCCTCGACCAGGCCCGCGACCTGATCCACACCGAATACCGCACCGACCCCGCCGTACGCGCCGCCACCCACGCCGTCACCGACCGCCTCGGCCAGGGCCTGGCCGGCCTCGTCAACATCCTCAACCCCGACCGCATCATCCTCGGCGGCCTGCACCGATGGCTCCTGGAGGCCGCCCCCGCCCGGCTGCGCGCCGCCGTCCGCGACCACAGCCTGTGGGGCAAGGACAGCAACGCCACCATCCAGCCCTGCACCCTCGACCACAACAGCCTGGTGGGCGCCGCCGAGCTCGCCTGGCAGCCCATCCTCGACGACCCCCACACCGTCCTCCCGACCTGACCCGCCCCGCCGCCCCTACAGCGACAGACCCCCCAGCAGCGAAGCCAGCGACTGACCCCCCGCCGTAATACTCGGCGCGATCACCGTCCCCGACAGATAGAAACCGAACAGCGCGCACACCACCGCGTGCACCGGCTTCAGCCCGTCCTTACGGAAAAACACCAGCATCAGCACCGCGAGCAGAACCACCCAGGAAACCGACAGAATCACCAGCACTCCCTTCACTGCCATTAGCCTAAAGCCCACAAATGGTAATGATCACTTCATCCGGGCAAACGGGTGAAAGCCACCCAGTGCACCGAGAACCCACCCGCCACGCCGCACACTTGACCGGATGCGGTGCGAGCCCCGCCACAGACCTCGATAGGCTGGTCATCGGTCTAGGGCAAGGAGGAGCCAGGACGATGTCAGAGAGCACGCCGCTGTCACCACGGGCCAGGCTGGCCGTGACGGCGGGCAAGGCAGCAGCCGCCGTATCGCGCGCCGCCGGCCGCGGAAGCGGATCGGTGATCGGTGGGCGCGTAGCCCTGAAATTCGACCCCGAACTGCTGTCCCGGCTCGCCGGACATCTGGACGTGGTCCTGATCTCCGCGACCAACGGCAAAACCACCACCACCCGACTGGTCGCCGAGGCCCTGCGCGCTGGCGGCGAAGTCGTCTCCAACGCCCTCGGCGCCAACATGCCCGCCGGGATCACCTCCGCCCTCTCCGGCGGCGCCGACGCCCGCTTCGGAGCCCTGGAGGTCGACGAGAAGTACCTCATCACCGTCGCCCAGGACGTCAACCCCAAAGCGATCGCCCTGCTCAACCTCTCCCGCGACCAGCTCGACCGCGCCGCCGAGACCCGCATGATGGCCGAGCACTGGCGCGAAGGACTCCAGGGCAGCAAGGCCACCATCATCGCCAACGCGGACGACCCCCTCATCGTGTGGGCCGCGTCCTCGTCCCCCAACGTCGTATGGGTCGCCGCCGGCCAGGCATGGAAGGACGACGCCTGGTCCTGCCCCTCGTGCGGCGGCGTGCTCCAGCGCCCCGACGACACCAACTGGAAGTGCGCCGGCTGCGGCTTCGGCCGCCCCACCCCCACCTGGGTGCTGTCCGGCGACAGCGTCCTCGACCCGCACGGCGCCTCCTGGCCCATCCAGCTCCAGCTCCCCGGCCGCGCCAACAAGGCCAACGCCACCTCCGCCGCCGCCGTCGCCGCCACCTTCGGGATCTCCCCCCAGGTCGCCCTCCAGCGCATGCAGTCCGTGGCCGCCGTCGCCGGCCGCTACGACGTCGTCCAGTACGAGGGCCGCGACATCCGGCTCCTGCTCGCCAAGAACCCCGCCGGCTGGCTGGAAACCTTCTCCCTCATCGACCCGGCCCCCGCCCCCGTCATCCTCGGCGTCAACGCCCGTGGCGCCGACGGCACCGACACCTCCTGGCTGTGGGACGTCGATTACACCCGGCTCAGCGGCCACCCCATCGCCGTCATCGGCGACCGCCGCCTGGACCTGGCCGTACGCCTGGAGGTCGCCGGCCAGAACTTCCAGGTCTACGAGACCGCCGCCGAAGCCATCCGCAGCCTGCCCCCCGGCCGCATCGAGGCGATCGCCAACTACACGGCGTTCCAGGACCTGCGCCGCGTCGTCGGCAACTGACACCGGACAGACACCAAGGAAGGCCAGCACACCATGACCGCCTCAAGCCTGCGCCTGGTCTGGGTCTACCCCGACCTGCTCAGCACCTACGGCGACCAGGGGAACGTCCTGGTCGTCGAACGCCGGGCCCGCCAGCGCGGACTCACCGTCGAACGCGTCGACGTCCGCTCCGACCAGCCCGTCCCCACCACCGGCGACATCTACCTCATCGGCGGCGGCGAGGACCGCCCCCAGCGCCTGGCCGCCGAACGCCTGCGCCGCGACGGCGGCCTCACCAAGGCCGCCGAATCCGGCGCGATCATCTTCTCCGTCTGCGCCGGCTACCAGATCCTGGGCCGCGAGTTCATCAACGACCTCGGCGAGCGCGAAGCCGGCCTCGGCCTCCTCGACGTCATCAGCGTCCGCGGCACCGGAGCCCGCTGCGTCGGCGACGTCCTCGGCGACGTCGACGAACGCCTCGGGCTGCCCCAGCTGACCGGCTTCGAGAACCACCAGGGCGTCACGCAGCTCGGCCCCGGGGTGCGCCCCTTCGCGAAGGTTCGCTTCGGCAACGGGAACGGCACCGGCGACGGCACCGAGGGCGCCTGGCGCGACACCATCTTCGGCACCTACATGCACGGCCCGGTGATGGCCCGCAACCCCCAGATCGCCGATCTGCTGCTGCGCCTCCACCTGGACGTGCCCAGCCTTCCCCCGGTCGACGACCGCTGGTACGACGCCCTGCGCACCGAACGCGTCGCTGCGGCCACCCAGGCCGTCTGACCGGAAACACCAGGTCATATCCTGTCGCCATGGACCACGGTGACCACGGCACGAT